>JACRJM010000002.1 GCA_016219965.1 Candidatus Schekmanbacteria bacterium
AAGCCGGTACTTCAATACTTGCCCAGGCAAACGCAGCACCACAGGCAGCACTATCACTGCTCGGGTAATTACAAAGATTGATCGAAAAATAGAAAATTGATACTCCAGTAAAGTTGCGGAGCCTGCATTAGGCTCCGCAATATATATAATGAGGTAAAAGTATGGGTATATCTGTAGGTGGACTTGCTTCAGGAATAAATTTTAATGATATTATTAGTCAGCTTCAACAATATGAACAGAAACCTATCACTATACTTAACGAGAGAAAGCAAGGCTATCAGACAAAAATAGATGCTTTAAACACACTCAATACTAATCTTGCATCTTTATTAAGCGAGGGGCAATCTCTTAATAACATATCTCAGTTTAATATTAAGTCTGTATCAGTTAGCGATGCAGATTTACTTACAGCATCAGCATCAAGTACAGCTCAGACCGGAAATTATGCGGTCGAGATTATGCAAACTGCAACATCAAATAAAATTGCATGTCAGGGATGGGAAGATATTAATGTTACTCCTGTTAGTGCAATCTCGGGTAATTTTAGTTTTAAAGTTGGTTCAGGCTCTGTTACAACGATAAGTATTAATGATACTACAACTCTTCAACAGTTAAAAGATTCTATTAACAATAGTAATGCTGGTGTAAGTGCTAGCATAATTAATGATGGATCACCTTCAAAACCATATCGCCTTGTTCTTTCCACAAGTTCAACAGGTGCAGATAACAATATATCTATAACTGCTAATGATACAAATCTTGATTTTTCAAATAAAACAATAGGGAGTGCATATTCTAACCCTAGTAACTCTTTTAATGGAACTATAACATCTTCAGGAACATATACTGGTTCGGAAAGCAAACCATATCTTATTGAAATGACAACTCTTGGGGGAATAGGTACTGCTAAATTTAAAGTATCCACTGACGGTGGATTGACATGGACTGCGGATGATGCTTTTACTACTAGTGCTTCAGCTACCTCAATATATGATGCTTCTGATGAGGGTGTTGATATTTCCTTTGCCGCCGGGTCTTCTGATTTTTCTGTTGGAGACAGATTTGAAATAGATACTTATGATCCAACATTGCAAGAAGCAGCGGATGCCATTATTAAAGTTAATAACATTAACTTTAGAAAATCATCAAATATAATAGATGATATAATTCCAGGTGTAACAATCAACCTAAAGTCTGCGCAACAAAATACATCAGTAAACCTGGCAGTTTCGCAGGATAATGATACGGTTAAGAAAAATATTAATGATTTTATTTCAGCTTATAACAAAGTTGTCACTCTCATTAAAGATCAAACGGCATATGATCCGAGCAATGGGGTGAAGGGCCCTCTTCTTGGGAATTCTTCTGTAAATAATGCACAAACTATGCTTAAGCGAATTATAAGCAATATAGTGCCTGGTATCACTGATACATATACGACACTTTCACAAATCGGAATCTCCACAGGACAAGATGGGACTCTTTCTATAAATGATTCAAAACTGACTGATGCACTTAATGATCATTATGATAATGTTGCCAGGTTGTTTGTTAAATATGGAAGTACAACTAATAGTGAAATAGCTTATTCAATAAGTTCTGATAAAACAGATGGCGGTACATATGATGTAAATATAACTCAGGCTCCATTGCAGGCTATAGTAATTGGTAGCCAAACGATTCAGAGCGAGGGGTTAGCATCTGATGAAACACTTACTTTTGTATATAGCGGGAATAGCTATGATGTAAACCTTTCAGCAGGAGATAAGATCGATCAAGTTGTAAGTAAAATAAACTCTCAGCTTTCAAATCAGAGTGTCCTGATTTCAGCAGTTAATAATAATGGAGCTTTAAAGCTTTTTAGTCAGGATTATGGAACCGGTATTTCATTTTCAGTAAACTCAGATCAAGCTGATTCTGCAGAATCTACAGGCATTGGTATAACAGGAAAATCAGGTACAGGGCAAGATGTAGCTGGAACAATAAATGGACATAGTGCTACGGCAATAGGTAATAGTTTAACGGGTGCAGATGACTATGAAGAAGAAGGACTTCAAATTTTAATATATTCTTCGTCTACTGGAGCGAAAGGAAGTGTAACATTATCTATAGGTGTAGCTGAACAGATGGTAAATCAGTTAGATTTTATGACTGACTCTACAGATGGGACATTGCAGACTGGTATAAATGGATTGGAAGACTCAATTAAGAAAATTGATGAAAGTATAACACGTCAAACTAATAGCATTAATAAATATGTGGAGAGATTACAGGCGCAATTTGCTTCAATGGAAACTCTTATTTCAAGTTTAAACGCTCAAGATGCTGCTTTATCCAGTTTAATTTCAAGCTTTTAATGGAGGAATATTATAATGACTACCTTGGCAAATCAGAACAAATATAAATCAACACAGATTTCGACCGCTAGTAGCGTTAAAATAATCGTATTGTTATATGATGGCGCTATAAACTTTTTAGAACAGGGTAAAATAAAAATTAAAGAACGTGATTTTAAATTAAAGGGTGTGTATTTGTCCAAAGCTTCCAGAATAGTTGCAGAACTGAATAGTGCGTTAGATGAGAAGGTAGATAAAAAATTAGTTGAAAATCTTCAAAGCTTATATGAGTTTGTCAACTATCAGATTCTTCAAGCTAATTTAAAGAATGAAATCGTTTTTATTGATAATGCCATAAATATTTTAAAAACTATTAAAGAATCATGGGATAAGGTAATTGAACTTCAATTCACCGACAAGCAGATCATTGCAGAAAAAAGAGACAGTACAAAAATGATAACCTTAACTGTGTAAGGGTAAAAATATGGCACTTAAATTTAACCTTGTTCAGAATAAATTACAATTATATCAAAAAATTTATGATATTGCCTCAAAGGAAAGAGAAGCTGCTAATAAGAGTAACTACGGACAGATTCTCTTTTTGCAAGATTTAAGACAGAAAATATTTAATCAGATAGAGAAAATAGATGAGAGCATTAAGAATGAAAAGGTTTTTGTATCAAAACAAAATTACTTGGAAGAAAAAAGTCCCAGGGATGATGACTCCCAGACTAAAGTAATTGAAATTATTAAAAATATATTAAAGATAGATGAAGAAACTTTAAAAGTGGTCAATCAACAACGTGATGAAACATTAAGTAAGATTGAACAAGTTGGGAATGCTAAGAGACAGCTAAATGGTTATGGATTAAAAAAAAGTAAGGCATCAGGTTTTTTTGATGATTCGATTTAAAATTTTAAATAGGCAATAATTTCCCTCTATCAATTTGTTCATGGATCGTTCCGAATTTGTTTACCTATTTTCATTTCATATTTGTTTATATAAATCAACGCGTTAGTCAATTAACTCCATAATATTTTAGCAATAAATATTATGGCAGGAATATTGCATTAAGCAATGATGAAAAAAAACAATATGATTTGGAGAATTATGTGAAAATTTCAGTCTCTATTATTACATTAAATGAAATTGACTATATTAGAAATGCGATATCTTCATGTAGTTTTGCTGATGAAATTGTTGTGGTTGATGGTGGTAGTACTGATGGGACTCAAGACTTTTTAAAAAGCTTTGATAAGCGTATTAAATTGATTGAATCGTCGTGGGATAATGATTTTTCTAAACAGCGGCAAAAATCACTAGATGCTTGTACCGGAGATTGGGTTGTTAGAATAGATTCTGACGAAGTTTTTTCAGAAGTATTTGAGACTGAAATAAGAAGTTATCTCGAAAGTACAAACTCTAATGCAATTACGATAAGACAATGTAATCTCGTTGGAAACATTGATTATTATTCAAAGCGTTATGATAATTTTGAGTCTGTCCCAAGGATTTTCAAAAAAACACCTGCCATAAAATGGAAAAATAAAATTCATGAAATAATTACCGGAATAGAAGGAATAATAGATCAGTGGGACGTTTATGTTGTTCATTTTGGTTTTTTAGATAAAAAAAGATATTCTAAAAAAGGAGAATTCTATTCAACTATTCCCGGGAGTGGATTTCAGAAAAAAGAAGATTTGCTATACAGAGAGTATGATATTGTTTCAAGGCCTTTGCAATCTTATGAAAAAGAATCTCTTAGAAAATCATTAAGGAAGCAATTTATATCTCTTGCCAATAAAAAACCATCACTTGCTATAGTAAGAGGTCCAAACCTTAATGAATGGGAAATGAAGAATTATGAACTGTTAATGGACCGCTACGATATAACTGCATATACGACTGAAAAACATAATTTCTCCCTAGATAAAATAAAGATTCCCGTAATAAAACTACCTGCTCATCCTGAATCACCAATCTATATGCTCGGATTGGAATATGAATTATTTGATAAAGACATTATTTATACAGCAGACATTACCTGGCTTTTTTCACTTCAAGGTGCCGTAGCAAGAAAAAAATTTGGGAATAAACTTGTAGTGCTTGAATGGGAAAATATACCTTTAATTTATGATGATAATAAAAATTTATCTAACATAAAGCGTACAGTAACTGATTCAGCTGATGCTTTTATAGCAGTTACCGAGCGTGCTGCCGATGCATTGAGAATAGAAGGTGCTGATAGGGATAAAATCTATAAAATACCTATGGGAATCGATGTAGACTTTTTTACACCTGATAAAACTATAAGAAATAAGGCCAGGTCAGAACTAAAATTTAACAATGACGATCGAATTGTACTTTTTGTAGGAAGGTTTGTATTTGAAAAAGGAATTTACGATATTTTATTTGCTTCAAAATTATTATTCGATAAGAACCCAGATCTAAAAAAGACATTAAAGTTTTTGATGATAGGGAGAGGGCCAGAAAAAGATCGATTCACTGCCATGGTTAAAAGGCTTTCCCTTGAAGATAATTTCATAATTCTTCCACAATCTTCTTATCTTGAAATGAAGAACTATTACAACAGCGCGGATATTTTTATTCTTCCAAGCATACCAAAAGAAAACTGGAAAGAACAATTTGGCATGGCAATAGTTGAAGCTATGGCATGTGGCGTTCCAGTTATATCAACATACTCGGGCTCAATACCAGAAGTTATTGGAGAAGCAGGGTTACTCGTGCAGCCTAACGATCCTCAGTCAATATGCAATGGAATAATGAAACTTTTGAAGAATGAAACACTGAGGCAGGAATTTGGGAAACTCGCCAGGCAAAGGGCAGTTGAAATGTTTAGCTGCAAAGTAGTTTCAGAGCAAATTGATACGTTATTTAAAAAAATATTATTAGATAAATTTAGAACAACAGACTCTAACGAAACAATGCATCAATCCTGTATGTCAGAGAATAAAGGGATTTCTTATTACAGCCAGAAAAGAGAGGAAATAATCTCCTTAGTACCGGAATCAGCCAAGAAGATACTCGATATAGGGTGTGGAACTGGAGAGATGGGTGCAGCCCTGCAAAGTATTGGGAAATTTGTAACTGGTATTGAAAGAGAGGGAGATATTGCTTCTATCGCAAGTGGAAGACTATCAAATGTAATCAAAGGTGATATTGAGCAGATTGATCTGAATTCCATTGACGAGCAATATGATTGTATAGTTTTTGGAGACGTAATTGAACATTTAATTAATCCTGAAGAGACTTTCAATAAAGTTACAAAACTTTTGAGCAACAGCGGTTCTGTCATTGTCAGCGTTCCCAATGTAAGAAATATATCAATTATATCACAGTTAATAGATGGAAATTGGACGTACCAAAAAGCAGGGATATTGGATGAAACTCATTTAAGGTTTTTCACTTTTCGGGAAATAGAGAGGATGCTTTCAAGGAATGGTTTTAGGATAGATAGCATCAAGACTAACTGTGTGCTGCCAAAAGAACTTGCGAATTTAAATTATGATTCAAGGGGGCTGACAAGTATAAGGGTTGGCAGAACTACTATAAATGATCTCACAGAAGAAGATATCAAAGATTTTTTTACGATTCAATATATTGTTAGGGCATCAAAGGTTGCCACTAACGTAGTTCTTGAAGATGATATTAATAATCTTCTTAAGAATGCTTATAAGCTTGAAAATGAAGGTATCTTTGACGCAGCAATTGAAAGTTATGAACAAATCCTTGAGAAATATCCGCGCAACGGAGAATCAATTAATAGAATTGCAAGATGTTTGTTCACAATTGGGGATTACCAAAAGGCTGAAACTAAGCTAAATCAGATCTCCGATAATTACCCTATTAACGCCGCTTACATCAATACAGCCATATGCTACAAAAAACTAAAAAAATATGAAATGGCTCTTAATTATCTGAAAAAGGTAAATGACAAAGATGGGCAAACAATAAGCGAGTCTGATCTTTTTGAAACTTTTATTCAGACAGGAGACTGTCTTGCCAATTTAATGAAAGATGCAGAAGCAAAAGAAAATTACCTTGCAGCAGAAAAGATTAACCCGAAATCTGAAAAGCCACTTATTGGTCTCGGGAGTTTGGCTATTCTTAACGGGAATAATGAAATAGCCAGTAAATATTTCGAGAAGGTTATAGCAATCAACGCTAACAATTGTAGAGCCCTTACCGGGTTAGGCATTGCACTTTGGAACAACGGCAAGAAAAAAGAAGCACTGTCACTGTATTCTAAGACACTTGAGCTTAATATTGAGAATCCACAAGCAATTTACTTAATTGTTCAGGCTGCCTCCGAACTTGGGCAATTAGAAATTGCTGAACAATATCTTGAGAGATACGTCTGCCTGCACCCTGCAAACATAGATATGCTTTTTAGCTTAAGCGTAATTTACTTTAGAGTGGGAAAATATCAGAAGGCAATGGAACTTGCTGACAGGATAATGATATTCGCACCTGGCTATGATGGCATTAACGAGCTCATTGCAGAGATTGAAAAAATAACGAGTCCCTCAGGCAGCTATTGTAATGAAAAAAAGATTTCTAACTATGGTGCCTGAAATAATCCTGCCATATTCCTCAGTGAAACATAACAAATGAATAAAAAAAATAAGACGGCTGTTATTCAGCTTGCACGAATGGGAGATATAATACAGACAATCCCGCTTCTTAATTTATTAAATCAGTATTCTGAAACAATCCTTTTTATTGATACCCGTTTTGAGGAGGTAGCGAAGAGCTTATCTTGTGCGGATGATATAATCGCTATCGATGTCAGGAAGCTGACAACATTTGCCAATAGAGAAGATATTTCTTTGTCTGCTAAATATGAACTGATAATAAAAGAAATTGAATGCTTAAAAGCTATTAACTGCGACCAGGTAATAAATTTAAACTATTCTTTCCTCGCCGCATTAATTGCTGACAATATAGATTGTCGGGACAGAGCAGGATTTTATTTTCGCACTGGCATAAGAGATATCTATAGTGATCCATGGATGTCGTATCTTATTACCTCAACGTCTGCGAGACGTTATAGCCGCATAAATCTTTCTGATATATTTAAATTTGCAGGAATAAACGGTTTTGGCTACCAGGAAAACAAAAAACTCGAATCATCCGTTCCTCAGAACAATGATATTATTAGAATGAATGAGGGGACTGCAATTGCCTTTCAGGTAGGAGCCGGTAATAGTAAAAGGCTTTGGCCGGAAGAATATTTTTCTTCTCTCGCAAAAATGATAGTCAATAATCTCAAATCAGATGTTTTCCTTCTTGGCAATGACGCAGAAAAAGAAAGAGCTTCCAAAATAGAATCAGAGGTAAATTCATCCAGAGTATTTAATCTTGCAGGGGAAACCAATATTCATCAGTTGATAGAAACACTTAAAAAATGTCGCTTGCTGATAACCGGAGATACGGGAACAATGCATCTTGCAGTGCATTTGAAAGTCCCTGTTCTTGGAATTTTTTGGGGCTCTGCAAATTGCTTTGAGACAGGGCCTTATAATGAAGGGCATTATGTGTTGCAGTCGTTTGAAAGTTGCTCTCCATGCATGGAGTTTAAGGAATGCAATGAACGGAAGTGCGTTAGAAAACTTCGTCCGGAGGTTGTGTTTGCCGCTACAAATAACATATTGGGCGGCCTGGATAACGACAAGATAAAAGATGTAATTCCTGATGGGGTTTCCTTTTATAAAAGTACGTTGGATAATTATGGGGTTACGTACTTACCTGTTATTGAATCAGAACGGGAGCATAATAATTATTTTACTGAATCACTTCGCAGGTTTTGGTTTGGACTGTTATCTGGTTGTCAGGGAGGCAAAGAAGAAAACGATGTTTCTGAAAGAAATATAAAATTAAAATGCGAACACGCTACTATTACAGATGCAGCTAAATCAGTTTCCAGGCTCATCAATGCAAGGAAAAATGTAATTCTGTCTCTATCTAATTGGCACCAGGAAGAATTTGAAGTTAACGACATTGATGAGAAGATTAAATGGTTTTACCGTTTCCACCCTTTAAAACACGCATTAGAATTTTTCTTTTTTAATGAGGCATTGATTAAGAAAGCGAATAGAAAAGAAGAGTTGCTAATGATTCATGAAAAAATGGAGTCTTCATTAAATTGTTTTGGACTAATTCACTGTTAAGGAATTTTATATGAGTGTATTTGAAAATAATATTTCCATTCTGAAAGAGAAGAATCCGGTACTTGCGAGTGAAATAAATGCAATCATTTCAGGCGAACATATCGAAATTTTAGAATCGCGAAGACACACGCCAACTTTAAAAATATCAGGACAGCTATACCACAGCATTTACGATCCAAAACAGGAGTCAGCTTCACTGATTGAAAAGTTTTTATTGGAGAAAAATTTAGAATCATACAGCTCCATAGTCATATTTGGCATGGGGATTGGTTACCACGTTGAAGAATTGTTAAAAAGCAATAGTAATCTGCCTGTTATTGTAATTGAGCCTGATAAGGAAATATTGAGAGCCGCATTGGAAGCCAGAGATATAGGGGAACTTCTTTCTTCGATATTTATATTTTCTCCTGATAAGGGGAATGAAGATTTCTTCGTAAAAGACATAAAGGATAACGCAGGCCCGAACCCTTTAATATTCACTCATCCATCTTTTAAAAGGACAGTCCATAATTTTAATTACTCATCAATTTTAAACAAGCTCAGCAGTTTTAATCCTGAAGATTACAAGGGGCTTGGAGTAATGGTGGTTTATCCACTCTATGGCGGATCCTATCCAATAGCAGAATACACAAGTCTTGCTTTTGAAAAACTTGGATGCAGAGTTGAGCGCTTTGACATGAGCAGATTTTATGCCCTTTACAAAGAAATTGATAAAATAACTTACGATAAGACTAATGCTGCAAAGCTAAAAGGTCTTTTCCTTTCTCTCATCGGAGAAATGTTTGTTGCAAGAGTTCTTGAAACAAGACCGTCTATGATATTTGCCCTTGCGCAGTCTCCATTGAGCATGGATATAGTTAAAAGGATAAAGCCGCTGAAGATCCCCCTATGTTACTGGTTTGTCGAAGACTACAGGCTTATGCAGTACTGGAAAGATATAGTCCAGCACTATGACTATTTCTTTACAATACAAAAAGGGGAGTTTCATGAAGAGATTGGGAGGATGGGAATGAAAAATTATTTTTATCTTCCCGCTGCATGCCATCCCGATATTCACAAACCGCTGCCACTTGAGGAAGAAGAAATGGCAACGTTCAAAAGTGACGTATCTTTCATGGGTGCAGGCTATTATAACAGACGTTCCTTCTTTAAGATGCTGAGAGATTATGATTTTAAGATATGGGGAACTGACTGGCCCAATGATGATCCTTTCTTCAAAAATGCTGTGCAGCGTGACAGCGAAAGGATTTCAATTGAAGACACGGTAAAAATATTTAATTCTACAAAAATCAATCTCAATATGCATTCTTCTACCTACCATTCAGGCGTTAACCCCCATGGAGATTTTGTGAACCCCAGGACATTTGAGATAGCAGCATGCGGTGGGTTTCAGCTTGTTGATTACAGAAGTGACCTTGAGGGACTTTTTAAAGTCGGAGAAGAAATAGAAACTTTCAGCGATATTCAGGATCTTCGGAGAAAGATGTCCTATTATCTGGATCATCCTGAAGAGAGAAATAAAATATCAGAAAAAGCCCGCCAAAAAGTTCTTGCAGATCATACATATGAGAAAAGAATGACAGAGGTCCTTCGGGCAGTTACCTGTGGGGAAGGGACCGTAATTTCAAATCCTGTAAAAGACATAAACTCCTATAAAAACCTTATGAAACAAGCTTCCGGGAATAATGAACTGGAGGCGCTATTCTCGAAATTTGAAGGATATGACAGACTGACAATTTCAGAAGTTGCAGACAAAATAAGAAAGGGAGAAGGAACACTCACCCGCTCTGAGATGATTTTTTTAATGATGCGCGAGTTTGTGGCTGCCTGATATGAAGATTCTAGTTATAAATCTCACCCGCATGGGAGATCTCATACAATCTACCCCATTGTTGAAGAGTATCAAACAGGCAAATCCCGGCAGCGAAATAGTGCTGATGGTGAATTCAAGATTTTCAGCTATCTGCAGCAGGATGCCTTTTGTTGACAGGGTAATAAAGTTCGACGTTGAAAAAACCGGGAAGAATATTGTCGATGCACAGAAAAGCCTGATTGAAAGCTATCACGAAATAGAATCACTTGTGTGTTCATTGAACAACGAGAAGTTCAATAAAATATATAACCTGACGCACTCAAAGATGAGCGCGCTTTTAACTACGATGATTACTGTTGATGAGATTAATGGCATCTGCGTTGATTCAAAAGGATTCAGGGTAATAAAAAATCAATGGATGGTCTATTTCTTCAATGCTGCCATCAACCGGTATTTTAACCCTTTCAACCTTGTTGACATGTATCTTCTTTCCGGAAGGTCTGGCAATTCTGAACGGAAGCTTTCACTTGATATAACTGAAGATGACAGAAGAGATGCCCTTCTATTTTATGAGGAATCAGATCTTAAAAAAGATGACATCCTTATAGGAATGCAGCCAGGGGCAAGCAAATCCCATAAACAGTGGCCGGTTGAATTTTTCGCTTCGCTGGCGCGCATGTTTTCAGAAAAGCTTAATGTAAAGATAGCTCTCTTCGGTTCTGAACAGGAAAAACCTATTGGGGAAGAAATAGAGAATATCTCAGGCGTTAAAGTTATAAATACAATGGGTAAGACTACGGTTCAAAACCTTTCAGCCTTTGTTTCACGCTGTTCAGTTTTAATTACTAATGATACGGGAACTATGCATGTAGCAACAGCAGCCGGGGTTAAGGTAATAGAAATTTCTGTTGGTCCTGTAAATTTTTGGGAAACCGGACCATATGGTGATGGTCATGCGGTAATTCAGACCTCGATAGTCTGCGCCCCTTGTGGTTTTAATGTCAGCTGTCTAAATGAAATCTGCAAAAAAACCATTGTTCCTGAAGAAGTGTTTCTCCTGACAGAAGAAATGCTTGGTTTAAAGGGAATAAATGATGTCCGGGATTCAGGGAAGTTTTTAAATTCGAATGTATATAAAACCGTATTTGATGAATGCGGGTTTCTTGATTTTTATCCTCTGATTTACAGAAAAATCGATGAAAATATTTTCTGGCGGCAGATATACAGGGGGTTCTGGAAAAGCATTATAAAGGATGTTGCAGGTGAACAGGAAGGCAGGGAAGTATTTGAAAAAATATCGGGCAGATATGACGTGTCCGGAGTTGGCCACTTTTCCCATTCTTTAAAATCAACGGCTGATGCGATATCTAAAATAGAAATACTTGCCTCAGAAGGTGAGGGGCTCGTTAAAAAAATAGTAGATTTACTCAGTTCATCATCAACGGGAAAACACCATACACATATATCGGAGTTGGCCAGAAAGGTTTCTCTCATAGATGTCTCAATAGAAGAGATTGCAAGCATAACAAGGCAGTTATCACCTGTCTGCGATGTTTACCGCATGAAGAGGGAAAGCATAGATTCTGACGATCCTGCAAAAGTCGCTTGGACATATTTAGCTCTATATCGCGAACTACGGAAATACTGCCTTTCATTAAAAAATATTCTGCGGCCATTTATCGATTATCATGGGTGTATGTCATCAGGATTCAGTTGTTCTGGTTCTAATGGAGTTCTTCAAGATGTCGGAAAAATTTAAAAAAAATATTGAATGCCTGAAGAAATCGCATCCGGAAATATACAGTCATATTTCTGGTAAAACCCTTACTAATGACAGCGGAATTTCATTTAAACGGGAAGTCGCGAAAAACGGGGAAGAATTTATTGCAGTATCTAAAGAGGAAGGCTGCTGGATTAATATTTCAAGTTCCTATGCACCATCGCAGGAGGCGGAGCATCTGAGCAACAGGTTGATATCAGAATCACGTGGGAAAATCCTGATATTCCTGGGTGCAGGCTCAGGATATATTCTGAAAGAAATTTTTAAGAAGATCGAAAAGGAAAGTGAAATAATATGGGTTGAAAGAGAGCCGGCCCTCTTAAGAGAAACTTTATCCCTCATAGATCTTTCAGATGTTTTAAATTCCGGACAGCTCCAGATAATTTTAAATGATTCTCTCTCAAAAATAATTGATAAGATAACAGCGATAAGAGCTAGATCCGGTTTTAAGTCTTTGGCATCTGTGATAAATCCCGCTCAGGACAAAATATGGGATGGTTTTTATTCTTCCCTTCACTCTGCAATAGCCAATGTAAAGAACTCTCTTATACGGGAGAGAGCTGACTACAGGAAGTTCTCATCATCTGACTGCAAGGTAATGGTTTTTGATTCGAAGTATTTTATTGTAAAGGAATGCATAAAGGCATTTAACAATTTGGGACACATAGTCAGGACTGTTCCGCTTTCAGGGAGCGGTGATTTCATATCTCAGCTTTTAAATTCCATAATTGATTTTAAACCGGACTTTATCTTTACCGTAAATCATCTGGGATTTGACGAAGAAGGAAAGCTTTCGAGCCTTCTGTCATCCCTTAAAGTTCCTTTTGCTATATGGTACGTTGACAGTCCGGCGTTCGCATTAAAAGATAACACGTCAAATGTTTCAGAATTCTGCAGGTTATTCATGTGGGAAAAAACCTGTATGGAAAGTATGAGCCAGCGGGGTTACATTGATGTTACATATCTTCCTCTTGCGGCTGATTCTGAGATTTTCAAACCTATGGGTAATTCTGCAAGAGTAATGAAATATCGTACCGATGCCTCCTTTGTCGGAAATTCAATGTTCGATGCAGTTGATAAATGGAAGAAAAAAATCGCAGGGATAGCATCTCTTGATGTTATAGAAGCAGAAGCAGTTGCACGTCAGATGGCTGACCATAAGATCAAGATGTTATCGATAATAGATTCTCTTATTAGCTCAGACAAAATATCAGATGATTTGAGCCTTCAGAAAAAAATAGAGCTGGAGGCCTACCTTACCTGGAAAGCGACCATGCACTACCGTCATAATGTAGTCAAAGAAGGAATAAAAGAGGGAGCTCTGATATACGGAGACAAAGAATGGAGAAAGTTTATTCCCCAGGAATATCTAAAAGGGAATGTTGATTATTATTCAGAACTTCCTTTAGTTTACAATGCCTCTACTGTGAATATCAATTGCACGAGTTTTCAAATGAACACCGCTCTTAACCAAAGGGTTTTTGACTGCGCTGCCTGCGGGGCTTTTCTAATTACCGATTCCCAGCCCGACCTTTTTGAACTTTTTTCTGAGAAGGAGACTGTTTCGTATAAATCCCATGAAGAGATAGTGGAGCTTATCAAATTCTACAGAAAAAATGAGACGCAACGAAAAAGCATATCATCTAAAGCTTATCATCGCGTTATAGAGGAACACACATATGAAAAGCGGATAGAAAAGATTGTAAACCTTATGAGAGAAACATTCAGTGCTTCAGTATTTCGAAATAATAAATATGGAGGAGAAAACAATGAATACAGCACCAGCATATGAGGGAGAAAGTAATTCTGGAACAGAAGTAATAAACATATTAGCAAAGGCGGCCATTTCTTCTGCTAAAGAGTTTTTTATCGGTGTAAAAGACCAGATAGAAGAAATAGCCGGGCACTTCAGGATGGGCGAAGAGGGTCAGGGAAGTGAAAAACTGATTCTATTCATAGATGATTTGCAGACTATATCTCTTCTTCTTTCAGACTTGAAAATATTTGCTGAAGCAAGTCCTTTGCTGATTGATGATAAAAGACAAATAGAAGAAAACGAAAAAGTATTCTTTGATCTGTTGACTCAGATGATGGGTGCTCAAAGCAACAATGACTGGATACTGCTTGCCGACCTTCTTGAGTATGAAATTGTTCCTCTTGCCGGTACATTGAACGATTCACTCACAGAATTATCTGATAAGCTTTAATCCCGCAATATTAGATACAGGGGAGAGAGTTTCTCCTCCCCTGTATTGATCATTCAATAAATCCAAAAACCATTCTCTTTCAGTTTGACTTTTACATGCATTTCTTTTAATCAAAATTCCACTTTATATATTGAGGTCTGAATTTTGAAATTTACATATATCGCACCGCAGAGCATTGATGAAGTGCTTGATATTCTGTCAAAAGAAAAGGGGAAGGCTGCCCTTCTTGCCGGAGGGACCGACCTTCTGCTTTCCGTAAAAGACGGTGATAAACAGCCTGATTACATTGTTGACCTGAAAGCACTTAGACAATTCAATCAAATAAATGATAGCTCGGGCAGGCTGAGGATAGGCGCTTTGACTACGGTGCGCGATATAGAAAAATCATCTTTGATAGGAAATAAATATCCTTTTTTACAACAGGCAGCAGCAAGCTTAGGTTCTGTGCAGATAAGAAATCTTGCCACCATTGGAGGAAATATCTTCAATGCTTCTCCCTGTGCTGACCTAGCACTTCCCTTGCTTGCATTGGATGCAACGCTTACACTTCAGAAAAGCAGAGCATCGCGGAAGGTAAGTATCAATAGTTTCTTTGTTGATAACGGTGTTTCATGCGCCGCAGCAGATGAGGTTTTACTGGATATTGAAACTGAAGAAAAGGCCGGGAAGGGGATATTCATTAAACATTCAAAGCGCCGGGCAATGGATATTTCGGTAGTTGGCGTTTGCATAAGGCTTGAATTTTCATCTGATGGCAAAGTAGCTGACGCAAGAATAGCATTGGGCTCAGTCGCTCCTATTCCAATGCGTGCAATTGAGGCAGAGGAATCATTGACAGGGGAACTTCTCAATGAAAAAACCATAGCCGAATCCGCCAGGATCGCATCAGATGAGGCAAAGCCTATTACAGATGCAAGGGCATCTGCATGGTACAGGAAGGATATGGTTAATGCGCTGGTAAGAAGAGGATTAACAATACTTAAAAACGGCAGCGGCAGATAAATGAAAAAAATTCTTACATTCAATGTCAACGGCGAAGTAAGGGAAGTCCTTGTTGATGGGACAGAGACACTTCTTTTTGTCCTGAGAGAAGGGCTTAATCTAAAAGGGACAAAGGAAGGGTGCGGGAGAGGAGATTGCGGCGCATGCACGGTCTTACTTAACGGCAAACCTGTAAATTCCTGCCTCGTACTTGCAATGACTATTAATGGAATGGATATAACTACAATCGAAGGTCTTGAAAAGGATGGAGAGCTTCATCCAATCCAGAAAGCCTTTATTGATAATGGTGCAGTCCAGTGCGGATATTGTACTCCGGGGATGATATTAACGACGAAGTCTCTTCTTGAAGAGAATAGCAAACCTTCTGATGAAGAGATTAAGCATTATTTTGAGGGGAACCTCTGCCGCTGTACAGGCTATGCAAGTATAATGCGGGCAGTTAAATCGCTGATTTAAACATTGCCAAAAATGGATAAATAAAAGAAATGACTCTTATAGGAAAATCAATCCCGCGGATCGAGTCAAGGGATAAGGTGACCGGTAAAGCCCTTTTCACAGGGGATATAGTTCTTCCAGAGAAAATATTGATAGGAAAGATCTTATATAGTCCGGTTCCTCATGCAAAGATTTTAAGCATTGACTACTCGGAGGCGCTTAAAGTTGAAGGTGTAAAGGCAATAATCACATCCGAAGATTTCCCGCCAAAAAGAACAGGCCTTATGATCGAAGATGAGATGACCATTGCACGTGGCAAGGTAAGGTATATTGGTGACAGGGTTGCCGCAGTTGCCGCAGTAAGCGAAGATGCAGCACGGGAAGCGCTAAGAAAGATAAAGGTTGAATATGATGAGCTTCCTTCGGTTTTTGATCCTATCGAGGCTTTAAAAGAAGGTGCCCCACTTGTTCAGGATGATCTCATATCTGAAGGCACGGCAAAAAAATTGGGAATAGATGGGAATCTCTGTTCATCCATGGAGTTGATACAGGGGGATCTAGATAAAGGTTTTGCGGAAGCGGATGTAGTTCTCGAGGACACATTCAGGACACCAAAGATACACCATGCCTTTATAGAACCGCATGTTACCCTTGCGAACTGGGACCCTGAGAAGGGTGTGATGATCTGGACTTCATCGCAGGGTTATTTTGTAATACAGCAGAAGATTTCTGCCATATTTTCTCTACCCATAAGCAAGGTTAAGGTTTTTGCGATTGAAACAGGAGGCGGCTTCGGCGGAAAAATTCCCCTCTTTGCAGAACATCTGGCCTGCGCGCTTTCTAAAAAGGCCAAGGCTCCTGTGCGAATCTATATAGACAGGGATGAAGAGCTCCGTTTCGGCAAACCCAGATTTTCATCAGTAATAAATGTAAAGATAGGTGTTAAAAAGGACGGCACCATAACTGCACTTCATTCAAAGTTATATTATGAGCTTGGCGCATGGGCTGATTTTGGACCAATCCTCATGTATGCGGCAACCAATAATGGCTGCGGACCATACAAGATAGCGAACGCAAAGCTGGAAGGCAATGCTGTTTATACAAACAAGATAAGCGGAGCATCTTTCAGAGCGCCCGGCGTGCCCCAATACTGTTTTGCACTTGAATCAATGATAAACCGTGCCTCCGCAGCAGCAGGAGTGGATTCTCTTTTATTGAGGAAGAAAAACGCTGTCCGCGATGGAGATGTGAGGATTTCAGGGGAACCTGTACGCGGGGACTCATTTATAAAAGTCCTCGACAAGGCAGAAGAAATAATAAACAGCAAGCCCAACAAAGATGAAATCGGAATTGCCGCATGTATATGGGAAACGCGGGCAGCTCCCTCGTCAATTCTTCTTCGTTTGTGCGATGACGGAAGGGTAGCCGTCTATACCGGGATTTCTGATCTTACCGGTTCGCGGACAATATTTGCACAGATAGTATCAGATGTCTTAGATATTGACATGGAGAGTATAGAGATAATTTCACCTGATACATCTACAGCCCCGGTTACTCCGCCAACCTCAGGAAGCTCAATGGCTTTCAATGTCGGGTATGTTGTAAAGAGTGCGGCAGAAGCTCTAAAGGCTGACATAATTAAGATTGCTGCCGGACGTCTTGAGACTGAAGACGTGAGTAAAATAATTTTCGAAAAGGGGAAAGCTCTCAACCCTGAATCAGGAAAATCCATAAGCATTGCTGAAGTCGCTCAATATTCACGAAGAAAACTCGGGAAGGTCATGTTTGCCCAGAACAGCTCAGTTGCGCAAAACAGCGCTACGCTCTTCGGGCTTCAGCTTGCGGAAGTTGATGTTGACAGTGAAACCGGAAAGTTAGACGTAAAAAAGATTACTTCCATTCATGATATTGGGAAGGTGCTCAACCCGCTTTTACTTTACGGGCAGGTTGAAGGCGCTGTCATTCAGGGATTCGGCTTTGCAGTTTCCGAGGAGATCGTATTTGATGATAAAGGGCGCGTACTTACCGACAATTTTTCAGATTACGGCACTCCGACCATTAAGGATGTGCCCGAGATAGATGTTGTGATGATAGAGGGGGAACTTTCAAAGGACGGACCTTACGGAATAAAAGGTATCGGTGAGCCTCCGGTTGTTCCGACCGCTCCGGCAATAGCAGATGCAGTGCGCAAAAAAACAGGGGCAGTTGTAAACGAACTTCCTCTTTCCCCTGAGAGAGTTTTTAAAGCATTAAAAAATAAATCATACATCTAAAATGGTTTCTATCTGAAAATGGTTTCCGTTGTCCTTCTCTGTGCCGGAAAATCTCAGAGGATGGGAAGCTCAAAACTTCTTCTTCCTTTCAGGGGGAAAACAGTAATAGAGACAATCCTTGATACCCTGCTTTCATCTGATGTGAACAAAATAGTAACCGTCCTGCGCAAAGGTGATGAAGATATTTCAAGGCTTATCCCTCATAATAAAAAAATCATTAAGACATTTAACCCTGAGCCGGAAGGAGATATGTTTTCGTCGATTGTGTGCGGTGTGAAATCCCTTGGCGGTGAACCGGGGGGAGTCATGATATTCCTGGGCGAACATCCTTTAGTTGATTATGAAACAGTAAACAGGCTTGTGGAGACTTTTGACAGCTCAGACAAAAAAATAATAATCCCTGTTTATAATGGAGCTAAAGGGCATCCCGTTATCCTGCACAAATCCTTGAGGGAGGAAATATTGGGGGGTACTTTCAGGAACGGGCTCAAGGGTTTGATTGAAGCACATGAAAATGATATCCTTAAAATTACAGTTGATTGCAAGGGAACGGTCATTGACCTTGATACGCCGGAAGATTATAAAAAACTTTTGGAGGAATCGTAAAATGGATATCTTTGAAGAGATAGTTAAACTTAAAAATGAAGGAATCCCGGCTGCCCTTGTGACCATTATAAAGACTAAGGGCTCTACACCAAGGGAAGTCGGAGCAAAGATGATAGTAGCAGGGGATGGAACGGCACGCGGAACTATCGGAGGCGGCTGCGTTGAAGGACAGGTATGGGACGAGGCAAAGGAAGTGATAAAAAACGGGAAGGTAAAGATATTGGAATTTGACCTTCTCGATGATCCCCTTGAAGGCGAAGGGCAGGCGTGCGGCGGCTGGATGCAGGTTTTGATAGAACCTGTTGCTGTTCCTGATACAGCGATTATTTTAGGTGCAGGACATATCTCGCTTAATCTTGGAATATTACTCAATATGCTGGGTTTCCGTCTTATAATTGCAGACGACCGCGACGAGTATGCTTCGGCAGAAAGATTTCCGGAGGCTGATGAGATTATTGTAAGTGAATTTGAGAATCTCTTTGAAAAGCTCAAGATAACTGATAATACCTATATTGTCATAGTGACGCGGGGACACAAATATGACAGGATGATGCTTGAGAAAAGCCTAAGGACAAATGCCTGTTATGTGGGGATGATAGGGAGCAGGGCAAAGCTTAAGGCATTGTTCGACTCAATGAAATCTCAGGGCTTTGATGATAAGGATATAAAGAGGGTGCACTCTCCCATAGGAATTCCAATACATAGTGAAACTCCGGAGGAGATCGCAGTCAGCATAGCTGCCGAGATAATAAAGTTTAAAAAGGAACTTCATGGGAAAGCAAAGGGATGACATTTTCTGAAACTGATGGAAAAGCCAAGAAATATGCCTTTGAAGGACGCATATTAACAGTCACAACACTTGTAACAGAGACTGCTTTCCTTGTGTGGTTTCTTTTCTCCGGCGCATCCATACTTGTCCGTGATTACTGCTTGTTGTTGACAGCAAATTATTATGCCGCGGTCTTCGGTTATTTTCTTTTATTTTTTGGGATACTTGAAGCGCTTTCACTTCCTTTCAGTTTTGTATCAGGGTTCCTTGTTGAGCACCGTTACGGGCAGTCAAACCGCACTTTTGGAGGATGGTGCTGGGATGAAATTAAGGGCGTCGCTGTTTCCATTATATTGGGCGGAATTTCTGTTGAAGTCCTCTATCTAATAATAAAAAAAAGCTCTTCAGCCTGGTGGATAATCGCGTCATTGGTTTTCACCTTCTTCTCTGTAATACTTGCAAGACTTGCCCCTGTGCTACTTATGCCCCTTTTTTATAAGTTTACTCCCATAGAGGATGAATGTTTGAAAAACCGGCTTCTTGAACTTGCACGAAGAGGCGGCGCTGAAGTTAATGGGATTTTTTCCATGAACCTAAGCAAGACGACTAAAGCCGCAAACGCCGCATTAATGGGGCTTGGGAAAACGCGCAGAATCGTAATATCAGACACCATGCTTTCTTCATACACACCTGATGAAATAGAAGCCGTAATAGCCCATGAACTTGGGCATCAGAAGGGAAGGCATCTTCTAAAAATGCTGCTATGGCAGACAGTGTTGATATTTATAAGTTTCAAACTGATTGACGCAATCTTTGCGTCCGGTTCTTCTAAGTTCGGTTTTACCGGAATGTCCGATATTGCGTCACTGCCGCTTTTCATACTTATAGCGTCATTCGTGAGCCTTGTGACTTTGCCGGCAATCAACAGTTTTTCGCGAAGCCTCGAGAGATATTCAGACCGTTTTGCTTTTTCACTTACAGCGAATGCGGAAGCTTTCAGAATGCTTATGGAAAGGCTTGCAGAGCAGAATCTTGCGGATAAGAATCCTAATGGGCTGATAGAGTTTGCTTTCCACAGCCATCCATCGATTGCAAAAAGAATAGACTATGTTTCTAAGCTTTCAAAAGACAAGAAGGAATAGAATATAATTAATTCCGGCCGGAAACTTTTAAAAGAGGCAGGAGTTTCTTCAGGCTCTTTTTTATCAGGTCGTTTTCTTTGTTTATTGTCAGACCACGTTTCCACTTCTTGAAGGCTTCGTCGAATTTCCCTATTTCATAATAAACGGAACCAAGGTTGTAATAACCGTTATCGAACTTTGGATTAAGCGATATTGCCTTCTCATATTGTTCTATGGCTTTTGTATACAATCCTCTGTTCTTGTAGAAAACTCCGCGATTATTGTAGTGTAGATAGTTAAACTTTGGAGCACTTCCGTTACCACCTTCTTTTTTCATCTCTTGTTATTACCTCCCATAAGCAAAAAAAATTTCTCATAAAGATATTAGCATGTTTCATGCCAGACTCTTTTATTTCTGACATAGGAAAGATAGTGCTTTAAAATTCAATAAATTACTATAACTAATTCATTTTAGTAGAAAATAATTTGTGACATTTTAGTCCAGACTCTTTGACAAATATGGCAAAGGGAGGATGAAATAATAGTATAAGTTTGTTAACCAATTCGGAGGCAGGCAAATGAACGATACGATTTATAATATGAGCTCATATTTTTCAATTCTTCAGGGGAACAGGTGGACTTATTTCAATAAGTCTGACCGCGGAGAAAAAGAAGTAAGTTATAAGATTGAAGGTTCTGAAATATTTCACGGCGTGGAAGTTCCAAAGAAGGTGCAGGTTGATAATGAAGAGGAGTATTTCTGCACCCTTGTTGATCCTGTTTACGGTGTAAGGGATTACAAACATCATCTGGGAATGGCGCCAAACTATCTCATCTACACCCCGCCCACATTGGTTATTCCCGCAAAGATGCGCGCAGGCGATATTCATTACAACACCTGTCATCTTTTTAGGCACAACTCTGACGGGAGCATGCAGGATGAGGGGGAGTTTTATGATATTACAGTATTTGATGGGGTAGAAAATGTGACTGTCCCTGCAGGAAAGTTTGATGATTGCCTAAAGGTAACATTGACAAGGGATGATGTTTTTAGCGAGATAGTTATAAACGTAGTGCTCACAGAGTGGCTTGCAAAGGGAATAGGCATTGTGAAAAGCGATGCCAGGGTCAATATCTACAGCCCGCAGGGTGGAGAGCCATTTATAATGAATTCATCGGATCTGCTTATAAGCGCTGTGATAGGTGGAAAGAAGGTCGGGAAATAAAATAATCTCCATCAAAACAAAAATCCTTTGGCATTGAATTTAAAAAAGTGATTTAATGACAGAATATGGAAACTTATATCACCTCATTTAAGAAATGTCCCCTCTGTGAAGTTGTATGGGACAGCCGTGAAGAGTTCCTTAAAGATCCGCGTGTCAGCGTCATTGGGTATCAGACTAACTTCAAGAAACTTGGCGAAGGCTTTTTCCTCTTTAACCATGATTCCTGCGGCACATCATTAGCTATCATGGTTGATGCTTTTCATGACTTTTATAAAGGTCCTATTTACGAAGATCGTGCAACAGGAAGCGAAGATTGTCCCGGCTACTGTCTGCACCAATCTGAACTGCGCCGATGCCCTGCAAAATGCGAATGCGCTTATGTCCGCGAGATAATCCAGATTGTCAGCAACTGGACAAAGGACTGAAATTGTAATTTCCCTACCCTGTCCTGTTTGACAATGAATCATTAAAAAAATATCATCTCAGAACCTGATATAATAAAGAGGTTTATAAATAGGAATAAAATTTAAAGGGGAATATTTTTGTCTTTTGACTGCATAATTGTCGGCGGGGGACATGCGGGGTGCGAGGCAGCACTTGCAGTGTCCAGGATGGGGCTTAAAACCGCGCTCATCACATTCAGCATTGACCGCATTGCGCTGATGTCATGCAACCCGGCTATCGGCGGAGTTGCCAAGGGTCATATTGTCCGGGAGATTGACGCCCTTGGAGGTGAGATGGGCAAAGCCATTGATGACACCGGCATACAGTTCAGGATGTTGAACACAAAAAAAGGTCCTGCTGTATGGGGACCAAGGGCTCAGGCTGACAAATCTGCCTATTCAGCGAGAATGAAAGAGGTGCTCAGTAATGCTCCTAATCTCTCTCTGATTGAAGATGAAGCGATTTCTATAATAACCAGCCATGGAAAAGCTGCCGGCATAATCACTGCAAAGGGTGAAAGAATTGAAAGCAGGACAGTGATCCTTACAACAGGGACATTCCTTCGCGGTCTCATGCATACAGGGTTTAAAAAAAGCGATGGTGGAAGAGTGGGAGATCCGGCATCTTACGGGATTTCAGCGAGCCTCGAAAGCCTTGGCATAAAGCTTGGCAGATTAAAGACAGGGACTCCGCCCCGATTGCTGAAGAACAGCATTGACTTTAGCATTATGAAAGCTCAGTCCGGAGATGAACCTCCGCTTAACTTTTCGCATTTTACGGATAAAAAAACTGTTAACTTAGTTTCCTGTTATATCAGCCACACCAATGAGAAAGTCCATTCTGTAATCAAAAATAACATCGATAAATCCCCGCTCTATGCTGGGGTTATTATTGGTACTGGTCCACGCTATTGCCCTTCAATCGAGGACAAGATTGTAAAATTTGCGGATAAAACAAGCCATCAGATCTTCTTTGAACCTGAAGGGATTGAAACTGAGCTCATCTATCCCAATGGCGTTTCAACAAGTCTTCCTGAAGAAGTGCAGCTAGAGTTTCTGCACCACATTAAAGGGCTTGAGAAAGTTGAGATTTTAGTTCCGGGCTATGCTGTTGAATATGATTTTGTTTTTCCGACACAGCTTAAGCCCACGCTTGAGACAAAAGAGGTTGATAATTTATTTCATGCCGGGCAGATAAACGGAACATCAGGTTATGAAGAAGCGGCGGCTCAGGGATTGATGGCCGGGATAAATGCAGCACTCAAAATTAAAGGCGAAGAACCATTTGTTTTGAAAAGGTCTGAGGCTTATACTGGAGTTCTCATTGACGACCTCGTAACATTAGGGACAAAAGAACCTTACAGGATGTTTACTTCAAGGGCTGAATACAGGCTCCTTTTAAGACAGGATAATGCGGACATCCGCCTCATGGATTACGGCTTTAGGCTGGGTCTTGTATCTCACGAGATTTACGATATGTTTCAGGAAAAAAGAGAAACTATGAGGAGAAAGATATTCTCTCTCAGGAGTACCGTTGTAAACCCTGACAAGGAAATCAATGAATATTTGAATTCAATCGATTCCACTCCTCTTGCAGCATCGCAGACAGCAGAAGAGATTTTACGCCGTCCGGAAATAAGGTACTGCCATGTTTCGGGATTTATCGGCGACCATGAACCTATTCCGGACGACACGGCCCGTCAGATTGAGATGGAGGTAAAATACTCAGGATACATCAAGAGACAGGCTTCCATGGTGGAGCAGATGGAAAAACTTGAAAAGATAAAGATCCCTCAGGACATTAATTATTCCGAGGTCTCCGGGCTTTCAAGTGAAGTCAGGGAGAAGCTCGAAAAGATAAGGCCCATTACTTTAGGACAGGCTTCAAGGATTTCAGGAACCACTCCAGCGGCTATGTCAATTTTGATGGTTTACATAAAGAACAGAAACAGTGCTGGCAGAACGGCAGGTGTTTAAATGGCAAAAGAGACAGAGGGGATAGGAGAGCTAAGCGAAGAAGTTATTTTAGAGAGAATAAAGTATATCCTCCGCATGGCGCGGTTCATACAGGATGACAAAGCGACTGTAAAATTTGCATCCTATCTGGCGGAACTTTTCAAATGGAACAAAAAAATAAATCTCACTTCTATAGTAAGTCTTGATGAACTTATTGAGAAACAGCTTTTAGATTCCTTGATACCATTAAGGCTTGGCTCAGAGCTTATTCAGAACTATTCTGTACTTCTTGATATTGGCTCAGGAGGAGGGTTTCCTGCCCTGCCGTTAAAGATTGCCAAAGGAAACAACATAAGTGTGCACATGGTTGAAAGCCGTATCAAGAAAGTAAATTTTTTAAAGCATATTGTAAGGAAGCTGGAGCTTAATGATATCAATGCATGGTGCGGCAAGTTTCCTCTTGAATCGCATGAAGAAAATTTCTCCGAGCATTTTGATATAGTAACTACAAAAGCTGTAAAACCTGATGCCAGCATATGCAATGCCATTTGTAAGGTCTTAAAAGAGCAGGGGCAGGCAATCTTTTACAGATTATTTGAAGAGGATGATTATAAAATGATAAAAAGCTGCGGACTTATCGTCGCAGAGGAAATATCCTACATTCTCCCCATTTCAAGAGGGAAAAGGACGTTAACTGTTATTAGAAGAAAATCGTAACCTGTATAGTGTGATTCCGTCTTTCTGCCATTGTATGTCTGAATAATTGTTTGAAAAAATGGCAAAACGTTTTTTCATCTTCTCAAGTTCCTTTGTTCTTTCTTCAGTGTCAAAAGGAGTTGTTGAAAGAAACAGGTTTTCATCTATCAATATATGAGTGATTTGTTTTTCTTTTATGAATGAAAGAAGTTTGTCCAGAGTAGAATCGTCGCTTAATAATGATTCCATGGTAAAAGATTCAAAAATTGAATCACTGTAGTGTTCTCTTTCAAAGTAATATCCCTGGTTCTTCATCCATATGAGCCATACCTTTGAATCAGGAAGCAATTCCCGGTTAATGTATTCAATCGCAGGATAAGTTTCAGGAATTTTTTTCCTGAGATATTCAGCTCGTGTTTGCTTACCTCTAAGATATTCCCAGGACATAGTTTCACTGAAGAACTTTAGATTGTGATAAAGGTTAAACAAGATTGAGCCTGCGATGAATATGGAAAAGATTGTTTGTCGCCATTTTATGTCCCCTTTAAAGTTTTGGACGGCAATCATTATTATAAGAATTGCTGCAGGCAAAGCCGGCAGGAATAGCCGCGTTTGTGTTGAAGAGAAAAACCAGATGAAAAAGAAGAAAGAAAGAAAAATAAGAAAGTGACTTGTCACGGTTCTTGTTTGCCTGTTTGCTGCTAAATAGACTGCAGCAGGAATCATAAGAATAAGAAAAATTCCAGCAATCCCATCAAGCCCGAAATAGCCGGCTTCCTGAGGTTTCATCCCTATGGAAAAACTTACCGGGAAGAGCAAATAGTGAATCCAGCCGCTTCCTGTAAAGAAGCGGGATAGTCCTTCTATGTATATTGCTTCTCTGTAAGAATCCCATGCCTTGCCTCCAAATATGGAATAAAAAAAAGGATAAAAGGGATTCCCTGTGAATAAGTAATTCTTAAGGTACCAGGGAGATGCAATTGCAACAGAAGATAATGCGAAAACCCCTGAAGCAGCAAGGGACCTTGAAAATAAAAGTACGATTGTGATCATGATGAGAACTACCCACATCCCTGTATATTTTATTGCCATTGCAGAGCCTGCAAATATACCGGAAAAAATAAGGAGAGATATGTCACTCCTCTCCATCAACCAGAAATTTAAAAAGACAAATGACAAAAGAACATAGAATGCTAATGCCATATCTATATAAGCAGTGCCGGAGATGGAAAATACAACAGGTGATGAAGCAAGAAAGAGTGCCGTAATAAGTGAATATGTCTTTGACAGATATTGTCGTGCAAAAAAATAGAGTGTGATTGATGAGAGAATACAGAAATTTAGATGTAACAGCCTTGCAAGCGCCTCCTCCCCGATGGCAATGGGAATTATATAAAGCATTTCAGTAAACTCAGGGAAGGCTGCAAATACGTTCCCTTCTATATTGAATATCCTGTGATGCTGAAGATAAAGCTTTGGTGCGGCAAGATGATAGACAAGCTCATCACGGACAGTTGGCGGGAGAAGGCAAAGAAGGAACAATGGTATGAATAGAAAAAGAGAAACTATTGCCGGTGTTTTGAATATTGTTAAAGCAAAATTGTCGCGGAGCTCTTTTCCGAACTTAACAAACAGAAAAACAGAGATCAGGAATAAAATAATAAGCTCTGTGGCAATGAATCTGCTGTAAAAAAGTCCGCAAATCCCCTCAAAAAACATGATGAGAGACAGAAATAAAAATCCAACTCCGAAGGCGCTACAGGTTTTGATATTAAGGGGGATGGATTTTACATTTCTTAGTGCAAAGAGCCCGATTGAAAGCGCTATAAAATCTAAAAGTATGAGATAAAAAAGCGGCGGACTTGAGATATAAATAAAATTTAACATTAGCTCTATAAAATAACAGGTTTGCAAATCTGTTTCTACAAATTTGTAGAAGCGATATCTTCCTTTTTTATATGATTGCTGATATTATTTAGCACAATGAATTACCTTAATAATTAATTGACCAGATGCTTTATAAGCTCTACGACTTAACAGAAGAGTAAATCGCCATAGTTGAAGGGAAGAAATGAAATGTCAGTTATAACAACTACTGAATATAAGACATTTTTAAAAGAGATTAAGGAGCGCATATATAAAGCCCAGTATGACGCACTTAAAGCTGTAAACAAAGAGCTTATAAACCTGTATTGGGACATTGGGAAATCAATCGTGGCAAAGCAGGATAAGCTCGGCTGGGGCAAATCTGTAGTAGAAAATCTAGCTAAGGATTTGCAAAAAGAATTTTCTGGGATACAGGGATTTTCTGCTAGAAACCTCTGGAATATGCGGACATTTTATTTGACTTACAAAGAAGATCAAAAACTGCAGCCATTGGTTGCAGAAATTAGCTGGACCAAAAATGTCATTATTATGGAACGGTGCAAGGACGACATCCGGCGGGAATTCTACCTCAAGACAACAAAGAAGTTTGGCTGGACAAAAGATGTTCTGATTAACCAGCTTGAAGCAGGTGCATTTGAACGGTATATGACAAATCAGACAAACTTTGATAAAGCCGTGCCGGAAAAATACCGTCATCAGGCAAAGCTTGCAGTGAAAGATGAATATTCCTTCGACTTTCTGGAACTTGGCGAAGAACATTCGGAAAAAGAACTCGAACTGGCACTTTTAGAAAATGTGAGGAAGTTCCTGATTGAGATGGGTGGCTACTTTACCTTTGTGGGTAATCAGTACCGTTTGGAGATAGACAATCAGGAGTTTTTTATTGATTTGCTGTTATATCACCGGCAACTGAGGTGTCTTGTGGCAATAGAATTAAAGATCGGCGCATTCAAGCCTGAATATGCCGGCAAGATGCAGTTTTATCTTTCTGCCCTGAACGATAGAGCAAAGCTTCCTGATGAGAATCCATCTATAGGCATTATTTTGTGCAAAGACAAAAGCCGGACATTTGTTGAATATGCACTGAAGGATACTAAAAAAGCTATAGGCGTATCTACCTACAAACTGACTGGAAAACTTCCGCGCGAGCTAAAAAAATATCTACCGTCTCCTGAAGAGATGATTGAAAGAATAAAGTATCTGGAATAGCAAAGATACAAGTGATTAAACTAACACGCAAAACAGCTACACTTCATCTTGACACCACCTTAAAAAGAAATATGCTCGTGATGCTATAAGTTGTTAAACTTTTTTCAGGAGTTTTAAATGCTTCGAAACAAAATTTCGCTGGTTAAATCCTGCGCCTGCCTCTTACTGATAGTATTTCTTTCATCAGGCTGTTCTCTTTTCGGGTTGTGGGAGGAGCCGGGTGCAGATTCAAAGCAGTTATGGACATACATCCAAAAAAGGAAACCCTATATAGAATATCCTTTTATCCCCGGGGAAAACGGTTTGTATAAAGGACAAGATCCTCACGGATACTGGCTTCAGACATTTGTCAACGCAACAGCTCTTGAATCACTTGAAGATAAAAAAGGCATGTTTCCCCCGGGCTCGCTGATAGTCACAGAGAACTACTCTGAGGAAAAGGAGTTAAGGGAGCTGACAGTGATGTACAAAGTTGAAGGATACAATCCTAAAGCAGGAGACTGGTACTGGGTGACATATGATGTAAACGGAGAACCGCTCCACGAAGGAAGGGCAAAGGTCTGTATAAATTGCCATAGCGAAATGGTTGACAACGATTACGTTTTCAGCGGTAAAATAAAATAATAATGACAATTTCAGAGCTTCTTTAAACAATGTCTAAAGCCAAAGCCTCCGGAAATTACAGGTATGTAATACTTCTGACGCTCTGGCTCCTTTATTTCATAAACTACTGGGACAGAATAAGCGTCCTCACCCTCCTTCCGCTCATAAGAGAAGACCTTAATCTGACTCATGCTGAAGTGGGGCTTGCAGCATCGATATTTTTCTTTGCCTATGCGGTAGCACAGCTTTTTGCAGGCCACATGGCTGACCGCTTTGGAGCAAAAATAATGATGCGCATTGCCATAACGGTTTTTACTGCCATCACATTTGCTACCGGTCTTATTAAGAATTTTGTGCATTTCTTTATTGTCCGGGTTGCACTTGGTCTCGGCGAGGGACAACACTGGACGCCGAGCATGAAGGTCTGCGCAGACTGGTTTCCGGCAGGCGAGAAAGGAAGGGCAACAGGACTCTATACAACGTCTTTTACGATAGGTCCGGCAGTGGCTCCTATTGCTGCCACTTTTATTGCCGCCGCTCTTGGATGGCGTTCTGTTTTTTTTCTCCTCGTCATCCCCGGAATAATTGGGATCATCTGTCTCAACCGTTATATCATCAACAAGCCTTTCGAAGCTCTTGCTCTGGGGAAAATATCAAAAGGAGAATATGATTACATAGAGGCAGGAATGCCGCCTCCCATGGGACATCAGGAAAAAGGGGTTTATGGGAGGGTAGTCGCTGATCCTGTTTTCTGGTGTTATTCCCTAATATTCTTTTTTAATCTCGCTGTTTACTGGGGAAACACGACATGGATATCATCTTTTCTTTATGAACAGCACAAGCTTAAACTTTCCACGATGGGCATGGTCGCAGCAGTCCCTTTTATTGTCGGGGCGCTCTCGCAGTATCTTGGCGGGATTATGATGGATAAGTTTTTTAAAGGGCGCATCAAACCAATACTTCTCATATCATTTATTGGATGTCTTCCCTCTTATTATATAATGAGCATTATCCCGCAGGGGAACGTCCCTTTGCTTGTTACTTTCTTCATACTGATAGGTTTTTTTGCAAATTTGAACTGGGGACCCTTTGTTGCTTTCATCCAGATAAGATATCCGAGGGAGATTGTGGGGACAGCGGCAGGAATCAGCAATTTCATAGGCCAGTTCGGAGCATTCCTTTCCCCGGTGATAGCCGGGTTTTTGATTCTAAAGACAGAATCCGGAAGTGATTATTCAAATGTTTTTATTTTCTTCACCCTCTGTTCGCTGACTGCGGCAATCGCCACTTTGTTTTTAAATGAACAGCCATTGACTGAGAAAATGAGTGAAAAATGAGCGAGAAAAAATAAGCTAAAAAATTATTGACAACTTCCGGGCTTTAGTTTACACAGTTTTCACTTTTTGAAGGAACATAATTACTACTCCGAATTCTGTTACCTAATGTGCGATGGCGTGATGGGGCAGAATCGAAAGGGTAATGCTGGAAACGGCATTGCCTCCCGAATGGGAAAGGAGAGAGAATGTTTTCCCCAAGTTAGCCGGTACCAGTAAATGGTAACCGGTTTTTCTTTTTTATACGGCCTATCAGGATAACAAACCATTAAAATACTATTGGAGAAGAGAATGAAGAAGTTTTTCATAATAGTTTCAGTTTTATTCATTTTCGCAGCAACAACAACTGTAAACTCCCATGCAGAGACACGTCTCCGAATGAGTACGACAACAAGCACTGAAAATTCCGGACTGCTGCCGGTCATTATAACCCCCTTTGAGAAGGCTAATGATGTCAAAATAGATGTCATAGCCGTAGGGACAGGAGCAGCGCTGAAACTTGGCGAGAACGGAGATGTTGATCTGGTCTTTGTTCATTCGCGCCCTGATGAAGATAAATTCGTGGCTTCGGGTTTTGGTATTGACCGGCGCGATGTCATGCATAATGATTTTGTAATTCTGGGACCTAAAAATGATCCTGAAAATTTAAAAGGCGCAGGCTCAGCTCTCGAAGCTTTTAAAAGACTTGGTGCAGGGAAATGTGAGTTCATTTCACGCGGCGACAACTCAGGGACACACATAAAAGAAAAGGAATTGTGGAAGCTGGCAGGTGTTTCACCCTCAGGCAGTCCGCTTGCCAAATGGTATGTTGAGACAGGACAGGGAATGGGTGCCGTGCTTCAGATAGCAAATGACAAGCAGGCTTATACGCTTGCCGACCGGGGGACCTACATTGCCTATGAAAAGAAGGTTGACCTTGTAATTCTCTATGAAGGGGACAAGACCTTATACAATCCGTACGGCATCATTGCTGTTAACCCGGCTAAATTTCCACATGTAAAATATGACCTCGCGAAGAAGTTCATTGAATACATCACAAGCTCTGAAGGGCAGAAGATTATTGCTGATTTCAAAGTGAACGGCAAAGAACTTTTTTTCCCTGATGCGATTAAAAACTAAGAAATGAAAAATATATTTTTTATCATAATATTGGCGGCTAACATTGTTTTATTGTCTGCTTCCCTGCAAAATGCGGGATGGTGGGGAGACGAGGAAATAACTTTGGAGAAAGCATCTTTAAATGACGGCACAACGCTTCTCGTATCACCAAATCCGGACAATAACAGGAATGTTCTGGTCAACTCTACTATTAAGCTCGAATTCAGCAGGAAGATTACAGACACAACTGTCAGCATAATCACTAACCAGCCCAATAAAACGCTCTTTATATTGACAAAAGCACTGACAAAAGCCGGTGGTGCCGTTGTGCCTGTAACTGTTACGGCAAACAAATCTCCGGTAACCGTTAAACCTATCAGCGATTTAGAACCTCAAACGAAATATATCCTTACCGTCAAGGCAGGTATTACATCGAATAACAGAGCTTACTGGACTAAGACTGATATAGTCATAGCATTCACTACGAAAAGCCAGAAAGCGGAACAACATAAATAAGCGATTAACAAAAGTTTTTCTGGCAAAAAGGCAGTAAAAAATATTCAGTGCAATTCTTTTAATCCTGTGTAAAACATTACAAATGGACTATCTTATTGATTCCTTCTACTCTGCTGGCGGACTCATCTTCGGTTTTGATCCAGAGGTTTATTTCATTGTCTGGACATCGGTGCGCATTTCGCTTATTGCCACCATTCTTGCCGCGGTTCTGGGAATTCCTCTGGGAGTATTGATTTCGCTTAACCGGTTTAGAGGTAAAGGCGCAGCAATCCTGATACTAAATACATTGATGGCGCTTCCTACAGTTGTCGTCGGGCTTTTCTTCTACGCACTTTTAAGCCGACGGGGGGTTTTGGGAGATTTTGGCCTACTTTACACCCCCTGGGGAGTGATAATCGGTGAGCTGTTCCTCGCTCTTCCTATTGTTGTAAATTACACCATCTCAGCAGTACAGGGAATAGACAAAAGGCTTCTTCTTACATGTAAATCACTTGGGGCATCACCGGTCCAGGAGGCATCAATAATATTGAAAGAGGCAAGATTTGCAGTGATGGCTGCTGTAGTTGCAGGATTCGGAAGGATCATCGCAGAGGTCGGAGTTGCCATGATGCTTGGTGGTAACATAAGGGGTTTCACCCGCACCATGACAACAGCAATTGCGCTTGAAACAAGCAAGGGGGAGTTTGAGCTTGGGCTTGCTCTCGGCATACTTCTGCTCGCTGTAGCCTTTGCCGTAAATGGCGCGCTTTATAAGATTCAGAAGGGGAAATAAAGTGAAAATGAAGAGAAAATAATGAGCATTGCATACAGACTGGAAAACATTTCTTTCGGATATGGTTCGCGCACTGTACTTAATATCCCTGAGCTTGAAATTGAAGCAGGAAGAATCACTGCACTTGTCGGCCCCAATGGCTCAGGCAAGACTACTCTTTTAAATATGCTTTCTTTTATCGAGATTCCGGGAAAAGGAGAGATTTCCTTTTTCAACGAGAAGGTGAAAGACGGGGATGTACTTGCCTTTCGCAGGCGAGTGGGACTTCTGCTTCAAAATCCATATCTCTTCCATTCCTCTGTGATATCTAATGTAGAGGCAGGGCTTAAGATCCGGGGGATATCTCCCCATGAAAGGCACAGCATATCTGCGGATGCACTGGCAAAAGTCGGACTTTTCGGTTTCGAGGGGAGAAAGGCGACATCTCTTTCAGGAGGCGAGGCGCAGAGGGTTGCCCTTGCACGGGTGCTTGCCCTTCAACCTCAGGTCATATTACTCGATGAGCCGGCAACCTATATGGATGCAGAAAGTGAAAGACGCACGGAAGAGGTTATCCTTGAGCTTAACAGGGAGAAGGGCGTTACAGTTATATTTACGACACAGGATATTCTGCGTGCACAGGCTCTCGCAGACAGGGTGCTCAGCATCTTCAGGGGAAGCATTGTCTCAGCATCGCTTGTAAATCTTTTCCGCGGGAAAGTCTCTGAAGACGGAAAACAATTCCATACAGAGAAAATTGTCATTTTTATTTCCGGCGGGAGCGGCAACGAAACTCATATCTCTGTTGACCCTTCTGATATAGTTCTTTCCAAAGAATCACTCCATTCAAGCATGAGAAACTCTTTCAAGGGGCGGATAGTCGCGATTTTCGAAGAGAATGGAAAGGTGCGCATCGAAGTTGAAGCAGGAGAACGCTTCCAGTCCCTTATCACGCGCGACTCTCTAAAAGAAATGGGTCTTCATATCGGCGACGATGTCTGGCTCTCCTTCAAGTCAACTGCCGTGAAGGTGTTTTAGGTGTTTTTCATTCAGAAATTTATTGACTTGAAAATAGTTTTGTTAGAAAAGCGCAAACAGATTTTATAAATTCCATTATTTACAAAGAAGATGGTAATTTAGATAATCGTTTGGGCAGTGGTTAGTCGTAGAGAATTGAAACTATTCTAGACCCGGAGGGAAGTAATGATGAAGATGATGAGAGGCGAATTAACCAAGCATCTTAGCAGTGCATTGTCAGACCTGAAGAACATTAAACTCACGAAGTTCCTGCAAATCGCTATTTTCGGGTTCACTCTGATATTTTTTACAGAGTTACCGGTAAACGCCACAATTATTGGCGGAAATGTGACAGGTGGGGCAGCTTATCTTCTTGGAGGCACCTTTGAAAAGCTCACTGTTCCGCTTGCAAATCCATATGGTCCTCCAAACAGCGTTGGAGAAAACAATTTTGAGTCCTTGAACCTATTGGGATTCGATGAGAATCAGAATATCCTGATTACCTCTCCTCTTGTGTTGGATGTAGGAGGCAGTCCTTTGCCTGCGGGAACTGTCGTGGCAAGCCATTACGTCTTTTTTGACCCGACATCTTATACGACTTTAATTGGAACAGTAGATTTTGACTCTAATGTTCTTGGAATAATTTTCAATACTGACAGTCTGGCAAACAGCGATTTTCTTGCCCAAACCGGAGTAAATTATCTTAGTCCGTTCAGGAGAGGACTTGAGCTTACTTCAGGAGATTTAGTTACTATCAGCGGTCCGCGCCAGATTCAATTCACTGTAACAGCGGGAAACCCCGGTGATTATGTTCGCGTGCTTACTGAATATTCTCCCGGAGGTGCACCTGTCCCTGAACCAGCAAGCATATTACTATTAATGACAGGCTTGGCAGGTTTTGGTCTATTGCGCTGGCACAGCCGGAAACAGGGATAAGATAATTCAGTAAAACTGAAATTACTATTGAAGCTCCCCAGGCAGGAGTTAGAACTTGGGGGAGTTTCTATTTTATTATTCCAATTGTTTTTTAAGTTCTTCTTTGCTCGGAAGGTATAGCTGGTACTGCCGGGCAAAAATATGCTCATTATCCTCGGGCAAGGTGAATTCAACAACTGCCTTCTTAGCTTCTTTGCATAAAATTATTCCAATGGTGCTGTTTTCATCCGGGCATTTCATCATGCGGTCATAGTAGTTCACATACATTTGCATCTGCCCTATATCCTGATGCTTTAGTTTCCCTATTTTCAAGTCTATTAGAACAAAACACTTTAGCAGGCGATTATAAAACACAAGGTCCACAAAGAAGTGTTCTTCATCAAATGTAAAGCGCTTCTGTCTGCCTACGAAGAGAAAACCTTTTCCAAGCTCAAGGAGAAAGTGCTCGATCTTATTGATAATAGCTGTTTCAAGATCGCTTTCCGTATAGCTGGCGTCTTCTTTCAATCCGAGAAATTCCAGTACATAAGGTTCTTTGATTGCATCCTGCGGGGTCGTTAGGACATGCCCTTTTTGACTTAATTCTTTCACTCGGTGTTTATCACGGCTAAGTGCAAGCCGTTCATAAAGAGATGAATTAAACTGACGTTCAAGTTCCCGGAGTGACCAGTTTTGTTTTGCAGCTTCTATCTCATAAAAACTACGTTCTGCATCAGAAAGCCTTATGAGAAAGACATAATGAGACCAGCTCAGAGGAAAGGTTGTCTGAGAAATACGCGACGCTGTCTCGGATTTCGCAGACATTGTCTGCGAAATTTTTGCGGAGTATAGCAGGAAGAACTTCCGCATGTTTTCAAGGTTTCTCTCGGAATAGCCCTTGCCGAATTCTTTTGTCAGATCAAGACTCAGGTTTTTCAAAGTTTCCTCGGCATAGCCCGCCCGCTTTTTCCCCTGCTGCTCATCTACCACGATCATCCTGCCTATTTCAAAATAGGTCATCACCATAGCAGTGTTGATGTTCCTTGCTACAGCATTTCTCGCTTCGCGCAGGAGAGTTTTTATATTTTCAAATAATTTTTGATGCGATAGTTTCTTTTCTATTTTATCCATTACTTAATATCCTTAAAATAAGCTAAGTTTTGTTTAGACAATACCAAAAGATGATATTCTTATACAATATTATTTAAGTGTTTAATGCTGGATTGTTGGATGAAAAAACAGGGAAAGTAACTTTTTACTTATAATCTGTTAATTTCGCTTGATAAAAATATTCTTTGATATTAAAAGTTCAAGGAATTTTCGAGGGAGTGCTCGGTTGAAAAAGAAAGAGAAAAAAAGCTTGAATGGTGTGCCTGTAACCCTTGATTTTAAAAGCAATGAGGATTTTCGCAGGGAAAGGCCAAGCGTTGACAGGGATAAATGCATAAAGTGCGGAGTCTGTTATCTTTACTGCCCTGACAGCGCAATCAGAAGTGTTGACGAAGGATACTTCGAGGCAGACCTTGAACTTTGCAAAGGGTGCAGTCTCTGCAAAAAGCAGTGCGTCACAGGCTGTATCTCCATGCTTCCCGAAACATTACCTTTAAGGCATCCGCTCTACTGATATGGAAAAATTTTCTGTCTATGTACCTAAGCTCCTGCCAAAGCAGGAGAATTTTATTGTCGGCAGACGTTCCTGCCGGGGATGCGGCAAGGCTCTGGCAATAAGATTTGCCGCAAAGGCAATGGCTGAATGCGGGGCATTGATAAAGACTGATAATAAACCGCAGGCAACCGGCTATGCATGGGATGATATGGAGTTCCCGTCTCTCGTTGGCTCAGTTGTAAACAGCGTAAGAAAGAGCGTTAAAGGCTCATCTTATAAAAAACCAGCCATAGCGATAGACATGAAAGCATTTGACGGCAGCCTTGTTGCATTGCAGTCAATGCTTGAAAAGGCTGAAGATATCCTTGTCATCCTCTATGACAATGAAAAATATATGGACACCATAATAATGGAGACCAAGCCTCTCCCGTTTGGTATTGAATATCATCATCATGCGCCGGGAGCCAGGGAAGTGCGATTCGCCCTTGAATCGCGCAACCTCTTTAATTTTGCAGAAAAGTTATCACTCTCTTATGCGGCTTCTTCATCAATTGCATATCCATTCGATCTTGTTGATAAAGTAAAAAGAGGACTCAAAATAAAAGGGACAGCAGTTGTCCATGTGAATTCACCATGCCCCACAGGCTGGATGTTTGCACCAGCCGACACCGTGAAGCTCGGCGCACTTGCAGTTGAATCAGGGTTTAATCCGGTTTGGGAATATAAAGATGAAAAATTTGCGCTTAACATGGCGGCAAGAAAATCTGAATCAGTCAAAGAATATGTAAGGGCGCAGAAAAGATACAGATATATGAGCGATGCCTTCATAGAAACTTTAAATGAAGCTGTCAGCATTGAGTTTGAAAAGCTTCAAAAACTTTGCGGGAAATAAAATGCAGGAAGTTGATATAATAATAGATAAAGTCGTTGAAAGACATAAGGGGAAGGATAACGCACTTATCCCTATGCTCCATGAAATACAGGGAGAATTTAATTATCTTCCCCGCGAAGCGCTGGATTATCTTTCAGCGAAGATAAGCGTTCCTGTTTCAAAGATATTTTCCGTGGCAACATTTTATAAAGCATTCAGCCTTGAGCCAAGAGGCAAGACAAAGATTGACGTCTGCATGGGCACTGCCTGTTACGTCAAGAATTCCGAGAACCTTCTCAATCGTTTTGCAGGTGAGTTAAAACTGGACGGGGAAGGTACTACATCTGACCTTGCCTTTACTCTTTCACAGGTGCGCTGTCTTGGCTGCTGCAGCCTTGCTCCGGTGGTGAATATAAACGGGAAAGTCTACGGGAATCTAAGCTCTGATAAAGTTAAACAATTGACCGAGCAGTACAAGGCTTGAATATGGTTAAGGTAAAAGGGAAAAGGGAACTTGATAAGCTGGGAAAAGAAGGAATCGCTTCCCTTTATCCTAAAAATATAAAAATCACTGTTGGAGTTGCTTCCTGCGGACTTGCCTCAGGCGCTGCCGCTGTCTTTGATGCATTCAATGAGAAGATTTCAAAAAAAGACGGCGTTATTTTAAGTCATGCGGGCTGTGTCGGGATGTGCCACAATGAGCCTGTAGTTGAAGTCCAGATGCCGGGTATCGGCAGGATGACCTACGGGAAGGTGACTCCTGCTGATGTTGATAAGATAGTTGAATCAGTAAAATCAGGGAAAGTTCCTCCAAAATTTCTTTCATCGGTTAACGTTGATCTCTTTCCTTTGACCGGTGAGAAGAAACAGATCTCCGGCAAGAAATCCCAGGCTGTAAAGGCGAAGCCTCTCCGCTTCTATAATAAGCAGAAGAGAGTTGCCATGAGAAACTGCGGGGTGATAAATCCTGAAAGCCTCGAAGAGTATATAGCGCGCGGCGGATACTATGCACTCTTAAATGCGCTTTCCAATAAATCCCCTGAAGCTGTAATAGATGAGATAGACAAATCCGGTCTTCGCGGGCGCGGCGGCGCAGGATTTCCGACAGGACGCAAATGGAACGTTGCAAGAGCTGCGGCAGGAAAGACAAAATACATAGTCTGCAATGCCGACGAGGGAGACCCGGGTGCATACATGGACAGGGCGATCCTTGAAGGAGACCCTCATTCAGTAATCGAAGGGATGATAATCGCAGCCTATGCCATTGGTTCATCAAAAGGATATATTTATGTCCGTTCTGAATATCCGCTTGCAGTATTGAGGCTTGAAAAAGCACTCATGCTGGCAAGGAAAGCAGGGATTCTCGGGAAATCAGTGATGGGGAAGAAATTCTCTTTTGATATAGAGATTTATCAGGGAGCAGGCGCTTTTGTCTGCGGCGAGGAAACAGCGCTGATTAAATCAATAGAAGGAACATGGGGGGAACCTCAGGGACGTCCTCCGTATCCGGCAGTGAGCGGATTGTTCGGCTGTCCCACTGTGATTAACAATGTTGAGACGCTTGCCAATGTATCTGCCGTGATGTTCAAAGGCGCAAAATGGTATTCTTCAATCGGTTGCAAGGAAAGCAAGGGGACAAAGGTTTTCTCCCTTGTTGGAAAAGTAAAAAATGTTGGACTCGTCGAAGTTCCGATGGGGACAACTCTTAAAGAAATAATATATGACATAGGCGGCGGCGTAAGCGGCAAAGGGAAAGCAAAGGCTGTCCAGACCGGAGGCCCTTCAGGCGGCTGTATACCTGCAAGTCTTTTCAAGCTTCCCGTTGATTATGTGGAACTCTATCGCGCAGGCTCCATAATGGGGTCGGGCGGCATGGTTGTCATGGACGATGCAACGTGCATGGTTGACGTAGCAAAGTATTTCCTCACGTTCCTTGAAGATGAGTCCTGCGGCAAGTGTGTTCCATGCAGGGTTGGGGTCAGAAAAATGCGCGAGATAGTTGAAGACATATCAAAAGGAAAAGGAAGGGAAGGAGACATTGCACTTTTAGAAGAAATGGCAGGTGCCATAAAAGACGGCTCATTCTGCAATTTCGGGGCGACATCGCCAAATCCTGTTCTTTCCACGATACGTTATTTCAGGGATGAATACGAAGCGCACATCAATAATAAAAAATGCCCGGCCGGGGTTTGCTCTGAGCTTATTGAGTTCACCGTGATAAAAGAGAAATGCATAAGCTGCAGCAAATGCAAAAAGGCCTGCCCTGCCGACGCAGTGTGGGGAGCGGTGGGCTCCAAGTACAAGATCGTAAAAGATAAATGCATAAAGTGCAGGGCTTGCATTGAAGTCTGTCCTGTAGAAGCTATAGAGGTTAAGTGATATATGCCAAAGATAAAAATAAACGGCAAAGAGGTTGAGGTAAAAGAAGGAAGCACAATCCTCGATGTTGCAAAAAGCGAGGGGATTGACATTCCAACACTTTGCCACCACGAGGCATTAAAGCCATACGGCGGATGCCGCCTCTGCGTTGTTGAGGCAGGTGACGGGAATTCATCGAGAGTTGTTTCATCATGCCAGTATGTTGTGCACGATGGACTTAATGTCCAGACGGAGACTCCTCGGGTACAGTCAGTAAGAAAGCTTGTAATAGGGCTTCTTCTTATTGATGCAAGCGATATCCCCGCAGTTAAGGAAAAGGCCGAGGAACTTGGAGTAAAGAGAAACACAAGGTTTGTCCCTGACAATGAGCCTTGCATACTCTGTGGCAGATGTATAAGGGCATGCAGGGAGATAGTCGGAGTCTCGGCGATAGATTATGCGGGACGCGGTTACGGCAGAAAGGTTGCGGCTCCATACTTTAAAAAATCAGAAGCCTGTATCGGCTGCGGCACATGCTTTTATGTATGTCCTACGGGAGCGGTAGTGATGCATGAAGTTCCCGAAGGAGCGAAGATGAAAGTGCCGGAAGGAGATGAGATAACAGGACCTGCGAGGATAATGGAAAACTGGAAAGCAGGATTTAATATGCAGATTTGCAAGAAGTGCGGAAGGACTGTTGAGCCTTCAGGTGTTGCTGCCCATATAAACAAGACAGCCGGCAAAGACAAGCCTGTTGAAGATATTTGTTTTATGTGCAGAGAGTAAAAAGGAAAGAGAGGTTAGAAAATAAATGAGAATTGACAGAGCGGTTTGCGTAGGCTGCGGAGGATGCGTCAATCAGTGCCCCAGGCTTGCGATCAGGTTTATAGACAATAAGTCATATATCGATCAGATGGCATGCGTCGAATGCGGAACGTGCAGGGCTGTTTGCGGTGTTGATGCCATATACAGCGACTGCCGTTTTACGGATATTGTGGTCATGAATTACGAGAGCAATCCTTTCTGTGATGACATCGAGGATTTCTTCGAGGTTGATATTAATTTCGTTTCTGAAAAAGAACATTGATCTATGATTAAAAACAAATACGACATGGTTGTTGTGGGCGCAGGGCCCGGCGGATTAATGGCTGCAAAGACTGCGGCAGAAGATGGATTATCAGTGCTTCTTCTCGACATGAAACGTGACATTCCGCGCGTTGACCGCTCATGCTGTACCATGCTTATCAATGAGCCGAGCACTCATGGCGAGAACTGCTCCATCGTTAACAACAACATCAAGTACGAAAAGCTCGGATTAGAGGTAAAATACAAAGGGCAATGGGCAAAGCTCGAGCAGTCTATAAGGATCGCTCCTAACGGAAAAAAGATTGTTATTGCCAATCCCGGCGGAGTTTCCATAGCTTATAATAAAGAAGTCCTCCTTGACGGACTCCTTACAGAAGCCATTGCTCTTGGAGTGGATGTATTGCCTGAGACATTCGTGCTTCGCGCAGAGAATATAAAAAAGGATGAGGCCCGTGTATTCTTCAGAGGATGCCATTCAAGGGCTATCAAAGAAGTCCGCGCCAAGACAGTGATTGCAGCAGACGGCGTAAACTCCCAGATAGTTATGGGCCTTGAGATGGCCAAAGCAAGAAAGTTCTATGTCACATTCCATGTTGGTTCCTATTTTCTTGCAGGGACAAAGATTCCATTCCCGCCTTCTTTCATAACATTCATCGGCAAGGGTCATACTCCTGAGGGAGGTGGACAGCTTTATCTGCTTTATAAACACCTTCGCGACGCAAAGCCCGGAGACGAGCCTATCGTTGACATTATGTTTGCCTCGACCATTGGCGGCTCGACAAAGAGAAGACTTGATTGGTTTATGAAGAACGGGCCATTCAAGCATTGGTTTGAGGGCTCAGAGGTTGTCCACACTGCGGCTGCAACATTGAATTTCTATACCTGTCTTGTTCCTCCTGTTGAGGGGAATATAATTGCAGTTGGAGATTCGGCATCATTTATCGAGACCTACTGCCAGGGTGCCATGATGTATGGCTACAAGGCGGCAAAGGCTGCGGCAAAGCATCAGTCAACAGGCTGCGGCTATGATGAATATTCAAAATTCTGGTATGACACATTCGAATACTGCTGGCCCGGAGAGATAGACAAAGCCTTAAAGGGTTATGCAATCGGTGCACTTGGCAACGATGAAGTCAACTATCTTTTCTCGCTTACGGATAATGAAGTATACGATGGCTATGTGAGCGAGAACACTGCGCCTGCCGTAATGAAGAACGCAATCATGTCGAAGATGGACCAGATAAAAAGAGAACGCCCCGACATTGCCGAGAAACTCCTCACCTACTACGGCAAGGCTAAGGTCGAAGAAGTAGTGGATTAATTCTTCTGTTTCTTGCTGAGTTCCAGAATCTGAATATCTGCATCATTTGATATAGCAAATATTTTGCCGTCGGCACCAAAATCAAAGAAGAAACTATTCCTTGTATTAAAGGAATCAGTGCATTTGGGATATTTTGGATTGCCGAAGTCTATAATGTCGAGGTAAGAACTATAATTTCCATGGTCTTTGTAATAGGAAATATAGAGATTGTTGTCTAATGACTTGATACACCTAACAATTAAGTTATTTCCGATTTTGTATTCGCCAATCTTTTTTGGCTTTGAAGGTTTGCTCACATCTATAACAGTAATAGCGCTATATTTTTTCCCCCTATGAGCATCACTATCCGAAATCTCAAATAGGTATTGAATAAACGCTTTTTCTCCAAAAACAATGAGGTTTTCAATTTCTCTGTTAGGAGGTAAAGAATAGGTTCCAAGCAGCTTGGGTTTTGAAGGATTACCAATATCTACAATTTGCATCTTGTTTAATGAACAAGCATAAGCTTTATTGCCTGTTGCAAAAAGTTTAACTATTTCTACGTCAGTTTCAAAGGAACTAAGCAATGCTGGAGAAGAAGGATTTGAATAATCTATTATATCAAATCCCGAAGGCCATTTTGGCACATATGCTTTGTGGTCAGAAATAAATAAACCTCTTGTTTCATTATCCTCAAATGAACTTAAAAGTGTTGGTGTTAAAGGATTGCTTACATCTATTGCAACAAGAGTATCAGTCCAATTTTCATTATCATAATTTATTCCATAAATTATATTGTCTGATATGGAAATATTATCAATATAACTGTTTACATCCGCAGCATATTTCCCAATTGTTGAAGTATTAGCAGGATTTGAAACATCCATTATGGTTATTCCGTCACCATTGTTAAAATAAATAAACGGTTCTGATACACATATCATATATGGACTTTCTGGTGCATTGTAAGTGCCTAAAAGTTGCGGTGTTGAAGGATCAGATATATTTATTATGTCAAGCTTGCCATTATTGAAGTTATCACCATAAGTGCTAACAATGTATGCTGTACTTTCTGAAACTGAAAAACCGGACTGCGAACTATTGTTCTCATATGTACCAAGACATGTCGGTGCGATGGGATCGGTAATATCTAGTATTTGAAGTGCATTTGAAGTTTGTAAATATATTTTATTTTCTGATAATTGAATTTTTCTTATGAAATCTGCGTAGTAAGTATTAATTGAGTAGATATAAGAAAGATCTGATAAATCTGATATCAACAATTCATCCTCAGTAACTATATATGCTATATCATTCGAAACTATAAGTCCCTTAAAAGAAAGATAAGTTTCGTGGTATTTACTTTTTAATTTTGGTTTTCCCAAATTGCTTACATCAACAATTTGAAGCCCTTTTTTACCATCGGCGACATATACGGTATTTTCCACTACATATAACCCAAGAGCATTAAAGGTTTTGTAAGAACTTATAAGCTTTGGCGCTTCCGGAGTAGTTACATCAATTATCTTAATCCCGGCTTTTCCTGTGGCAATATAGGCTGTGTTGCCATCAACGAAAACATCCTTTGCATAACCGGATATTTTGAGTGAGCCTAGTAATTGCGGTGACGAAGGAGCGCTGATATCAACAATCACAAGACCTTTGCTGTTTGCTGCGATGTACGCTTTGTCGCCTGCTATAAAAACTGCTTTTGCTTTATCCTGAGTCGGAAATGTTGTAATCAGCTCCGGAGATGATGAGTCCGACACATCAAAAATCGAAAGCCCGTTTATCCCTGCCACATAGGCGTAATTGCCGGAGACCTTGATGTCATAGAACTCGCCGCCGTAACTGCCAATGAGCTTAAGCTCCTGCGCGCTTGATTTAAAAGTGAGAAGGAAAGGAATAAAAAACAACAGAAAGATAAGTTTTTTAAATTGCATGGACTGCATTATAGAAAAAGATATTTATTTGTAAATATATTTAATGCTGATGTTTTATTCTATTATCTGCAATCCTGCTTCTTTAGTAGCAACGTAGACTTTATTTCCACTCAAACAAATTTCACTTGGAATACTTAGCAAATCAAAGGTGGTAGTTTTTTTGGCGGATGATGGATCGTTGAAATTTATGACTGCAAGGCGGGGTTTTTTCGTTCCCGATTTATTGTAAAATGCAACATAGGCTTTACTGCCGGTAATCCTAAAATCAGAAACTATTATATTTTTCCCAATCTTATATTTGCCAAGGGTTTTTGGGGATGACGGACTGCTTACATCTACTACTTTAATGTAGCTATTGGTGGATTTCCCGCCTGCGGATTTCTTATACAGCAAATATACATATTCATCGCTTTCTGAAAAACGTATCTGCTGGACATCTTCATTCTTAGATAATTCATAAGAGCCAAGTGATTGAGGCGCAGATGGATCGCTTATATCGAGGATTATAAATCCATTTACCTTAAAAGGCGTAGTTAAATTATATGCAATGTAAGCTGTGTCTCCGGATACGGCAATCCCTCCTGCAGATCCACTGTCTTCATATGTTCCGGAAAGTTCCGGGGATGTGCGGTAGGTAACATCAATAATGCTGAGGTCAGTTTTGTCAGAAGTTATGAAAGCATTATCATCCGATATTGCAAAGCCCCCGAAAGAGTTTATGCCGTCGATACGATATGTGTTTAAAGTCTCAGGAGACTCCGGATTAGTCACGTCAATTGTCACAAGATCAACTTTGTATTTTTTTGATTCCTTGTACCGCTTCAGGGCATAAACAGTGTTTATTGAAACGAAGAACTCGCTTTTATAATCACCTGAAAGAGAGCCAAGCTTTGATGCTTTTGCAGAATCTGTAACATCCAGAATTGTGAGCCCTTTGTTTTTTACATTTATATATGCCGTGTCACCTGACACAACGACGTGATTTATTTCATTATCTGCCTTGTATGAGCCCTGCAACTCAGGGTTTGAAGTATCTGTTGTGTCTATTATTTTAAGTGCAGAGTTCTTGTAAACAATATATGCTTTACCGCTTGAAGCATAAACTCCTGAAGGTGTGGAATTTTCATCATAAGAGTCAGCAAGGGCAGGCACAGAGGGATCGGTAACATCGACAATCATCAGCCCGTTCCCATTTAGCACAATATAGGCTGTATTCCCATTAACATAAATCTTTCTGGGAGAGCCGGATAATTCGGAGACAGAAAGTAACACAGGTGAAGAAGGATCTGAAACATCAACAATGGTGAGATAATCTCCGGTGTCGGTAATAAAGGCAGTGTCACCGGAAACAAATATGTCGTACGCAGATTTAACTGATGTGACATAGGAGATTAATACAGGATTATCTTTTGCACTTACATCGATGATCATAAGCCCTGATTTTCCATCTGCAACATAAGCAGTGCTGCCTGACACATAAACGCTGTTTGCATCGGTTGTATCTATTGAACCAATGGTTTCCGGTGATGAAGTGTCTGTTACGTCAATTATTATAAGCCCTGATTTTCCTGCGGCTATGTATGCGGTTTTTCCCGAGACAAAGACACCATTGGCATAGCCCGGTGTTATTAACTGTGAGAGATAAGACGGCGTTGCCGGATCACTTACATCGGCGATTAAAAGACCGGCTTTCCCTGCTGCAATATAGGCAATGCCGCCGGAAACAGAAACTCTCTCTGCCTTGTCCGGTGTGGATAGCACATAGAGAAACTCAGGCGCGGACTCGTCTGATACATCAAAAATGGAAAGCCCGTTTATCCCGACAGCATAGGCATGGCTGCCGTTTACTTTGACATCGTAGAACTCTCCGCCATAACTTCCAACAAGTGAAAGCGCTGCATTGCTCTGTGCGGCAGCAAACAGGAACAAGATGAAAAGTGACAGAAAGACAAGTTTTCTAAATTTCATGTTTTTGATTATAAGCGCAGAAAGTTATTTGTAAACGATTATGATTGTCATGCTGTTGCATAACATCAGCACTGTGCTCATTTCAGGAATACAATACTGACTCAATATCCTCTTTCTTGCTGTTAAAAAGTTTGAGGAATAATTTATAGCCGTTTTCGCCTATTTCTTTTCCTAGTTTCGGGTGCTTCAGGAGAGTTGTAACTTTGCCGGCAAAATCATCTGGATTATCTGCCGCCATCAGCTCCTTATCAGGAATTCCGCCTATCCCCTCATTCCCCAATGAAGTGGTCACTACCGGTTTTGCAGCGGCAAGTGAATTTATTATTTTAAATTTTATACCGCCTCCTCCCATTATAGGGGCAACTACTACTGAGCAGGCATTGTAAAGCTCATCGATATCATCCACAAAGCTTTTGATTATGACATTGCTGTTAGGTGAAATGCCGGAGATTTTATTTGTCCCGTGTTCGCCCACGACATAGAACAGGGTTTGAGGGAGTTTACTTAATATCTTTGGAAAAATTTCATTGCAAAAGTACTTCACGGCGTCAATGTTGTCCTTCCGTTCCATGTTTCCGTTAAATAGCAGATAACCTCCATTTCCCCGGGTGATGTTTTCCCTGGAAACAAAGAGCTCTTTCCAGAAAGGGAAAACTGAGAACTTTTTATGGGGAAGTTTTTTTGAAAGAACTTCAGTGTCTTTTTTTGACATGGTTATAATCCTGTCGAACTTTTCTAAAATCTTCAGTTCGTAACTTTCAGCCTTTTTGCAGGAAATGTATTTGCGGCTCATTCCCAAAAAACTGCCGTCCATCACAGAATCATTCCGGGAAAGGTCGCTTAGAATATCGTGGAGTATCATCACCTTTTTTGGGACCGATGCATAATCAGCGTATTGAGCCATTGGGCAGTGCTCTATTTGCAGGATATCGAATTTGTTGTTCTTTGTTATTTCTGCCACTTGTTGTTTCATTTCCCGGCAGCTATAGTAGGAGACCTGCGAGGGAGCGGTGTTAAGAAAGTATGTACCTCTTGAAGCAAGATTTAATTTCCTGTCAAAAGGCACGGTATATACATTCCTGCAATATTGCTCAATGTCTCTGATAAGATTTTCTTCTCCACGCTTTATAAATGAAAGCAGGGATATTTCATGTCTTTTTGAAAGCTCTGCTATTGTGTTATAAAGCATTACTCCCGCGGCAAAATGAACCTTTGCATGGGGAATGTCAGGAGAGATGATTAGTATCTTCACTGCAGTTTCGTTTTCTTACTCGATATTGCGTTGTCATATATCAATGACAATTTATTGTAGTAGCTTTCGTGAGAATAATGTGTCTCTGCTTTTTCCCTTGCTTGCCTCCCAAATTCTGCTGCCATGCCAGGGTTCTGAGCCAATATGTTTATTTTGTCTGCAAGGTCATCTGCGTTTCCGGCTTCGAATAAGAATCCGTTTTTTCCATCATCAATCAGCTCTGGGATTCCCCCGATTCTTGCCCCGACTACAGGCTTGCCTGTTGCGAATGATTCTATCACTGCAAAGGGAAAGACATCATAACATTCCGATGGGACAACGGAAAAAGATGCATTTCTAAAAAGCTGAAAGAGCTCATCACCGAATTTAAGACCCACATATTCAACATTGGGATATTTTCTGCGGTCTTTTACCTCCGCTGCAATGGCTGCGTCAGATTCAAAGCCAGCAATAATAAGCTTTTTATTTCTGACACGATTTGATGCTTCAAGAAGGGTCATTATTCCTTTTTCTTTAATCAATCTTCCTGCATAAATGTAATACTCTCCGGGATCAAAGCAGGGTTTATGCCCCTTCACATCAAAAGGGTGGTTTACGGTGATTATTTTTTCTTCAGGGAATCCCCCTTTTATAAGCATTTCTTCCATGAATCTGCTTGGAGTAATAAATACATCAATGTTGTCTTTATAGATTTTCAATAAATTGTGGATATACATTTCTGCTGTAGCTAACAAGCTCGAACTGCGGGAGTCTTTAAAGCATTTTTCCATGAGACAGTGATAAAAATGTCCTCCTACACATTTCTCGCATGTTTCACCTTTAACCGGGTTATAAAGATAATAATTTGGACATACCAGTTTGCAGTCGTTTGCGTTGATGATTATTGGGATATTATGTTTCTTCAGAGAATATAGGATGGACGGGGATATATGGTGGTATATGAGGTTAAGATGAGCTATGTCCGGTTCCGTGTCGTTAATCAGTGATTCAATTTTGTTCCTTGCATTTTTTGAATAAATTATGCGTCCTACTATTTTAAATATATTTTTAAGCTTATAGGTTGTTGAGTTATTCTGGTAATCAAGGTTGCTTACAAAATATTTTGCATACTGTGTTTCTCGGTTTTTCACGTCTTCCATTGAAAAGATGATTGTCTCATGCTTTTTTCTTTTAAGGATATCTATGAGTTCGAATAAGAATCTTTCAGCTCCACCTCTTTCATAGAAATATTTATGGCATAAAAGTATCTTCATGCAGGCGAAGGTTGATTATTTTTAAACCATTCGATGGTATGCATTAATCCTTTTTCTAAGGAAACATCTGCTTTAAACACGAGTTTGTCCATTGCTTTGCTTGTATCAAGTTCGCGTTTAACTATATCTTCAAATCCTGTTCCAAGCTCGCGTGGCTCAATGAATATTATTTCTGATTTTGAACCTGTGAGATTTTTTATCAGCTTTGCGGCTTGCTCTATGCTTGTTGAACCGGATGTTGATATATTAAAAATTTCTCCTGCGCCGTTTTTGCTTTTCATGGCACTTATAATTCCGCTGACAGTATCGTCCACATATGTGAAGGGTCTTGTTTGGTTGCCTTTGCCGTAAATTGGGATTGGTTCGTTGTTCAGGGCATTTATGATAAATTTAGCTATGACGCTTGTCATTCCATTGGGATTCAATCTTGGCCCATAGCAGCTTGCGAACCTTAGTATTGTAATATCAAGCCCCCTTCCATGCAAAGCCTGACCAAGATGTTCGGCAAAGTATTTTGAAGCTGCATATGACCATCTTGAAGTAGCGGAAGAACCCAAGACTACGCTGCTTTCTTCAGAAAAGGGAGTCTCATTGTTGCAACCGTAAACTTCGGAGCTGGATGCAAATATCAGTTTTTTGCGATAATCCAATGCAAGCTGAAAAACTTTTTGATCCCCTGAAGTGTTGTTGAGCAAAGTCATAACCGGATTTCGCAAGACGTAAGGGACTCCGACAATGGCGGCAAGATGGAAAATTATGTCAGATTCTCTTATTAATGTACTTAGAAGCTCTGTATCTAAAACACAGCCGAAAACGAATCTGAATTTTTTATTGCTGAAGTTGTGTTCAATGTTTTTCAATCTTCCGGTGTAAAGGTTGTCTAAAACCGTAACTTCATGCCCTTCTCCGAGAAGCCTGTCTGCCAAATTGGAACCGATATATCCTGCTCCTCCTGTAACAAGGCATTTCATGGGGCTTATTCCTTTATTGCCGTAAGAGTCCAAAACCAGCATAGGTTACTGCACAGGGGTATTTTGAGGAAAAGATTATCAGCTTTGATAATAATATTTTCCACTTTCCTGTTGATTTGCAGGTTTTCTCTGCCGGGAAATAACTTCTGTAACAGGTCAAGAATGGTTTGTGTGAATCCGCTTAAAAACCACTGCGGATTTATATCTATGGGTTTTAGGGAAGCTTTTTTAGCAAGAGCTAAAATTTGTTTCTTTGAAAAACCCAATCTCTCATCAGGAGAAGCCGGAATGGAGGATGTTTTTTTGACAAATACATTTTTAATTGACCTTAGTGTTTCCAGAAATCCTGTGACGAAAAAATTTGTCATCAGGTTGGGTTCCACAGCAAGAATAAAAGTTCCTTTTGGTTTAAGACAGCGCCGGATTTCGGAGAACACTTTTAAAGGGAACTTGCAGTGATGCAGGCATGACACCATGTAGATCAGCTCAAATGATTCATCTGCGAAGGGAAGGTAATGCGCATCAATAAGGCAAAAATACGCTTCCTCAGAGATTTCTCTTTTTTCAAGAATTGCTTTAGTCCGGCTGGTTATTTCCATGCTGACATCGCTTACGACTACGCGGTATCCCTTTTTAAGCAGGTTGTATGCGTCTTCACCTCTCCCGCTTCCTATTTCAAGAAATATCGAATCCTCCGGCTGGCTGTTAACACGGCTTAGAAAGTCATTATGCATTAAAGAGTCAGCTGCTGAATTGAACACCCGCCTCTGGAAGAGAAACTCGAGTTCATTTCCTGAAAGAGTCCCGGATGCACTGCCTCTGTTATTTGAATTCACAGGAAGCAGGTTTGTTATTCCATCTCTTGCCTCATAGGAACTTGAACATGCGCTGCAAAAAAGATTTCTTCCATCGATAGATAATTTTCCCTTGCATTCCGGACACGCCAGAATGTTGTCAATGTGGCTTTTGAAATTTTCTTTAGTTTTCATTTACTGAATGAAAATAACCTTATGATTTTTTTAAACCCTTTTGTTCTGTCTGAGATTAATATTGTAGAATATTTTCTAATCCATTGGAGTATTATAAATGGATTATTAAATATATATTTTAATTTATTTTTAATTCTATATCTGTGCTGAAATTTTGTAAAATCAATAATTATTTTTTCAAATTTCTTCTGCTCTAATCCCGTGAGATTTATATCCGGGTTATGCGGATAAAAGGCATACCATCTGAGTCCTTGAGGAATCATGTTTTTCATCTTCATATTATCATAAAACTCGGTTCTAGGGTAAGGGGTGGTAATGCTCATGTCGGGAGTGTAGATTCCGGTTTTTTTTACGAATTTCTTGAGCTTCTTTATGTCCTCCTGTGTTTCGCCGGGGAAGCCAAGCATTACGAAGCCATTGATTTTAATCCCATGATTGTGAACCAGTTTAATCCGTTTTGCTATTTCTGAAGTGTCGATTCCTTTTCCGGTATTTTTGAGAGTGCTGTCATTGCAGGTTTCTATTCCAACCGATACCATCTCACATCCTGATTGTTCCATTTTTTTAAGCAACATTTCATCAAGGGCATCGAGCCTTGTGTAGCAGCACCATGATATATTGAGCCCGTCATCTAAGATCATATCGCAGATTTTCCCGACTCTTTTTTTATCAATTGTAAAGGTGTCATCAAAGAAACAGAAATCTCTGATATTAAATTTTCCCATCCTATCTTTTAATTCTGAGATGACATTCTCCGGAGACCTTAATCTGACTTTCCTCGTCCATATGGTATTTGACGCACAGTAGGAGCAATTATAAGGACAGCCTCTTGACGTAAAAATATAACCTAAACCCCTCTTTGGAAAGTCTTCCAGGTTTAATAGGTTTTCAATCTGCGGGTAAGGAATGGAATCTATGTTTTCAATTAGCTCTCTTTCCGGCGTCTCAGATATATTGTTCCCCTCCTTGTAAACCAGCCCCCTTATTTCCCTGAATACGTTTCCATGTTCCAAAGCGTCAATGAGTTCTCCAAAGGTTTTTTCTCCTTCACCCTTTACGACAAAATCAACGTTGTCATTCTTAATGACATCAAGAGGGTATGCTGTTGGATGGATACCGCCAAATATGATTTTTGATGCAGGGTTTATTTCTCTGGTAAGCCGGGCAATATTAAGTGCGGAATCATATGTGGAGGAAACGCAGGTTAAGCCTACAATGTCAGGGTTAATTTCCGCGATGCGGGATTTTATTTCCTGCCAGACCGGTGCCTGAATATTATTTATCGTTTCATAACATGTATGTCTGTTTTTAACATAAAGGAGATTGAAGTTTCTCAGGCCAAGGGATAATAATTCTTTGTCTAACTCTGTGCAGAAAATGCTTATATCTCGTCCGTTTTTTTTGATTGAAGATGAAAGGTAACATAAGCCCCATGGAATGATGTTTTCCAATGTGAAATCAAACAAACGATAATGAGGAGGGGATATTAATAATATTTTCATAGTTTGAAACTGAAAACACTTCTCCTGTTCAATTAACTATGTTGTGTATACTTTTTAAAATCCTTTTCTGTTTCTATGTCAATATTATTATTTATATCTAACTGGATTCCCTCTTGCGAGGGAATGACAGAACTTTTTTTGGCAAATGCGAGATTTGAGAGTCAGGCGAGGAAGCGGAAGGTGAGCATACCGGAGCATACTTCTAGTATGTGAGGATTGCGAACCTGACGCTGACAAAGCATCACTCCAAAGCTTGCATTTGCTCTACAACAGACCTTCTTCTCGAAAACTGAAATACCCCTTCTCACTTATGATGATATGATCAAGCAGTTTTATATCCAAAGGCGACAATGCCTCTTGCAGAAGTCGTGTGATGTTTTTATCATCCTCCGACGGGCGAAGGCTCCCGCCCGGATGGTTATGCGCTACAATGATTGCAGTGGAATGATGCTTTAAGGCCTTTTCCACGACCTTGCGCGGATATAATGGCGCACGGTCAACTGTACCTTCCTGCACTGTCTCGGTATGGACAGGTCTATTCCCTTTGTTCAAAAATAAGACGACTATCTTTTCGTTTTTTTCCCCTTTAAGCTCTGCCATGAGATAGTCGCAGGCAGACTTTGGCGAAGTCACGAGTGCCTTATCATCAAGACGTTTCTGAAGGTAAATTTTCTGGATGTCCTTGATGATGCTTAATAGAGCTATGCAGTTTTCGCCTATGCCTTTAATGGATTTAAGCTCCGAAGCTTCTGCATCAAGCACGCCATTGAGAGAGCCGAATTTTTCAACCAGGGATTTTGCGATAGGTTTTATATCCCGCCGTGGTATGGCATAGGTAAGGAGAAGTTCGAGTAACTCGTAATCATGCCATCCTGCACAGCCACCTGAAATATATTTTTCCCTTATTCTTTTTCTATGGCCTTCAGAGGAAAAAATGTCCGCTTTATCTTTCAATCCTTCTCCATTGGTTTAATATTTTATAATTATCTAAAAAGATTTAAAATTAGCAACTTAAATTAAAAAATCAGATTGCTTTGTCGCTTTTGCTCCTCGCAATGACGTGCTTTTGATGGGTTTTTCTGCAGCCTCAATTTGTTTGACTCTTATTTTTTTAAATATATTCTGTATGAAAAAATAAATTTAACAGGAGATTTTTTTATGAGGAAAATGACTGAAAATGAAATGAGGGATTTTATCGAAGAATGGACATGGGGGACAATAATCGCAACTGATGAGAACAACAAGCCCTACGCTGTTGAAGTTTCCTATGGCTCGGACGGAAAAAATATTTACTGCGGCACAAGGCCGGGCGGCAAGATGTCAAAGTGTATAAGGAAAAACCCTGACATTATTTTCAAGATCTGCGATGCTGACAAGCACTACATAGACTTCCGCGGAGTATCTGTCTTTGCAAAGGTAGAGATTATGAGTAAAGGGGAAGATATAATGTACGGGATACAACAGATCGCTCACAAAGTAATAAATGTCGCACAAAGAAAGAGCATGTCAGCGGAAGATTTTGAGAAAATAGGTGAAAGAATGGCAGCTCATCCCGAAAAATCAAACGCCCTTCGCATTCCCATAGAGAATCTTACCGGAGTAATACGCGACTTAGGGTAAATATTATGCAGGGACCGTTCACTGAACGGTCCCTGCTGCAATACTAATCTTTCAGTATTTCCCTTGCTATCACTATGCGCTGGATCTGGTTGGTGCCGGCGAATATCTGGGTTATCTTGGCATCGCGCATCATACGCTCGACCGGATATTCCCTTGTGCAGCCATAACCGCCGAGTATCTGCACCGCATCAACGGTGACCTTCATTGCAGTGTCTGATACAAAGGTCTTGCACATGGATGAGTAAAGCGTCGCATCCGGTGTGTGGTTCCATGCTTTTATGCAGGCAGTGTAGAGAAGAAGCTTTGACGCCTCTATCTGCATTTTCATGTCTGCAAGCATGAACTGTATTGCCTGGAAATCTGCGATGGGACGACCAAACTGGACCCTCTGCTTCGCATAGTCGCGGGCATATTCATATGCACCTTCTGCCACGCCCATTGCCATTGATGCTGCAACAGGGCGTTCCATGTTAAGGCTCTTCATTGCCGTAACAAAACCTTCTCCTTCAGGTCCCATCATCATGCTCTTATGGCATCTGTATCCGTCAAGGACTATGTCTCCTGTCACCGAGCCGCGTGCTCCAAGCTTGTCCTCTTTTCTGCCAAGAGAAAAACCGGGCTGGTCTTTTTCCACTATAAAAGTACTTATCCCTTTTGCTTTCTTTGCTTCATCTGATGTGCGTGCAAAGAAGGAATAAAAATCAGCGACCCCTGCATTGGTTATCCATCTCTTCTCACCGGTGATCACATAGTAATCGCCGTCCTTCACAGCGCGCGCCTTTAAGTTTGCAAGGTCTGAGCCTGCCTCTGGTTCGCTCATTGCAACTGCGCCCAAAATCTCACCTGCCGCTATCCGGGGGAAATATTTTTTCTTCTGCTCGTCGTTAGCCATGTGAAACATTGGGAATATGGCAAGACAGTTGGTGGCAAGTATCATGGCGCATGACATGTCAGCCTTTGCAATCTCTGTAAGGACCATGCAGACAGTGAGAAGGTCTGCCCCCAGCCCGTCATACTCAATAGGTATAGGGAGTGCCAGTAGCCCTTCACGTGCGAATACCTCTTTTACGTCCCACGGGTATTTCCCTTCCTTGTCTATCTCTTCTGCCCTCGGGATAATGATATCTTTGCAAATCTTTTTTACGGTTTGCAGAATAGATTTCTGGTCTTCTGTAAGTTCAAAATCAAGTTTCAGCTCGCTCATCTTTACTCTCCTGCGTAGAATCGTTTTATTCTTGACAAATCAAGGGGTTGCTTTTATACAAAGCCTTTACTTATAGATTCCTGATTTTATTTGTCAAGCCTAAAGTGGGCCTGCAGTGGACATGAAACAGAGAGAGGGATGAGATGGAAGGACAGTTCTTAGATTATTTGTTTAATCCGCAGTCAATTGCCCTTGTTGGTGCCTCGGGCAAGGAGGGGAAGCTGGGTTATTTTTATCTTAAAAATCTTCTTGAATATAAAGGGAAGGTTTATCCGGTTAATCCCAATGAGGAAGAGGTGCTTGGTGTAAAATGTTACAAGAGTGTAAGTGCCATCGGGGCGCCAGTTGACCTTGTAGTGGTCGTTGTGGCATCGAAGTTCGTCCTAGATGTTATTAAAGAGTGCGCTGAAACAGGGGTGAAGGTCGTCCTTGTGACTACGGCAGGATTCAGTGAAGCGGGCCCTGATGGAAAAGCCCTCGAAGAAGAGATGCTAAGAATCGCGCGTAATGCAAAGATGAGGATAGTGGGGCCAAACTGCTTTGGCATAAGGAACTGCAATGCACAGCTAAATGCAACATTCTCATTTGAAGCATCAAAAGAGCCGGGAACGATCTCATTCCTTACCCAGAGCGGCGGCGGCGGTGAGGTTATCTATATTCAGGGGAAAGACGAGGGGCTGAAATTCTCCAAATTCATGGTCTGCGGCAACAAAAGCGATTTGGACGACTATGAGGTGATAGATTACTTTGGCGATGATCCGGAAACAAAGATAATCTGCCTTTTCCTTGAATCCATAAAGGAAGGAAGGAAGTTCTTTGAATCTACTAAAAAAGTCACTGCCAAAAAACCTGTTGTTGTCTGCAAGGTAGGAAGGACAGAAGGCGCGGCACGTGCAGCATCATCACATACAGCCGCCATTGCAGGAAACTTCACTGCATATGAAACTGCCTTTAAGCAGGCAGGGCTTATAACAACGCGCAATGCTCAGGAAATGCTTGATGTAATAAAAGCAGTTGACTGGCAGCCTTTGCCGCAGGGTCCAAAGCTTGGAATAATAACAGCTTCAGGCGGTCTTGGCGTTGAACTCACAGATCTCTCAGAGGAAGCGGGACTAAGCGTTATCGAGCTTGAGCAGCATATTCAGGATCGCATAAAGCCGCTTATCCCTGATTTTGCATGTGCAAAGAACCCGGTGGACATGACTCCGATCTGGGGACAGTTCAGCGAGGTTATGAAAAAAACAATTGAGGCTTTCTACGATAGCGCCAATGTTGATATAATAGTTCCAATAATCGTACTTCGTGCAACGAGGATGATTGATGTTTTGGAATCAGTGCGGGATGCAATTCTTTCCTGCCAGGCAAACAGCAAAGTTAAGAAACCTACCTATATATGCTGGGTGAGCTTAAAGGATTCACTTAAGAACAAAGAGATATTTGAAAAGGCGAAGATACCATGTTTTGAATGGACCGGACGTGTTGCAAGGACTTCTTCTCTTGTTTATGGCTATGCCCAGTACTTAAAAAAATTGAGAGGTGAATAAAGAAATGCGTGGAGAAGAGAGAGCGAGACGGATATTTTCAACAGCGCGTGAAGAGAAACGCTCATATGTACTTGAGTATGAGGTAAAAGAGATTCTCAAGGGATATGATATAGATGTAACGAAAGAAGTTGTCTGCAAGACAGTGGACGAAGCCGTACAGGTGGCGAAGAACATAGGGTTTCCCATCGTGCTTAAAATAGTTTCCACCGAGGTTGTGCATAAGAGCGATTCCGGCGGAGTTAAACTTGGGATAAAGAGCGAAGAAGAGCTCAAAGCTGAATTCGATAAAATGCTAGCACTTTACAGCGGAAAGTTTTCAGCCGAGGCGCTAAAGGGTATCTCAGTTCAGGAAATGGTTTCAGGAGAAGAGGTAATAATTGGAGTGCTAAAAGATTCGCAGTTCGGCCACATGATGATGGTAGGTATGGGAGGAGTTTTCGTAGAAGTGTTTAAGGATGTGGCATACAGGCTTGCCCCGATCACCGAGGCAGAAGCAATGGAAATGTTAAAAGAGCTTAAGGGATTCAGGCTCCTTGACGGATACAGGGGGAGAAAACCTGCAAATGTTAAGAGTCTCTGCGAGACGCTCTCTCGCGTATCAACAGCGCTTGAAGAACTCCCTGAAATAAAGGAGATGGATTTAAATCCTGTTTTTGTCAATGACAAAAGGGCAGTGATAGCTGACGGCCGCATTTTTATCTGACCTTAATCATTAGGTTTTTATTTTAATCAAGTGGAGAACAGAATGAGCACTTATAATGATCTCAGAGATTTTATAAAAATTCTGGAAGAGAAGGATGAGCTTAAGCACATAACAAAAGAAGTGAGCTGGGACGAAGAAGCCGCCGCGGTTTTTATAAAATCAGCAAAGAAGAATAACAGGGCCCTCATATTTGATAAAGTAAAAGACTCAAAGTTTCCTCTCATCATAGGCACGCTTGCATCGCCTGAAAGGATAAAGCTTGCAATCGGAAAAAGCGGAGAGGGCTTTGATGATTTTGTGGATAAAGTTCTAAATACCAAGAGAGATGACTTCCCTGCAACAACTGTCGCAAGCGCGCCTTGCCAGGAGGTTGTTATCACTGGTGATGATGTTGATCTCCTCTCGCTTCCTATTCCTAAGTTTAACGAGAAGGAAGGGGGGCGCTATATCACGGCAGGCGTTTCGATAAGCTATGATCCTGAGACCGGCGCACGTAATGCCGGCGTTTACCGCATGATGGCAAGAGATAAGAACGAGCTCAATGTCAATTTCGGATTCCCCAACAGGCATCTTCTTATGCATGCCAAGAAAAGCCAGAAGATGGGAAAGCCCCTTCAGGTTGCCATTGCATTAGGGTGTGATCCGGCTGTCTGGCTTTGTGCTGCAATGCCGCTTCCTGCAAGCTATGACGAGGTCAATCAGGCAGGCGCGATAAAAGGAAAAGGCATTGAGATGGTAAAGGGGAAGACTATTGATATCAATGTCCCAGCCACTGCGGAAATTATCCTTGAATGCGAGATGGACATCTCTGTCATGAAGCCTGAAGGTCCTTACAATGATTTTCAGGGCTATTACACAAGAGTAAAAGATAACTATGTCATCAAAGTTAAAGCTATTACACACCGCAAGGGCGCGATTTTTGAAACAAGCATGACAGGTGCAGTCCCTGAAGGCGAGATGGAAGTTTACCGCCATTTGCTTTTAAGCCAACAGAAAGTACAGTTGAAAAAAGTGATACCGCAGGTCGAGGCAATGACATTCGATGCGGCGAGCATGGGGCATATTTATATAGTTTCAGTGCGCAACAAAAGACCATTCATGGCTAACCAGATAGGCAGTGCCATCCTTTCGTTCCCGTGGAGCAACATGGTTAAGATGGTGATCGTTGTTGACAATGACATAGATATCTTTGACCCTGCCCAGGTCATGTGGGCGATTGCCACAAGGGTTGATTTTGAAAAGGATGTCACACTTCTTCCCAATATGCCGGGTGCAAGCTTTGATGTCGGCACAGGCGGAAGAAAAGGCGTAAGCAAGATGATACTTGATGCCACCATGAAGCTTGAAGATGAAGGCTATCCGGGCAAATTCCCCGAGGCAGGAAGACAGTCAGCGAAGATAGTGCAATTCGTAAGAGATAACTGGAAGTCCTACGGTCTGGATTGAGGGCAAACGTAAGATTTAGCAGCATACTTTGTCAGCAGCCAGCTCGCAAATCCTCATGTACAGAAAAGTACACTCCGGTATTGCTCGCCGTCCGCTTTCGCGTCTGCTATCTAAATCTTACGTTTGCAAAAAAATATATTCAGCTTCCTCGTCTTCCACGCAAAACTTGAATTTGCAAAAAAATGTATTCAGCTTTTCTCTGTCATTCCCGTGAAAACGGGAATCCAGTGATTTTTTGTTTATTCCTTTTTTTGTATGCCATTCTGAGTCCTTCGCTTGTCATTCTGAGCGTAGCGAAGAATCTCATGTTTCGGCTCAGGATAAACTCCGCGAAGAATCTCGTTTTTTTCTGTTACTTTTACTCGCTCATCTATAATTTTCAATGGGGGTTTTAAAAAGTAGTAGCAATCTCAAACCTATTTATGCCACTTTATTGTCAGCTTTAATCAAGTTTAAGTTACTATTTTAGACTTTTAATCTTGACTGGCTATCTGCGAGAAATGTATAGAGTAAGAAAATAGAAGACGTATAAAAAGAATGTTGGGCATAAAATGCAATGGATCAGAATATGAAAATTTATCCGTTCAACGATGGAGATATATTTGCCACATTTCGTAATATCGTAGACAAGGTAACACAAGAGATTCAGGCATTAGAAAACGAATATGTGCTTAAAGCGTCACTTGCTGAGCTTGAAAATTACTATATCGAAAAGGTCTTTATTCATCCACTTGTCCTACACACAGATCATTATTACATTGAGAATCAATCAGGCACGCAGATAGATATTAGTCATGATTTCCGCAGAGCCGTATTTCCTGGACAGCGTGCTGTTGTCAGAGGGACCTGTTTAGATATAGCCATTCCATACGATGGGGATTCTATTCTTTGGAGAATTCAAGCTTCCACGTTTAGCTTAAGTGGCTTTCCTGAGATAGAAATACGTGATGATACGATAGTTCTAACTGTTAGTTTCCCAGATGACATGGCAAACCCTGACCAACTTAAGGTAGATATAGATAGGAGCATTAGGTCATTAACTGATGCAGTAAAAAATCTAAGTACTGACGTAGAAAAACATAACAATTCAGTGCCGCAAATTATTAAGGCTACCTTACAGCGCAAGAGAATGTTAGCCGAATCTACCATTGGTACTGTGTCATCTCTTGGAATTCCAATAAAACGGCGCGACAAGCCATTAACATTCACAGCACCTATGAAACGACGAGAGTCTCCCATACCTAAGCCAAAAGTTCAAATCGAAGCATATAAACTTGAACCAGTCTTATCAGAAGAAGAGTACCAACATATACTGGAAATTATGCGAAGCATGTCTTTAGTAATTGAAAGGAATCCAGCCGTTTTTTCTTCTCTGGATGAGGAGGCTATTCGAACCCACTTTCTCTTACAGTTAAATGGCCACTATAATGGAAGCGCTACAGGCGAAACCTTTAACGCTTCAGGCAAAACAGACATTCTCATTAGAGTTGAAAATAGAAACATATTTATCGCTGAATGCAAGTTCTGGAGAGGTTCTTCGGGATTTAATGAAGCTATTAATCAGCTCCTTGGTTATTTATCCTGGCGGGACACTAAGTGCGCATTGCTAATATTTAATAAAACTAAAGATTCCTCTGGTGTTTGTCAAAAAATGCATGAAACAATGAACTCTCGTCCAGAACATAAAAGAACAATCACATTTAATCCTAATAGTGATGCAAGATACATTTTCGTAAAAGAAACAGATCCAGGTCGTGAAATTATAATTACAACACAATTGTATGACTTGCCCATTATTTAGGATAATTGCAGATGGCTAACAAAACGCTAAAGAGGGACGAGGATTAGCCGTCTTTTTTTCATTTCGGACTCTGTGCACCCGCGCCCTTCATGTTGGGTGTTAGGCAAGATAGTACATTAGGAAAAAATAAAGAGATGATTATCGTTAGACAATTGATGACGATGATTCCCAAATATGAGGTGTAAATGAGAGGACGTAAGAATTTAATAGATGAATTAAGCCCCATTCTCTTGGTGTTGGGGGTTGTGGCAAATTTAGCTGCTATAGTGACGCCACTTTTGCCATCCGCAGCACCATGGATGTCTTTATTGTTCCTTGTGTTCGCAGTTTTGTTTTGGCTGTTTATTTTGTACAAAAGAATAAATACACCACATAAAGCACGCACTGCACCTGTTCACCTTCACTCTGATTGGGACGCAACTGCACTTGTGTCCAGTTTATCAAATGCTAAAATTTCGGTGATTAAGCCATCTTTGAAGATTCTTGAGTCACTTTCATTGCATCTTATAATAGCCGACAGGCTCGATACAGGAGGATGGTCAAAAACGCAGACTTGGCGTTTTGTTCGAGTTAAAAAACCTCTTTCTCCTGTTGGAACTCTAACAGGCACATACTTCGCATTCGAGGCGCTTAGGCCTTATGGTTATCTGCATTCCTCAGAAGCAAATCATCTTAAAAGTAAACTGTCTGAAATAGTAATGCCAGATGGACGAGTTAAGCGACAAGTTCAACTTACGGGCACTGGCATAACAGAAATAGTTTCGGAAAACCTGCGGCACTCTTCTGCGTGGTTTCTTCTTCGTGCATCAACAGGTGATCATCCTACACCCGCCGATAGAAATTGCGCACTACGAATTGCTGCTGACCTTGCTGGTAGGCTCGAGGTGGCAGAGAGTTTAAAAGGTTTAAAAGAAGATAAAGATATGATGGGCACTGCATTTGCAACTGTTGCACTCATTGCTGAAGAGCCATGGTTCCAAAACAGAAAACCAGAGCATCAAGAACTGGTTCGATTGTCAATCAAGGCGTTCTGTAAGTCAAATGAGTTAAGTACTCCGGGTCATCCCTCTTGGGGTGCTGAAGGAGGTGGCTCAGCTGCTGCAGAAACTGCTGCACAGTGGTGTACAGTATGGCTCTTATGTTCTATTGCTGACTGGCATGGCTTGGATAGCAGTTTGAAATATGCTTTGTCTGATCAATTACTTGACCTCATTGAGGCAAACATTGCCGCAGCGACCACTAAGGACATTTTATTGCCATACGCTTTCACTCGTGACGCATCGCGAACGCCAATAGGAGAGTCACTTTTGGCGACGGCAATAGCATGCTATGCTTCTATGATACTTTTGGGCATTCAAACCCAGCGAGCAGACACAGAAAGAGTGGAAAGAGCAATTCATGATCTTCTGCATCGAATTATAGACCGAGGTATTAAATACTCAACAATTGATTCTTTAGTAGAGCCTTACGAAGGGTACCTGTCATGGGCTGCCTTGCTTTTTGCACTGAGACCAATTCTTCATCCTGTTGCTTTAAAAGCGACAAATTTTATTTCTGAAATATTGTCAGACACTGCAATTAATTTAGGATCTAATGACTTAATGTTAGCCCATGAAAAAATTAACTTCTTGTATAACGAAGCTGGAATTACTCTGCACCCTAATGGTCTAATGCAGGATTTGTAGAGAAAACGACATTTATGAGTCTATAGGTATCAAATGAATAATGAACGAATATAAATTCCTAACAACCGCATCAAGGCCGACGCCGAGAAATGCGGCGGCGCCACTGGTGAGGCCGTTAGCCCCGAAAGGATTTAACATGAGACGAGAAGAAAGAACAATCCCATCAGAAGAGATCCTACTGAAAGCAATGGAGCTTGCATGGAAAGACCATCATCACGCGCGAGACCAAACATGGAAGACAGTACAGATGGTTGCGGTATTAGGCGCGGGTCTATTGACTATAGATCTCCAATACAAGAGTTTGCTGGCAACCGCACTAGCAGCCCTTCTCGTGGTCCTTGCTTCGGCCGTTGGTGTTGGGATCACCTGGAATCATAGGAAGTTAGAAAGGAGAAAATTTATACATTTGATGAATTGTGAAGAACTTCTCGGACTACACCGCGACGATATCATTCCTCTTGCCTGCAATGATGACTCGATGAAGAACAAAAGTGATCTTGTAAAAGACAGCGCAGTCAGCGTTCCGAAGAAATACAAGTTCATCGACGTTATCAATCCTTTCAAGCAAAATACTTCACTTTTCATCCTTCGAATTCACCTTGCTATCATGGTGTTTGCATTACTCATCATATTCCTAAGGTGGCGTATCACATGAGTAAAAATAAGGAGAGCGCCTGTTTTTTATGGAATCTATAAAGGCGGAATTTTAAATCTTATTCTTCTGGTCACTGCCGTAACAATCTGATACCCATTTATGCCAATTTATTGTCAACTTTGATCAAGTTTAAGTTACTATTTTAAACTTTCCTTCTTGACTGACTATCTGCGAGAGAGATATATAAGTATATGAAGTACAATATATATAAAAAAGAATATTACGTTTACCAATTTTATCCAAATTAGTATCTAAGTTCAAAGCTTACAAGATAGAAGATTTTGAATAATTCTCCAACAAATATGTGGATTGTAATTGATGAAATGCCCCCCGGCTCAATGAATTTTGAGAAAATTGGTGGTATAAAGATTTTTCGCCCTCGAGCATCTAATGAGGTAGCACTTTGTGTTGAGGCTGAAAATAATCTTCGATCTGAATTTGAGGTTGGAAAATATACTGATAGGGAAACTATAAACAGGATTCTAAAACATCAGTTTAGTTTTTTTATTAATTTACTTAACCAGTTATTGCCCACCTTAGCATCTTTAGATTTTTTGAGATTTCTTCTGACCGAATATGATAAGACCTCAGAAATTGATCGCTTGTATAAAAACAATCAGCTTAATGATGATAAGGAAAAATGGGCTGATTTAGGCCCAACTATACGGCGAGCAATAAAATATCTCGCAGAGCGAGTAATTCTGTTTCGACCAGTAGAACTGCCTGATGTGTCAGATGAAATAATAATAGAAGCTACAGAAAAAATATGGATTTGTGCAGAAGAATTGGTGAAGCACTACATTTTAAGCGACCAGACGTTTATGATCTTTCCTGATGATACAATTTTTGAAGTCAATCCAGTAGGTAATCACAACTATTGGACGCTTAAGATAAATAATAATTATGCCACAGAAGTGCGAGAACGTATAAGAATTGATACAATGAATCGGGATAAATTTATACATTCCCCGTCATTTGACCTGCAATCCAGTGAGCATGAAAAAATATTGGGGGATGCATTCAAAAATACTATGAGTTTATCATATCTGGAAGTTTTAGGGACTTTACGAACTTTCATTGATTTAGCTCAACCACCTCAAGAGGGTTTTCCTATTCCGTTTGTACACCGAGAACAAACTCTCAACTTGCTAGCAAGCTACTTAAACTTCCCGCAACCAGCTATTGAGCAGGTTATTGCCGGTTTCTCCATTTCCCAATCCAATTTAGAAACCGAAGGTCGTGAGATATGGAAACCGAAACAGGAGTATAGGGCTTTCAGAAGGGGTATTTTTGAAGCCCCTCATTCTACAGGAACTCATCTAATTTTTTCCAAAGCAATGGCAGAAGAGAGCGCACTTCAGCTTGTAGGGGGAATAGTATTTAAAGACATTCCACCAGAATGGCGCAGTGATGAAGTAAATGTGGCTCTGGAAACTTTGTCAAACGAAGCTGGAAAGTGGTTTGAGCAAGTAGTTTTAAAAAATTTTGAAATGGTTGGCGTTTTTGGCATAAAATCTATGAAGAATGGGATTGGACAGCAAAATAAGAGAATTACAATTCCTCCAGATGTTGGCGAGATTGATTATCTTGGATATTCTCCATGTGAAAATCTATTGGTTTTGTGTGAGTGTAAAATGGTCAGAGCAGGCTTTGAACCAAAATATTTCCGCGATGAGATATATGAATTTGTGGGCAGCAACACATCTTATTTTAAGAAGTTTCAAAGGAAAATTGATTGGGTACGTCAGAACGTAAATGATATATGTGATGCTCTATCATCTGTTCGGGTACATGATGTACCCATTACACCGACCCGTATTGCAACAGTAATTGTCACACTCTATCCGTCTATCGTTTCTTGTTTTACTACTGATTTTCCATGCGTCTCTATCACCGAAATCATGATGGGATACAAACAGAATGGGAATTGGCCCTATAAATTGGGAGTACTTATTTGCTGAGATTGAAGGTAAACCTAACAAGCGTTTGCAGCCACTATGTTTTTCAGCTTTGTTTTGTCAGCCAAGTTGTCGTAAACTGAAACTGCTTATCTTGCCCCGCAAAGGTTCAAAAGGGGTTAGGTCTTGAAAGATAAGTTTTGTTATGTAATCTGAAGACTGTAAAGCTTGGACATACAATGAAACAAATTGCTTCATATTTACAAGTCCATTCTACAGATGCAAGCAAGTTAATAATACGTTAGAAAAAAAGTGATAATTCAAGAAATGGCCCCTCTAATTTCCCTGCTTTTTGACTTACTATTCAAACGAACTTGACACGGGATTTTCTGATGGATATTCTTTGGATATACGCAGGAGGTAGCGTTAATGGTTACGAAAATTCAAAAATGGGGAAACAGCCAGGGGCTGCGTATTGCCAGACAGGTTCTTGAGGACGCGCACATTTCGGTGGGCGACGAGGTTGACGTGACAATAAGGAAAGGCATGCTTATCATTGCTCCGATAAAATGCATTCGTGGTCTCAGGAGTCTGGAAGAACTGGTCTCACGCATACCCAAGAGCTACAAGCCCAAAGAGACTGATTGGGGCAAACCAGTGGGTAAAGAGGTCTGGTAGGTGAAAGAAGATATTCCTGAAAAGGGCGATTTTATTGCAGTCACATTCAATCCCCAGTCCGGGCATGAACAGAAAGGCCGCCGCGCGCGTGGGACCTGCGCATTATAAAAGATACACCCCCGAAGTTAATCCTGCGACGAAAAAAGAGATTTTCACCATCTAAATTAACATAGTATGTCGAAAAAATGTCGACATACTATGCTCAAATGTGCTATTTTATAGTATGGGATGTTTCAAGGAGACGGTAGAGTGACAATAAACATACTTCGTAAAAAGGTAAAGGGTGAGGAGTTTGATTATCAGATCCTCCTTGACTGTCTAAAGGGAGTGAAATGCCCGCGCGACAAGATTACAAACATGCTCAAGCGTGGTATGATAATTCGTATTAAGAAGGGCATCTATGTCTTTGGCAAGGATTATGCCCGAAGTCCTTTCTCAAGGGAAGTGCTTGCTAATATGATTTATGGACCTTCCTATATATCGCTTGAATATGCCCTTCATTATTATGGGTTTATTCCTGAGCGCGTCGAGGCATTGACATCAAGTACATGCGGACGCGGGCGGAAATTTTCAACGCCTGCCGGATTGTTTATTTATTGTTCGATACCGCGAAAGGCTTACAGCAAAGGGATAGACAGAGTAGAAATCTCGGGTGGAAGCTCCTTTCTGATAGCTGTACCGGAGAAGGCGCTTGCAGACAAGGTATTCCTTGACAGGGGGACAGGCATAAAGACACAAAGAGAAATGGAAAGATATCTGAGCGAGAACCTTCGTATTGACTTTAGTCAACTGGAACGTCTTAACCATAATTTGATTTGTGAGCTTGCATCTTGCTATGGCTCAAGGAAGATAAGGCTGTTAAGCGAGCTCATCCATAAGTCAGCAAAATAAAAAAATGAATGATATATGAATGAAGTAATTTCAAAAATGATTTCTGCCTATGAGTGCAGGACGCTCGACGACTATGTAAAGGCACTTCGCGAGATTATGCAGGAAGTTGCCCTCCTCGGACTTTGGAGAAGCAAATTTTTCGAGCATTCTGCTTTTTACGGCGGAACAGCGCTGCGGCTTCTTTACGGATTGGACCGCTATTCGGAGGATCTTGATTTCTCGCTTCTTAAAGCTAACCCGGATTTTAACATTTCGCGGTATCTTAATGTCCTGAGAAATGAGCTGGTGTCATATGGCTTTGATGTAAGCCTTGAGAAAAAGAAGAAAGGAGAAGGCACTGCAATCCAATCTGCTTTTCTAAAGGCTGATACATTGAAGCAGCTTATCGTAGTTGAAGCTCAGAAAAATATAGTAGCAGAACTGCCGCGAGGAAGAATAATAAAAATTAAACTCGAAATCGATACAAATCCACCGGCAGGATTTGAAACTGAAACAAAGTTCCTGCTTCAGCCTATCCCTTTTTCAGTCAAAGTCTTTTCATTGCCTGATCTTTTTGCGGGAAAGATGCACGCACTTCTCTGCAGAAACTGGAAAAGCAGGGTTAAGGGACGTGACTGGTATGACTTTGTCTGGTATGTTTCAAATCATCCGAATTTAAGGCTTTCACATCTTGAAAAAAGAATGCAGCAGAGTGGACATATAAGGGAAGAAGAACATCTTGAAGAAGATGAATTCCGCTCAATGTTGAGGGAAAAAATAAAAGCGGTTGACGTAGTACAAATTAAAAAAGAGGTAACTCCATTCCTAAAAAATCCGGATATGATTGCAATATGGTCTGAAAAGTTTTTCCTGAGCCTGATAGAGAAAATTAAAATTGTATAGAGAAGAAAAACATTTCTTATCCTAAACAGGCTTTTTTTATGCGACTATAAGTTCAACAGGGAAAGGCTGGTCAATGCCGACGGTTTTGCTGACATAAAGTTTTTCAATCCCTATTACTTTGCCATTCTTATCTTTTTTAAGAATAACACCTTCCCCTACCTCTTCGCATAGAACCTCATCCTCGGGATTCCCAAACCAGATATCCATTGTGTCCGATTTCTTGTGATAATAAACAATTACCTTGTCCATATCACATCTCCTTCCTTTACTTTCTCTGTTGGATAAGCTGTAATTATAAAACCTTTCATTCCCGAATTCTTAACTACTACACAATATAGTCTATCAATCAGTTTGTAGTAAAGGAAAACATTCCTGTCTGTCCTGCTCTGTTTGATTTCATCAGGAAATTTCAAAGTATTTTTTACAGCTTCTTTCTTCCCCTTCATAATCGGGTGCTTTATTGTGGTGATATAAAGCCAATAGTTTTTTGTTGTTCTTACCTCAATATTAAGAGGTGTCATTATTGAAAAAAATATTTTTTCCTCAAAATACATAAGATGTTCTCAGACTTTATACTTAGCTTTTCCTGAAACGGTAGCTTAGGAATACCATTGCAAGACCTGCCGGAAATAGAAGGCCAGAGCTTGGTTCAGGCACCGGATTGACACATATCTGCTGGCCGTTGTTAAGTTTGCCCGGATTGCCGAAACCTGTTCCCCAGGGGCTTATGGCTGATGCTGCAAATGATGATAAAAGGGTTTCGTCAGATGACGTTATAAAGAGTTTGTAGATTGAGTTGTTAATGGCAATATCTGGGAAAATAAAATCCTGAAGCAATATGTCATTTCCGTTTCCTGCAATTCCGTCAATGCTGTCAATGAGCGAGATTTCCTCGCCGGTGTTAAGCAGGCTCATTGCCGAGGAAGTGACTCCTGCATAAATTGACGAATCCGTATAGAGGGAAGAAAAACTCACAGCGCCTGCCGGCTCGCTTATAACAGCAAATGTGCCGTCGGGTATTGAATGTATGTCAGCATATCCGGAAAGCTGTATGATGGATTTGTAGCTTGCCCCGCCATTGTCGCTAAACATGAGTCTTGAAAGGTTAAGGATATTTCCGGTGCCATTGTATATCTCGATCCATTCTCCGCCGGTATCAGAAACCGGATGGTCATACATTAGTTCGCTTATCTCAATACCGTCGCTGATATTAATTGGCGAAGCTACGGAGACAGAGGTGAGAGTGATGAGGCATACAAAAGATAAAACAGCACAGCAGATAAAACCAAAGTTACATTTTTTCATATTATCCTCCTTGTTTGTTAAAATAATATAAAATAAACAAAAAAGAGCAAATAATGTCAATAGAAAAGTTTGTGGAAATTTTAAGGTTAAAAAGCAGAAGTTGAAAAAAGAGGTGAAGCTATTAGTAGTTTTAGCTTCTAAGCGCTGTCACTATATTAGTTCTTGAGGCTTTGAATGCAGGGAGCACGCCTCCGATAAAGCCCATGATAACGGCAAAGAGCATGGACTGAAAAGCAATGCGCGGGGAAAGTTCGAACTTGAAGGCTATTTCCGAGAAGGTCTGAAAATTCATTGTAGAGACTGTTATAAGCTGCATGAAAGATGCAGCGGCAAGACCGATTATTCCACCTGATAATGATAAGAAAAGGCATTCAATCATAAATGCCATCAGTATGCTTCTCCTTCTAAACCCTATGGCGCGCAATGTCCCGATCTCTCCGGTCCTTGCACCTACCGATGCATACATCGTTATCATTGCTCCTATTGTGGCGCCAAGGCTGAAGATAATAGTGATGGTAAGCCCCAGAAATTTTATGAATGTAGAGAATACTTCAGATTGTTCCGCGTAGTATACTCTTTCCCTCTTAATCTCTGCTGTGAGCCTCTGATCAGCCTCAATCCGTTCCTTTAGCGCTTCAAAATCTGAAACGGCTCTAAGTCTCATGGTGACAGATGAATAGACAGGTCTTCTGAAAGCGCTCATAATCTGTTCCGAATCACCCCAAATCTCGGAATCAAAGCCGCTGTTCTGTGCATCGAAGATACCAACAACCTTCCAATCCTGCCCTGAAAATCTTATTGTCGCCCCGAGCTCAACTCCGAGGAAATTCTTGTGTATAGAGCTTCCCACAATTATTTCGCGAAGCCCTTTCTGCCATGCTCTTCCTGACTTTATCTTTACCTGTGGACGGAGGGACATACCGTTTTCTCCTGTCCCTCTTACGGTTACATTTGACATTGCCCCTGTTGACTTCTTGGGAAGAGTTATGAGGATGACTGTTTCTTTAGCTACCATAGGTTCGCCGCCTCTGCTAACTGCAATCTCAGGATTGTTTATAATCAGGTTTGCCTGTTCACGGGTAAGACTGCTCTGGATTTCTGTTTGTGATGACTTCCTGATGACAATTACATTATCATCTGAGCCTGTATCCACTAATGTTTTTTCAAGTCCATGCGAAAGCATGAGCACGTCTGCGAAGACAAACACTACCAGCGCTATTCCAAGCGCAGTAAGAGTGCTTGTAAACCTCCTGGCAAGCACATTCTTGATATTGTAGCTGATGGGTATCATAATCCTGTCTTCATCCTATTTTTCTCAAGCTTGTAGCTATTGGCGTATTGATTGCTCTCCATGCAGGAAAGAGTGATGCAAGAATACCTACTGCGAATGCAATCAGGAGTCCCATCCATATGGTATCGTTTGATACGCTGATTACAGGAAGGTATGTTTCAATAGCCTTGCCGAATATTTTTACCAGCGGGAATGTAAGCGGGATCCCGATAGCTGCTCCGCCTGCGGCAATGGTGAGCGATTCCCCCAATATAAGCGAAAAGAGTTTTCTTCCGCCGAATCCCATCGCTTTTAAGGTTGCATATTCCGGTATTCTTTCTCTTGCCGCCATTGCCATGGTGTTTAAAAGTATGACGAGTATTATGACTATTATTATGGCTGAGACAATTCTAAGAGCCTTTACAATCGCCTCCACCATGGAAAGAAAGCCAAGCTGGAAGGCCTTTTCAGTCTCGGTGATTGTCTCTGATGAGGAGTTCTTGAACATAGCGTCAATCTCGTTGCTTATTTTTGCCGCATCATCAGGGTTCTCTATCCAGAAGAGAAACCATCCCACATGATCTACTTCTGAGGGCATAATGATTTTTTTTCTCTCATTGAGATAATCCCATCTGAAGAAGAACATGGTCTCATCCACGGATTTTTTCGATGCCTTGTAAAGACCTTCAATTACAAAATCCCATTCCCCGGCAAATATGTTCCCCGTAATTCTTACGGTGTCCCCTTTTTTCCAGCCGAACCGGGCAGCAAGTTTTTTCCCCACTATGCAGCCATTGCGGTGAATCTCAAAGTTTCTTCTTTCCTCAGGGGTGATCAGTATTTCCGGATAGAGCTTGAGATAGTTGGTGTCTATGGCAAAATTGGACATGAAGTTTTTTTCATCCTTGTAATAACCTCCAAACCAGTTTCCATAGCCTATGTTTTTTATTCCCTTAATCTTGGCAATTTTTTCTTTATAGGAAAGCGGGATCGGAGTGATTATAGAAATGGAATTTCTTGTCACCATGCGGTTATCCGATGCCATCTCGACTCCAAAGTACCATGCAGAGATTACCGTCCTTATAAGGATGAAAGACATTATTGCTATGGCAAGTCCAAGGATGGTAAGCGCAGAGCGGAGCTTGTGCCGGGTAACGTTTCTTATCGCAAGTTTTGCAAGGTTCATATTTATTTAAAGATGCTAAACCAAAACACCTTTATCCAGATGCCTTATGGTGTGTGCTTTTTCAGATGCACGCGGATCATGGGTGACCATGATTATGGTTTTTTTAAAGTCCTGGTTCATTTGACCAAGCAGTGCGAGGACCTCTTCTGCAGAGCGCTTGTCAAGTTCACCGGTCGGCTCATCTGCCACTATCAGGTTTGGATCGGCGACTATTGCACGCGCTATGGCAACCCTCTGTTCCTGCCCCCCAGAAAGCTGGCGTGGATAATGATCCATCCTGTTTGCAAGCCCCACCAGGTTTAACGCAGTGATGACATGTTCTTCCCGTTCCTTCTTTGAAAGGTTTGTAAGGAGCAAAGGGACCTCCACGTTGTCAAAAGCAGTGAGTACCGGGATTAAATTATATGACTGAAAGACAAAGCCCACGTTTCTTGCCCTCCATCTGGCAAGGTCCGTTTCATTGAGCGTGGTTATGTCAACACCGTCAATTATGATAGAGCCTCTGTCTGCTCTGTCTATGCCAGCTATGAGATTTAAAAGAGTAGTCTTTCCAGACCCTGATGGTCCCATGAGGGTAAGGAATTCTCCCTCCGGGATTGAAAGTGAGATATCTTCAAGCACTGGAATCTCTAAACTTTCCCTCCAGTATGACTTGAAAACATCTTTGATCTCTACAAGAACCGCACTCATTTTTCCGCTACCTCTATTTTAGCTCCGGATTTGAGAGAATCAGATGGATTAAGTACGAGCTTCTCTCCGGGGTTTACACCGCTTTTTATTTCAACGAGGTCTCCAAGTTGTCCACCAGTCTCAATCTGTTTTTCCGTTACGGTAGAGTCGGTTACAACGAATACGACTTTCCTGCCGTCCCTTGTCGCGATTGCAGTTGAGGTAATGGCTGTTCGGGGATTTGATAACATGTCATCAGTTGCTTCTTCCGAAAGGAATGATATCCTTGAGCTCATCTCAGGGAGGACCTTTGAATCAATGTCCGTGAATTTTACCTTGGTCATTATAGTCGCCTTGGCTCGCTCTGCGGTTGGTACTATCATGTGGACCTTACCGCGGTATCTTTTGTCAGGATATGCATCGAGAGTAATGATGCAGGGCTGTCCTATTTTTACGAGATTTATATTTGACTCTGAAACATCAGCCTCTACAAGAAGCGATGACATATCAGCCATAGTGACAACTGCGGCACGCGAATTTACAGAAGATGCAAATGGAGCGACAATCTCGCCTACGTCTGCATTTTTTGTAAGAATCGTGCCGTCAAATGGAGCCCGGATGTATGTATAATCAAGCCCGACCCTTGCCTCAGAAACGCTTGCCTTTGCTGACAAAGCTAAAGCTTCCGCAGAGTCAAAACCTGCAACCGCTTTTTTGTATCTAGCCTCGGCAATATCGAAAGATGATTTTGATACCGTGCCGCTGTCTACGAGTTTCTTTTTCCGGTCGAGGTCAAGCTTGGAATCATCAAGCTCTGCCTTAGCCTGTTTGTGAAGGAAAAGGGCAGAATCAAGGTTAGCCTCGGCTCTCTTTAAAGCTGCTTCCGTATCCCTGTTTTCAAGCCTGCCGATTATTTCTCCCTTTTTTACCTGGTCACCCTCTTCAACGTTAAGGACCTCAAGTCGCCCTGTGCCTTTGGAAGCCACTGCGGCTTTGCGTTCAGCAACCACATATCCTGTGGCGTTGAGAGTTGTTTTTGCCTGGAATGGATATACGGAACTCACAGTAGTTATCTCGACTTTTGCAGTTGGCGTGAATACTCCTTTTTGGTAAAGAAGAAAGGCGAGAAATATTAATACTACTGCTGTTATGGAACGCGTTATGTATCTGCGCCGTTTCTGTTTAGCATAAAACTGATTTTCTGATGTCCTGTTAATCTTTAATTTGTCAATTTCCATAAGTTCCCTCGCTGGCAGCAGTGAAATTTCTCTTCTCTTAAAATATCCTTCTTTATATGAAATAAAAGAGTTTTTCAATAAGTATGGGTTTCTGAAAAAGAATTTACATAAGCTGTAAATAAATGTTGATTAATATGTAAAACTCTTTAATATTGCTTCTTAACAAAAAAACAAGTACTCGAACACTGATCCTGCGAAGTACGATTCCCCATCCACAATACCTGATCCAAAAGCCGATAGTCGCAATATTTTTTTTCTGGCTCTGATTTAGACTGACATTTTGGAAAAGAGAATTGTCTTTATTTCTAACTTTAAAACGGGGTATAGCTCTAAATTAACACTATGAAAGATGATTCATTTACATTAAATGACGGCTCCAATATAGCTGTAATCGGAAGCGGTCCGGCAGGTTCTTTTTTCAGCATCTTTGCCTTAAAGATGGCTAAGCTTGTTGGAAAAGAAATCAATATCACCATATTCGAGCCTAAAGACTTCCAGAAGAAAGGACCCAGAGGATGCAACCATTGCGGCGGTGTCATTTCTGAGCGCTTAATCCAGATGCTTGCCGTTGAAGGAATAAATGTTCCACCTGAAGTAGTGCAGAGAGGAATAGATTCATATTATTTTTATACCAACTCCGGCGATGTCCATATTAAAACTCCTTCGGACGAGAAAAGAATAGCAGCCGTTTATCGCGGCATAGGACCAATAGATACTGAAGAGAGCATAAAAAGTTTTGATCAGTTCCTGCTTGATATCGCAATTGAAGAAGGAGCTGTACATCAGCCTGTAAAGGTAGACCATGTTATTTGCGGAAAGAAGCCCATGCTTTTTTCAAAGCTTGATAAACTTATGGAGGCTGATCTTGTTGTGGGAGCTTTTGGAGTGAACAGCGTGTCATCGGCAATTTTTGAATCCGCCGGGTTCGGCTATAAAAAGCCTGAAACAACTACTGCATCTATTTCGGAATTCCATCTTGGCAAAGAAAAGGTGAGGGAGTATTTTGGAAGTTCAATACATCTCTTTTTATTGCCTATCAAGGATATAAAATTTGCAGCTATTATTCCCAAGGTGGAACATGTGACGGTCTGCATACTTGGCAGGGAAGTGAATAAGGAAACAGTTCAAAACTTTCTAAGCCATCCATCGGTAAAAAAGGTGCTCCATGAAGAAGTGCTGACAGAGCAGTCGTGCATGTGTTTTCCCAAGATGAATGTAAGCGCCGCGAAGAATCCTTTTACCGACAGGGTAGTCGTGATAGGGGATTCAGGGTCTGCAAGATTGTATAAGGATGGTATCGGGGCTGCATATACCACGGGGAAAGCAGCGGCAAAAACTGCTATCCTTTACGGAGTGGGTAGGAATGATTTCAGGAAATATTTTTCTTCTGCCTGCAAAGGTATAAATACTGATAATCTGTATGGGAAATTCCTCTTTGGAGTGACGGATACTTTAAGGGAAAGATTAATTCTCTGCGAAGGAGTTATGGAAACACTCAGAAAAGAACAAGCTTTTAATGGTGAACCAAAAAGATTGAGTTCAATTTTATGGGATATGTTTACAGGGAACGAGCTTTATAAGAATATCTTTTTCAATTCTCTTCATCCTAAAATGAATGTAAGATTGTTATCAGATTTTGCAACTACGGTGTGGAGGAGACTCAAATGAAAGATGGGGAACTTGGCAGAGTTTATAAGAATGATGAAATAATCTTCAGGGAGGGAGATCCGGGAGATGTGATGTTTATTGTCCAAACTGGGAAGGTGAGGATTTCTAAGCAGACTCAGTCGGGGGATATTGACCTTGTGACACTCGGAAATGGAGAGATTTTCGGAGAGATGGCGCTTTTCGACCATCTTCCCCGTTCTGCAACAGCCAGGGTGGTTGGAGAAGCACGGATTATCAGCGTAGATAAGAAAAGTTTTTTTGCCCGCGCTGGTAAAGACCCTACTCTGGTTTTTAAGATACTTCAATCCATGAGCGAGAGAATGAGGAAGATGAATGAGGAATTATCAAAATTAAAAAAAGTTGAAAGGAATTTTCTTAATTCTTTTATAGATTCCGGAGAGATATGCCGGATTGTTTTAGAGGAGGCAAGGAATAACATTAAATCGGATAATGCTTCAATAATGCTTCTCGATGAGAATGAAAAGACTCTTTCCATAATATCAGCGTTTGGTATTGAAGTTAACCCAAAAGTGAAACTCTCTGCTGGCAAAGGAATAGCAGGAAGTGTGCTGAACAGCGGCAAGGCAGAACTGGTAAATAATGTTTCCATAGATAACAGATTCGTTGCCGGTGGCACCAATATCAAGTCAATGCTTTGTGCTCCTCTTAAATTGAAGGGGCGCGTATTCGGAGTTATAAATTTAAGCAGCAGTACAGAACAGCTTTTCACACTCGATGACCTGAAGCGTCTCCATCTTTTATCTATCTATGCATCCATTGCAATTCAAAATGCCATCGAATGTTCTTCTGTAAAAAATGCGGTAGGAGATATCATAGAAAATGCAACCCTCATGGATGAGTGGTGAGCTGTTCAAACATTTATCATACCCGCTGTTTGAAAGAGAACAAATTGATCATCTTTTAAAAACACACCTCAGCCTATCAAGGCGTATCATTCTGATTATCAAGCCTTTTCAACATTAAAGCTGTTTTTTAAAATTCTGGCACATTGTTTGCACTGCTTATTGGTGTAAACAATTTGGAGGATAAAATATGTTAAACTCCTGCGATACAGCTTTTGTGTTAATTTGTTCGGCTCTGGTTTTTATAATGACGCCGGGACTTGCCTTTTTTTACGGGGGGCTGGTGCGCAATAAGAATGTGCTTTCTTTAATGATGCAGAATTTTATCGCCATGGGGATGGTGACGGTCATATGGGCTGTCATAGGATTCTCTCTTATCTTCGGGCATGATGTTGACGGCATAATTGGCGGGCTCGATTATCTGCTGATGAATAACATAGGAATCAATTCGATTTATCCCGGAACAGGAATCCCTGTCTGGACATTCTTTATATTCCAGCTGATGTTTGCGGTTATCACACCCGGTCTTATAACCGGCGCATTCGTTGACCGCTTCAAGTTCTCAAGCTACCTTATTTTTATGAGCCTCTGGAGCGTGCTTGTCTATTCAGTCATTGCGCATTGGATCTGGGGGGGAGGAATTCTTGCAAAGTTAGGTGCAATAGATTTTGCGGGTGGTACGGCAGTGCATATAAGCGCCGGCATGGCGGCACTCGCAACTGCAATGTTCATCGGCAAAAGACGTCTTGGCGAAGCCCAGCCTCACAATATCACCTACGTCGCCCTTGGAGCAGGACTCTTGTGGTTTGGATGGTTTGGATTTAACGGCGGAAGCGCATTGTCCGCAAACTTCATCGCAAGCATCGCCTTTGTGAATACAACGCTTGCCGCCTCTGTGGCCATGCTTGTCTGGCTCTTTATCTCATGGACTCAAAAAGGAAAACCAAGCCTTATCGGTGCCTTAACTGGCGCTATTGCAGGGCTTGTGGCTATAACACCTGCCGCCGGATACGTTACTCCTAAAGCGGCCATGATAATAGGAATTGTTGCAGGAGTGGTCTGCTATTTTGCAATGGTGTTCAAGATTAAAAGGGAGTGGGATGATGCGCTCGATGTATGGGCATGTCACGGGGTAGGAGGAATTGTGGGCTCCATTCTTACCGGCGTCTTTGCATCGCCTGAAGTCAACTCATATACAGGACTGGTCTTTGGAGGCTACGAGCTTTTCAAGGCGAATCTCATTGCCACTGTTGTTGCCGCCGGATACAGCTTCGGAGTCACCTATCTTATCCTGTTTGTTCTTTCAAAATTCATGGATATAAGGGTTGAAAAGGAAGTAGAAGAACAGGGACTTGATTTTCATCTCCACGGTGAGCAGGCATATAATCTGGATTGGTAGTTTCTAATCATCTGAAAATTTCGTTACACGCCGCGCGCGCTTCAATTCGCCGCGGCGTTTTTTTTCTTCAAGCCTTTTCTCTTTTAATATCCGTGGCGGTCTGGTTTTTCTCCTGATTACAGGCTTTACTGCGGCTTTGCGGATAAGTTCAATGAGACGGGCTAAAGCGTCTTCACGGTTTTTTTCCTGAGTCCTGTATCGGCGGGCATCGATTACAAGAATGCCTTCAGATGTGATTCTCTTGCCGCACAGTTTAACAAGGCGTTCACGCACATCGCCGGGGAGCGAAGGAGAGCCTGCGGCATCAAAACGGAGTTTCACGGCTGTCGAGACTTTGTTGACATTCTGTCCGCCTGCCCCTGATGCGCGGACAAACTCCATCTCTATCTCTGCTTCGCTTATTGCTATTTCATCAGTTATCTTTATCATTATTTTTTTGGTTCTAATGTTTGGTCTGGCAGTTCCCTACCTCTTCCTTTTTGTTGTGTTGAGAGCGTTAGTAATTGGTTTGGCAGTTCCGCGGCAGGCGCCTGAATTTTGAAGCCTAAGCGGGACTGCCAAACCAATTTGTAGCTTAATAATTATTATTGTCTCACCCTTACCCTGTATATCAGTTTTGCCTCACCATCATTCGGGACATTGATGTTAAACTCAGCAGTTGAAGCATCAGGTTTCTTGTACTCATGGGAAGACAGGATTATTGTCCAGTCCCCCGGAATTGGCTCGGTTACTTTGACTGTAATGTCCTCTTTCTTGTGATTTCTTAATGTTATCTCATAAGCTGACTCATATGTATCATTTGCGAGCTTCCTCCAGTCTGTCTGTTTTCTTTCACCTACGACATCAAAAGCCTCGCCGATCTTTATGGTTATCTTTTCATTTTCAGGGGTGTGATTTATGGAATCCTCGCCAATAAATTGCAGGCTTCCTTCAGTATCGCCTTTGTATGTCCTTATTATTCCTTTTGGCAATGGGATGCCGAGATTGTTTTCTTTCCTGTTTGCTATTTCAATGAATACTTTTACTTTCTGCTCCCCTCCAAATCCGGGGTCACTGTCAAAGTAATTATAGTTGTTGGAAGAGAAACGGAATTCCTTTTTAACTTTTATTCCTTCGGCGGTAATAAGGTTTATCTGTTTTGTCTGATTGTCTTTTACTGTTGCAGGTCTCTGGAGTGTATAAATGTGATATTCGAAAAAACCCTCTTCTTTAAACTGCGGAGCAGCCTCTGCAATATCGGCTGCCATAAATACAGCGCCTTTCCTTCTTACTTTTCTTTCAACCTTGTTCACATCCCCTGCGACAAGCTTTAATTTCGCATTTTTATATGTCGTGCCGCTTTTGTTATCAATTGTAACCCAGCCGGAAAGGTCTGCTGCATCATCTTTCTCATTCAATATGAGCACATAGTCAGACTGCCAGTTAATCCCTTCCGTTAAATATGAGACTTCGACCTTTTGCTCATCTCTAAGGTTATTCTCTGCAAGCCAGACAAGTGTGGGCTTTGAGATTAGATTCTCCGGCACACTTGGGAAGATTATTCTTCCCGGATGATTGAAGGTAATCTCATTGCCAATCTGAAATACGGGTTTCTCATTATTTGCAAGCAGGGTCGCAGTTACAACTTCTTCCCTCTCTGTGTAAGGGTTCTTCTGATAGAGTTTGATCTCCTTGCCCACAAATTTGTCCAGAAGCTTTCCGGGACTTAGTAGGTCATACTCATAGTTTTGTTCCAGAATATTGAGGCTATCAGGTTTAACGATGGATTTAATACTGACGCTTGCCGGTATTATATCTGCTGCCACGTCCATGAACCTTATCTCCCCGATACCTTTCGGGATGCTCATACTCCTCTGGTCTTTAACAAGTCCCAGATTGTTGTTGTAAACAGTTAAGGCGATTCCTGTCTGAGTCTCATCTTCGCAGGTTATAAGCCAGTTTTTACCATCTTCTTTTTCGGCTGCTGCTATACTGGATAGCTGAAACAGGAAAATCATGAATAGAGCGAAATAAAGATATTTTCCTTTTTTCATTTAATGCCTCCTTTAATTTGAATAGAATAAATAAAAAAATTGCTTATTAATAAAATAAGCTTAGCACAGCTTTTGGGAAGTGAAATTTAAAAATTACTAAGGGATTTTTTTTATGCTTGAAATAAGCATCTGCAATTCACTTGAAAGACTTATTCAGTTAGAGCGCGAATGGAATTCTCTGGAGACAGAGCAGAAGGGTTTCAATGTATTCATGTCATTCCCCTGGATTGCAGGATGGTTTAGGCATATCGGGAATGATGCAGTTCCTTTAATTATTACAGCCAGATGCGATGGAAAGCTTGCAGGCCTTATCCCCCTTGCAGTAAAAACTGGAATGGTCATCCCTGCCGGTTATCCAGAGTCTGACTTTATTGATGTCCTTTGCGAAGATGAAGTCCGGGAGGAATTCCTGAGCGAGATATTTAAATTTCTATTTGCGAACTTTTCAACATCAAAACTGGTCTATATAAAATCTGTGCCGGAAGAATCAGGATTATACAAATGCTTTAGCAGGTTTCCTGCACCTTCAGGATTTGGCAGTTCTCTCACATATCTTTCATCATGCAATACGTCGGACATAAGTTCAGGATGGGAGGATTATTTTAAGAGCTTTTCCACAAAGGTATGTGCTGATTTTCGCAGGCGCTGGAAAATCGCATCAGGTTACGGAGAGGTAGGATTTCATGTTATTGCCGGAGACGAGATAACGGAAGAGGTAATCAATGATGCAGTATCAATCAATCTGGCAGGGAGAAAGGCTTTAAAAAAGACCGCATTTTTTCAGGATAACCGCCGCATTGAATTTTTCAAAGACCTTGTAAAGAGCAGTGTGATTAAGAAACAAATGCTCGTTGCATTCCTTAAAATTGGAGACAAGCCCGCTGCCTACAAGATATGTTTCATTAACGGCGATGAAGTCTGGGAATACAATACTGCATTCAGAGAAGAATACGCGAGCTGCTCTCCCGGAAAACTCCTTACTCTGCGGCTTTTGGAATATTTGGCTCAAAAAGGCTTTAAATCATACAATTTTTTAAAAGGGGATGAGCCTTACAAAAAAGATTTCGCAGTTCCAGGCAGAAGGTTGTTCATCATCTCTCTCTACAGGAAAAATCTTATCTCCATGCTTTCCTATTTCTATATGGTAAGGGGGAGAGAGATATTGAGAAGGTCGAAATTTATCACAGACATCTATGACAGGTTTTTTTCATAGAAGAAGATTATATAGGAACTGAGAAGAGCATGGCTTTTGAACGGAAAAAAATAATAAAGGAAAGCGGTCTCATACTTTCTGCAAACGGGGTAAAACTTTTCTCAGGTTTTATCACCTTCATGATTTTTTCCCGTACTCTTGGGAGCGAGGCGCTCGGGATTTTTGCGGTCACTGTCTCCTTTGCAGAAATAGTAAATGAACTATTCGAGTTTGGCTTTGATACTGCCTCGGTTTCAGTGGGGGCAAAATATGATGCCCCTAATAATAAAATTGATAACAGTAATAAACTTTCATCAATAGTCAGTACAAATCTTATACTCAAGCTGATCACAGGGGTGGCATTGTTTGCTTTAGGAGGAGTCCTTTCAAGACCTTTTGCAGAACTTATATTCCAGAATCCTGAGATGAGCTCTTACCTCTTCATAGGTTTTTGCGCAATACCGGGACTGCTGATATTTGATGTGGCACTTTCTGTTTTCAGGATGGAACAGTCTTTCACAGCATATGCGATTTTAAGGGGAGGTGGTGCAATTCTCACCCTTTCCGTTTCAGCAGTTCTTGCATTTTACGGAATACTCACCCTTAAGTCAGCTCTCATAGTTTATCTTGTCGCCATTCCTGTTGTTACGGGATTTGCAGGGATAGCATATGGTTACAGAAGGTACAGGCTTTCAGCCCCGGATATAAAAACAACATCTGCCGAGCTTTTCAGGTTCGGAAGATGGATTTATCTTGCCAATATAACAGAGGCATTAAGGCTTAAGATGAATAATTTCCTTCTCGTAAAGTACTCGTCTCCAAAAAGTGCAGGGCTTTATTATACAGCGGACAGATTATCAGAGGCGCTGGTTCTTATTTCTTCAACTATATCTACACTGCTTTTGCCAAAGGCTTCATCAATGACAGAAAAAGCGGAGCTTCGTTCTTTTACCATAAAAAGCGTAAAGGTGATTTCTCTTATCTCCATTCCTGTTCTCATTGTGATCCCTTTTTCAGGGGATATTATCTCTCTTCTTTTCGGGGAAGGCTTTAAGGGTGCGGCTGCGGCGTTTATCCTGATCTTTCTAAGCCTGCTGGTTGAGATTATATGCAAGCCTTTCCTTTTTGCCCTCTTTTCTCTTGGCGATTCAAAGGTCATCTTCAGACAGAATGTTATAATCCTTCCGGTCCTTCTTTTAGCGGCTTATTTTATGATACCGGCATATGCTGAGAAAGGCGCAGCTCTCGCACTTTTAATTGCAAGATTTTTCGGAAATCTCTATCTCCTTCGCGAAGGGTATGTGAAGATTATTAAATAAAAGATTATTAAATAAACGTTTGACCCTGATTTCAGAAAACCTATAATCAGACAAATATAAAAAAAGGTATTTAAAAATTAAGGAGGGGCTAACATGACTATTAGCAAAGAAGATCTGGAAAAGAAAATAATAGATTTCCTTGATGGGGGCGGCTATCTTGCCCTTGGTACCTGCAAAGACAATATCCCGCGCGTGACTCCAGTGGCTTTCGAAGCAGATGGGATGACTATTTGGATAGTGGCAGATCCGGGCGGGAAGATGGAGAATATGAGGGCCAACCCAAATATTGCATGTGCAGTTTATTCAAGGATTGAAGATGATGTGGAGAATATAAGCCTTCAGATTCAGGCGAAAGCCAAGCTAATAACCTATGATTCTGACAAAGACCAGTTCATGAAAATGGCGGAAAAAAGGGGTATGATTGGAAGGATTGAATCGCGGAAGAACAAGGAAACAGGCCTCATATATTCCCCCTTTCTCAAGAAAGAAGTTGCGATGGAAGATATCCTGAGAAGGATTACTTTTCTTAGAATCGATCCTGATGAAGTCACTTATCTGAGTCTTGGCGGGGCTCAGGGGGGATTTAAAGCTAAATGGAAAAGGAACGAATAAAACCGGAGGATATCTGATGAGAAAACAATCTCTCGGCGGATACGGAAAAGTTTGGAACGAGGAGGTTGACGGCTACGAACAGTTTCAGAGCATTGTTATCCCTAAAAAAGATGAGATGCTTGCTACCATTGTTGAAATGGTTCCATTCGAAAGCGAAAGTCACATTCGCATCCTTGAAATAGGCGGTGGGAAAGGGGCTCTCACGGAAAAGACACTTGCGGCATTCCCGAAATCATCTTATGTTTTCTCTGATGCTTCGGAAGGGATGGTGAAGGCATCGGTAGAGAAATTTTCTGGAAGAAGTTATGATATCCACTTTGAAGAGGCTGACTTTAATAAACCGGGGTGGAACAAACCATTAGGAAATAAAAAGTTCGATCTCATTTTATCTTCCCTTTGTTTTCATTACATAGCTACTAAACGCAGGGCTCCATTTTTTAAAGAGCTTGGCACAATGCTCAAAAAGGTCGGAGTTCTTATGTATTCTACTGCTGTTCAGTCACCGTACGAGATAATCCAGAAAAAAATAGAGCGCAATCATAGAGCATATCTGAAACATCGGTTCGCTGAAGTTATGGGCTTGGAAGTAACTGATGAAGACATGGACAAGATGTATAAAGAAAAACGAGGAAGGCTTGGCGTGAATTCCATGACTGTCAGTGAGCACCTTGGCTATCTGAAGAAATCCGGGTTTGCAAGATATGAGCTTATATGGCGCTACAGGCACTATGCAATATTCATGGCAGTGAAGTGAAATAACTCTGCTGACTTAAGCAACCCAGTAGGCATGCGTGAAGAGCAATGTGAAAAAGGTGAGCAGTACGATAGACAAGTAAACTGCTGTCTTGAACCATATTTCTTTTTTAAGCATCAGGGCAAATGAAATAAAGAGCGGGAAGATTGTGGATGTATATCTTCCCATGCTTTTCCATCCCATAAAGGATAACAATACCATCAATATTGCCCACGAAGCATAGGCTATGCCAAGTTTTTTCCACGAGATAATGCAAAAGATAAGGCAAAGAAAGAAAAGCAGGATGTAGAATAACCTAAGCACCGGATAAAATCGCTCTACAAGAGTGCTTGCTGAAAGAAAAACACTGATGCTTTCCCTCGCTGTTTCAAGGGGAGTCCCGGCATTCCAGCCATGGGCAGTCTGATTTGTGGCAAATAGAAGCGGATTCCCGAATGTAATTGAGAGGTAGAGCATATAACTTCCAACTCCCAGTCCGGCAAGTGCTATCCATAGTATATCAGGGCGTATTTTTTTTCTGTCCCATCCGGACTTATCGAGATAGAGGACTAAGAGACCGGCAATCGTTAAAAATCCTACGATACGGGTTGCACCCGCTCCGGCAGCCATGATTGAGGCGAAAATCCACTTTTTCTTTTCGCCAAAATAAAAGGCGGAAACCACAAGGAGAATGAATAGGGATTCAGTGTACATTGCCCTATAAAAAAGAGAAAAAGGATAAACCGAAATAAGTATGATCGCCTGTTTTGCAACCTTGATATCGTAGTTCATTCTTATGATGCGGAATAGCAGGATGAGGGCAGCGAGGAATGAAATGTTGGATATAAGAACTCCACAGAAATATACATTGGGAATGATTTTATTAAGCGCTCTTATGAACAGAGGATATAATGGGAAAAAAGCGGTATCTTTTTGACCTTCAATATTCTTTGCTATATTCGTATAGCCGGACTCTGCGATTCCCAGGTACCACCCTGCATCCCATCTCACCCAGCCTTCAAGGAAAATGTTTTGTGGGAAAATGCACCAGTTAAGGCTTGCGGCCCTCATGGGAAATAAATAAAGCATGGTGCATGACAGAAGATTGAGCCATAGCCATGTTAGGGAAAAAACGATAACAGGGAAGTTATTGTCATTCCACCATTGCCGCAAATATGAAGTTTTTTCGCTATAGTTCACAATTCACCTAATTTTCTTGACATTATACTACAACCCCAATACATATAAAACCTTCATCTTAAACCCTTTGTTACATATTTTCCCATTTAAGGAGGTTTTGAATGTATCAATTAACAGAAGAACAGAAGATGATAAAAACTCTGGCAAGGAAGATTGCCGATGAAAAAATACTGCCCATAAGAGCAAAGCTCGATGAGTCGGAGGAATTTCCGCACGATGTATTGAAGGCTCTTACAGAGGCTGGTCTTACCGGGCTTTATATCGACGAGGAATTCGGCGGCGCGGGGATGGGAACTTTCGAGATGTCTCTTGTCATGGAGGAATTATCAAGAGCCTGTGCAGGTATAGCCATATCATACGGAGCCTGTGGTCTTGGCGCCTATCCTTTGATACTTTTTGGAAGCAAGGAACAGAACAAAAAATACCTTTCCAGGATTGCATCTGGTGAATGTTATGCAGCCTTCGCTCTTACAGAGGCAGAGGCAGGAAGCGATGCCGGAAACGTAAAGACCCGCGCAGAGAAGAAAGGCAACAAATATATCCTCAACGGGACCAAGCAGTGGATAACCAATGGAAGCGTTGCAGAGATATATACGGTCATTGCCTCGACTAACCGCGCAAGGGGAGCGCGAGGGCTTTCAGCTTTTGTAGTTGAAAAGGGGACTCCGGGTTTCACATTCGGCAACAAGGCTGAAAAGATGGGAATAAGGGCATCGGTTACATCAGAGCTTATTTTCGAGGACTGCGAAATACCTGCTGAAAACCTCATATATAAAGAAGGCGCGGGGTTTGCAGTTACTATGAAAACCCTCGACAGAGCGCGTCCCGGAGTTGCAGCACAGGCTTTAGGGATTGCACAGGGTGCATTTGATGAGGCGCTCCAGTATTCAAAGATAAGGGAGCAGTTCGGAAAACCCATATCAGCGAACCAGACCATACAGAACATGCTTGCCGACATGGCTACGGAGATAGAAGCGGCACGCTCTCTTCTTTATAATGTTGCAAAATACGTTGATTCAGGAGCTGCCGATATTTCCAAGGAATCTGCAATGTGCAAGCTTTACGCATCTGACGTTGCAATGAAGGTGACTGTTGATGCTGTCCAGATACTTGGCGGCTACGGCTACATGAGGGATTATCCTGTTGAGAAGATGATGCGTGATGCCAAGATTACGCAGATATACGAAGGCACAAACCAGATCCAGCGGCTCGTAATTGCAAACAAACTGCTGAAGTAAATTTTAATTTTATGGCAGCCGCCGGATTTAGTCTGCGGCTGCCTTTTTAATTTAATTCCGTCTATGCCCGACATCTTTCCTTTTTTTTAACCATTGAAGTCTATTATAATATAAAAAATGGAAAGCATGGAAAACAGAGAGAGCCTTACCGGCAGAATATCAGAGAAGATAATCGGCAATACCATCTTCAACTATCTTGGCAACATCTGGCAGATTCTCATAAGCTTTTTTCTTACTCCCTATATTTTAAGACAACTTGGCATGGAGCGCTTTGGGATCTGGGCTGTAACCTTTGCAATTACAAGCTACTTTTCTCTTCTTGACCTTGGAGTCGGCGGGTCTTTTACAAAATTTATTGCCGAGTATGATGCTAAAAAAGATGTGCGGAGAATTAATAATGTCATAAGTCATGGTTTTCTTTTCTATCTCCCGCTTGGGGCATTGCAGTTTGCCATTGGGTTCCTGATCATTGAGCACATCACGGATTTTATTAATATCAGTGCAGAGCTGCGCACCGAAGCTAAAGATGTTTTTCTTCTTGGTCTGATCGCATTCACTATCCAGAATATCGGAATACCGCTTCGCTCTCTTTTCGAGGGTTTTCAGAAGATGGGGTTGTTAAACTGGATAAGGGCTTTAAGCACTATACCGAGGATAGCCGGTACTGTTTTTTTCCTTCAAATGGGATACGGCATTATAGGGCTTGCCATCAATGAGATAATCCTTGCGGTTATTATAAATTTTATATCTCTTTTTTATTCCTACAGGATATTCCCGCAGATGAAGATGGTACCCAGAGAGCTTGACAGGGAGATTCTAAAGAATGTCTTTACTTTTGGCTATAAACTGCAGGTTAGCAAGATAGCCTACCTTATAAATTTTCAGACAGACAAGTTTATCATTGGCTATTTTCTCAATACTGTAATGGTTGGTTTCTACGACATAGGGGCGCGTGTGGCTTCACTTGTACGCTCATTTCCGGTTCTCATGGTTTCTGCCATTACTCCTGCCGCCTCTGAGCTTGATTCGAAAGGTTCTTCCGAGATGGTATGGAAACTTTATATCAAGTCTTCCCGCTATCTTCTGCTCTTTACAACACCGCTCTTTGTTTTCACTCTTTTTAATTCAAGTATAATCCTTGAGGTCTGGCTTGGCGCTGTTTATGCGCCTGCAGTTTTAGTCCTTCAGATACTCTGTGTGGCTTATTTTTTTAACCTCATATCAGGTGCGGCAAATGTGATTGCCATAGGTATAGGAAAGCCTGAGTTTGAAATGGAAACAAGCATCTATGCGTCGATCATTAACATAGGGTTAAGCATTCTCCTCATCATGAAATACGGGCTTACGGGATGCGTTGGCGCTACTGCCGTATCTTTTGTTTTTTATTCATTCTATCTTATATATAAATTTCATTCTTATTACGGAAAATCTCTAAGCATTTTTTTGAGGCTTATGGCTCTTCCCTTATTATCATCTCTTGTTTCGGCTTCATTGGCATTAGGATTTCAGCAACTGTTCATAAGCCAGTCTTATTTGATGAAGGTGATGGTCTTTGGAGGAGAATCCCTGATATTTGTAATCGTCTATGGCGCACTTATCTATTTACTAAAATTGGTTGGAAGCGAGGAGATGGAAATAGCACGCAACATGATAAAGAGATTTAACTATGGTAAGGACATATAAGGAGGAATAAGCAATAAAGATAAGTATAATCTGCTATCTCGATGTTGTGACGCTTAACGCCGAGAGCATACAGGTGATAAACTTCGCAAAGGGGTTTAAAGAGCTGGGGCATGACGTAGAGATAATTGCGCCTTTTATTAGGAGTGCTATTAGACATGACAAATCCATAAAACAGAGCAAATACAAAGAGGGAATAAATATTAATTTTGTCCCGGTAATTAATCTCAAATATCTAAGGCCGCTCAGTTTTCTTTTTCTTTCCCCCATATACATCCTTTTTTATCTCTTTAAAAAAAGAACTGATGTTGTCATCTGTTTTGACCTTTGCAATGCGCCTTTTATTGTTCCCGTAGTGAAGGCCGCAGGCTTTCCTGTACTTTTGTATCTTAACAGCATTATTTCAGAGGACATGGAGATCGCGGGGAGAAACAGGCTTCTAATATGGCTTGTTGAACGCTGCTACAGGATGAATGTGCGGATCAGTAATTTAGTTGCTGTCGTGGCAGTGCCTATAAGGGAGTATATCATAGAGAAAAAATGTAAAACTCCGGATAAAGTGGAAGTCATAAGAGATGCTGTTGATACAGAGCATTTCAAAGTAATGGATAAAGAGATAGCCTGCCGCGAGCTTGGACTGTCCCCCTCATTCATTTATATAGGTTTCGTAGGAAGCCTCTGCCCCTGGCATGGTGTTGACTATCTTATAAAAGCCGCGCCACTTATTTTGAAAGAAGACGAGCGTGTAAGGTTCATTATCGTAGGCGATGGAAGGATGAGAAAAGAGCTTTCCGAAATGGCAGATAAGCGTGCCATATCGGATAAGATTATATGGACCGGCTTTGTACCATACGAAAAAGTTCCGCTATATATCGCAGCCTTTAATGCTGCCGTAGTATTTTTTAAGCCGCTGCGGAGAAACTATGGTTCTCCAATGAAGATATTTGAATACCTTGCATGCGGCAGAGCTGTCATTGCAAGCCCCGGACCGGAGTACGGGGATTTTGTGGAAGAGTTAGGGGCTGGTCTGTCAATAGACCCGGAGAATAGTGAAGACTTTGCGAAAAAAGTTATAAGTCTGATTAAAGACAAAGAAAGATTAAGGCAGATGGGAAACAATGGAAGAGAGGAAATGGTTAAAAAACATACATGGAAGACAAGAGCAAAAGAGATAGAAGAATTGTTAAAATAACACATATCATCTCTGCCGGTGGAGTTGGCGGCGGCGAAAGACAGCTCCTTATTTTCGCAAAGGGCTTTGCAAGAGATAGATACGAACTTGGCTTTATAGTTCCTGAAAGAGGTGCGCTTTCCTCTAAGCTCGAAGCTCTTGGGTTTAAGCCGGAGGTGATTGATATAAACAGAAGCCTTTTAAGCATTCCTGTTATGCATAAACTTATAAAATATCTAATGGAAACAAGACCGGATATTGTCCACACCCATGGTGCAAGGGCGAACTTTTACGGAAGGATCGCAGCTTCACTTGCCGGCGTGCCTTTCTCTGTATCAACTATACATAATTCAATCTCTGATTATCCTGTAAGCAGTTTCAAAAAAAGGATTTACATAACAGCCGAGAAATTAACGGTACGAAAAGCCGCAAAGATTGTGACAGTTTCTAATTATCTTAAAAATGAACTTGTAAGTGAATATGGGATTTCTTCAAAAAAAATCATTACCATATATCCGGCAATTGATGAAATCGCTTTACAGGTGACAGATGACCGCTTTGCAACAAGAAAAAAACTCGGCGTAAATGATTCAGAACTTCTTATTTCCCAGATGGGGAGGATGACCCCTCAGAAGGGTTTCCATTATTTTATAGAGGCGGCAGGACTCCTCTCGAAAAAGCATGGCAATCTTAAATGGCTTTTTGTCGGAGATGGTCCTTTGCGCGGGGAGCTTGAAGCTCTATGCAGTAAAAAAGGAATAAGTGAGAGATGCATATTCACAGGCTTTAGAGAGGATGTTGGAAATCTTATCTCAGCCTCAGATATCTTTGTCTCTTCCTCACTCTCCGAAGGTTTCCCAATTACGTTAATAGAAGCCTCTTACATGGGAAAGCCTGTTGTGGCAACGCGTGTGTCCGGCGTGCCGGAGTTTATAGAAGACAGTGTGAATGGGATTCTCGTCAAGCCGCAAAACAGTGAAGCTCTTGCTTTGGCAATAGAAAGATTGATAGTTAGCTCATTTCTTCGCGAACAACTTGGCAATTCTGCGAAACAAAGCGTTTCAGAAAAATTCTCAGCAGAATATATGATTGGTAAGTTTAGCGACCTATACGAAACATTGCTTTTAAAACACACAATGATTAGTAGTTTTTAGTAATGTGCTACAGAATGTTCTCTTGAAAATGGTTGAGCTTCAGGATATTTTAAATTTTATAATAAGGTAATTGTTGCTACAGCAAATTGAGGCAGCTTATGGGATTTAAGCCAAAATACATTATAATTCCGAAGATTAATAAGTCGCTTGTAGAGATTGAACGGGTACGGGGCTTTTTAGATGCGGTTAAGCTAAAGGATGATTGGATTGCCGACATGCAGGAAAAGGCGCTTATCCTTGAGTCGCATCATTCCACGCATATCGAAGGTACGGCTCTAAGCCTTGAACAGGCAAAGAGCATCTTAGAAGGCAAAAAGGTTAAGGGTATCAACCGTGATGATGAAAAAGAGCTTTTAAATTATAAGAAGGCGATGGATTTTCTTTCAAGGTACCTTGGGAAGGACGATCCTGTTACTGAAGGTGTCATCCGCGAGCTACATAAGATCATTGTTAAAAATGTCCGTGGTGGTCAGGCAGATCCGGGGAGTTACCGTAAGATTCAAAACTTTGTCGTTAATTCCCGCACGAGAGAAGTTATTTATACACCACCGACACCCATAGAGGTTCCGCACCTTATGCGTCAGCTTGTGGAATGGATAAATTCGGCTGAAGATGTGTCTCCTATAATTGTGGCTGGCATAGCGCAGTTTCAGTTTGTGCATGTTCACCCCTTTATTGACGGTAATGGCAGGACGGCACGGCTTCTTTCAACACTTATCCTCTACAAGACCGGTTATGATTTTAAACGGCTTTTTACGATATCGGAGTATTACGACAAGAACCGTTCCGCCTATTATCAGGCAATACAATCTGTGAGAAACAGCAATATGGACATGACGGTGTGGCTTTCCTATTTCATCGATGGGCTGCAGTCACAGATGAAAGAAATCCAGCAAAAGGGAGAACAATTAATTAAGCAGGATTCAATGTTGCAGAAGATTAAGAAAGTTGGCATAAGCACGCGGCAGGAAATGGCGCTTAAATACCTTTTAAGAAACGGCACTATCAGCGTGAATGAATACCAGTCTGTCATTTCCTGTATCAGACGTACTGCACAGAGGGATTTGGAAGACTTGGTTGAGAAAGGAATCATAAAAGCCGTGTCAAAAAGTGCTACCGATCCTACCAAACACTATCTTTTACTGTGACAGGTTACTGTGACATACTGTGACAGGTTACTGTGACAGGGTTAGCTGAAACTATAAGGGATTTAGTAGAAAACAATATATGTTCAATTTTGCCTCAAAACAATCCTTCTCATTTTCCATACAGTATGACTCGCTTTATCCTCCGAGTTTGTGAGCTTAAAGAGAGCATTTGATATATTCTCGATTTCAGGGGGACTTAAACGTTTCTGTACAAACTCGCTTTGCCTCCAGGTTGTAGTAGTATTTGGTAAAAACCATGTCGCAGCCTGGCTGTCCGCAACCGGTAGAATAGCGCAATCATCGATAAGAATCTCTGCATCGTAATTTTTTCCCGCCAATTCCTGACCGACAAAAAGATGAGCGCCTTGCGTTGCCACGAGGGCTTCATTGGTAGAAAGATATAGCTTGAATACTTCGATTTCAGTTTCAATAGCCTCAACTTCCTCGATCACTATGGTGCCGCCTGTCTTCAGTTGAGTGACCCAATTTTTAATAACTTCTACAGGGTTTGGCAGATGGGATAAGATAAATCGCGCATACATGACATCCCCCATTACCGGGAAAGGTGCTACAGTGATATCATGCTCTATGAAATGGCAATGCGGGAACCTGCTCTTAGCTATGTCAAGAAAGACGGGTGAATTGTCCAGTCCATAAATCTCGTGCGGTTTTATGGCTTGATAAAGCATATCTGTCGTAAAGCCCGGACCGCATCCTATATCAAAAGCTATGGCGGGAGATTTTTTAATGTACTGTGTGAGCAGCGCAGAAGCCAGGGGATTGAAGAATTTAGAGATTTCTTCCAGCCTGGAGGCAGCTTCGTTTCCTGTTCCGAATGTGTACTTCATATAATATAGCTACTCTCCGGAAGGCGACCGGTCAAGAAGATTGTCTAAAGCAATCTTCTTCTAAAAGGACGCTAAGTCAAAATGGGATTATTGTTTTAATGTAGAGAGTTTACGTATTCTTCTGGTGGTTAAGAAAATTACAAGCATTTAATACTAAACTCTTATCAGTTAATCTTGTGGGATCTTGTGGATTTTCGTGGATGTCGCTTAAGTCGGTTGGAAGGCGGTGGTTCAATTTCTCTAACATCTTCCTCTTTGCTGGTAGTTTGCTCAAGTACAAAAGGTTCTCCGTAGCATTGTTGATACACTTCGGGGAATTCTTTCTGTTGTCTTAATTCCTTGAAGATTGGCCATTGCTTATAGTAGGCTTGGTGAAATTCTGCATCATGCTTAAGCTTACCCATCAGCTTGTATGCTTTTAGATAGTCTCCTTTAAGTACAGCTACTGCCAACTTAAATTTATCTTCGCATGCACTCCAATCTTCCAAAGATATAATTTGCTCACATTGCTTATTGTCGCCAAGCCATTTATATGCTTGGGCTCTATTTAATATCATCATTCTTTTACTTGTCTCATCCGAATGCTTCATTTGGTCTTGTGTAAATAAATCTAATATCCGAATTGCTAATGAATACTCTCCTTTGCGGATGAGTTCATATGTTATATCCACTATATTTGTATCTGAGTCTTCGAGACGGTCTGGACAAAGACGTCTCCAAATGACATGAGCTAACTTAACGCCAATTTCATAAATGCAATTATACGCTTCGGCGAAATATGAAATTGGTGCTTCTAGTTGATCACCGATTTTGCACTGATCCGGGAGTGGACATTTGTGTTCAGAACAGACTCTCAGGTACTGAGAACATATTTTTCCGTCACAATGTACAAATAAATTGCGTCTTTCTGTTAGTTCGATAAAAGTTGGCCAGCTTAATAGTTCCTTATTGAAGGAGGTCTTAAGTTTCTCCTTGAGCCATGCAAACTGATCAACATGACTCCTTCTAATAATTGATTCTACCTCTTTTTCAATAATATACTCCTTTACCGCTTCGATATTTTGAAATCGTATGAGGTCAGTGTACGGTATTGCCTTCTCTGAAGCATTCAGCATTTCCGGCTTTACAGCGAAGATAAACCTTATAACTTGCCCCAGAAAAGAGTCATATTGGGATACTAGAGAAATAACAAAATGGCGAGGAACTAGCCGACATGCAGTTCTTAAATTTCCATACTCTCTTTCTAACTGTGCTAACGGGCCAGAATGACCAGCGTCGACAGAATATATAAATATTTTTCCTTCTTTCTTAATTTCGATGTGGTGCTTCTCTATATATAAATTCTTTTTTTTTCTAGCCTCGCTAAGAACATAGCCAGTGACATTTGTTAATAATGGAAGAGTAGTCCACAGGCTCTCAATATCTTGGGTGAACTTACCAATTTCTCCGGCAAGAATTTCGGTAGGATGTTTACCTGTTGAGGTTTCTGAGTCCACATGTTTCCTCATCTGGTGGTTGAGCAATCAATATATTAAGCTACTTTTGTAGTCTTATTATATTCTAAAATAATTTTATATAATTTTTAAAGGTATCTGGTCAAGATAATTACCTAAGACAAAAAGTAAATGGTAAAATATTTAGCTCTTTCTTTATTTCGTTTCCTTACAATTAACGCTATGTTAATAAGTTATTAATAGAAGAGCAGAGAATTACCAAATAGAATCAAATTATTTGTAAAGCCTATTTCTAAAAAGCATACTATCCATTTTATATAATTCTGCAAAACTCCTGGTCAAGAAGATTGTCTTATTGAAAGGGCACTTTTCTCTTGAATTTTGTTCGTCAATGTGTCTTTAGATTTTATAATTGGAAGATGAGCTATGAGCTTTTAGCTGTTTAACTTCTCTTTGAGGGGGGATCCTGATGGAAACGCTCAATATTGCAAGGCCGGATTACAACCCAAAAGTATCAAAAATCCCGGAGTTAATAGGCAGGCACCCAGGAACGATTGCACCTGTTATCAAATGCAGGCCGCAGGCTGTACAGATCGTAACACCTGTAAGCGGCTCCCGCGTTTCAGGAAAAATTGAGATTAAAGTGAGAATCAGGGATGGTTATCCTGAGGTCTCCGACAACCTTAAGAAAATAGCCGTCACAGTGAACGGGGAGAAATTTGAGTTCAATCAATCACCCTGTTCTGTTTTTTATGACACGGCACCGCTCGGTTTCCGCATTATGAAAATAAAAGCAGAGGCCATAGGGAAGGGTGAAGAAGGGGAAAACGATGTCCTTTCATCATACTACATAAATGTTGCCGCAGAGAACGGCGCATTTGACAGGACAAAGCCCCTTATCCTTTTTACAGGCGTCATAGAGCCAAAGCTCACCAACATAGACAAGCCGTGGACTTCTCAAATGTACAAGGACTGTTATCTTTTTTCTAAGAACATAATGGACCATCTCATGCATTATGGGTTTGTTCCATCATTTTTAAAAGAGGTCGATCAGTTGAGCGTGCTTATCGATCCCACTCAGCCTAAAAAAGGTTTTGAGGAATACACGCCTGTTAAACTTATTGATGTGCTTGGAAGGGAAAAGGGACCAGGACAGGAAAAGACATACACGGAGATGATTCCAGACTGTGTCTGGATGGAGCCTACCAAGACAAGGCTAGGAACTGTGCTTCGCGGCTATCATACTCCGAACTCCTTTACACCGAATGATATGGCGGATATTTACGAAGTCTTTGCCGCAAGGGTGTGCACATACTACAATCAATTTGAAAAGTTTTCCGGAATGAGGGGATGGGACCAGACCCAGATGCTTTTTAACGACGTAATGGAGAGGCTCGAAAAGGCGGGTTATAATTATCCCTGGGAACCATATTCACTTCTCATTGGTGAAAAGCCGCATACCCTGAAGGAAAAGATAAAAAAACATGTTCTTCAAAACAACATCTCAAGCGTTCTTCTTTCAGACTATCTCACAGACCTTTCAGATTTTGAAGATGCCAAGTGCCTCTGGGAGGAAGCGCAGGAGGCTGTTGATCTTGTGGCGCAGGAAACTGGCAGGAAGCTTCAGCTCGCAGTCCTCTGGTCAACCGGGGGAAGACTGATGGGAATCCATCCGGGTTTTGCGGAGGCGGCGTTAAAAGTCACGCAAAATGAGATAGAGTCATCTGGCATCCCTGAAAATGCAAAAATTGGTATGATCCTTGGCGAGCATGGCTATCCTCCGGGCAATGGCGACGAGGACGTGATCGGGATCAACATGGAGCGGGTTAGACAGAACATGAGAAGCCATTATGACAGGAAGCTTAAAGGGCTGAGAAAAGGATATACAGAGTACCATCTTGGCATGAATGAATTTAACAACAATCCGGAATCATACCAGATTGGCTCAATGGAATGGATGGTTGACTATCTCCACAGGGGCTTTGACTGTATCATCTTCCAGCCCTACTACTTTACGAACGAGACCATAGACCTCTTTGAACATCTGCGCCACTGGGCATTTGAAGTGGATGGCGTTGATGGCCATGAATTCCACGGCGGCCATGAGGTGCTTGACAATTACAGGAGCGATTTCAATTTCAGAGGGACAAGGATAATAATCACCGGCTCTATCGTCGGCAGGTATGAAAAAGACGGCGCAAAATCGCCGCTCCTAAAGGAAGGCTATAATCTTTTCACAGGAGCGATTGCAGAGCAGATCGGGGAAAGGATAGAAGAGCTCGGTGTTCCTTCAATATGATGGATAAAGCAACTTTCAGGTACACGGTTTTCTTTATGATCCTTGCTGTCCTGCTGATGGTTTCCATTCTCTTTGGATATTCATTCTGGAAACCGGGGTTAGATGTCACAGACGGAAGATATGATGTAGGGAAAAACGGCATCTGGATCCAGCACGGCTGGATTGGCGGCGACGAATGGTTTGTTGAAAACGATAAAAAAGACAGGATCATTGATTTCAGGAATGCCGAACGGGTTAAAGCGCTTGCAACGCAATTGAGGGAACACAATATCACATATGTGTTCCCTCACCTTTGTCCCACTTCTGTAAACGGTGTAATCCCGAACGTTGATTCTGAACAGACCAAACTCTTTCTTAAGACTTTTGAAGGTTTAAATGTCATGCCCTGGGTTGGCGGAGTCAGAGGCATTCAGGCTTTCCCTGAAAAACCTGAATGGAGGAAAAACTTTGCCGGGTCTATCCGCAATCTGCTTACAACTTATCCGGAATTTTCAGGCATCCATATCAATATTGAACCATCCCCTGTTAGCTCAAGGGAATTCCTTGTTTTGCTCGATGAAGTGAAAAGTGCGTTTCCGGAAGATGGAAAAAAGAGGATACTGTCTGTTGCAATATCCTCGCCTCCAATGCTTTCGAATCCATTCTCCAAAGCAAACAGGAAGAAGGATTACTACCGCGAAGTTGCAAAGCATTGCGACCAGATGGTGGTCATGATGTATGATACGTCTATCCAGTTTGAGAAGGTATATCAATATTTAATGGCTAAATGGACGCAGGAGATAATCTCCTGGTCAGGCGAGAGAGACGTTCTTCTGGGGATTCCTGCCTACAAGGACGAAGGAGTTTATTATCATAATCCAAGGGTTGAGAACATTGAGAATGCACTTCTTGGAATTAATGCAGGGCTTAGCCATTACGCTACGCTTCCCAAAAACTATCAGGGAATATCTATATATTGCGAATGGGAGATGGAACCCGACGAATGGAAGTTATTGGAGGAGCACTTCCAGCAGTTAAAGTAAACTATCCATATTTGTGAAGCTGGTTGAGTTTTAAACTTTATTGACTCAGCTTAGTGCTGGTAAGACGATTAAGGCTGACTCCTGCCTCAGCAGCCTGGATTGCAAGCTTCTGATGGACTTGCGGAGGAACGCGCACCATAAATTTACCGCTGTAATGTCTTGATGCAATTGGTTCTGGCACATCTTCTCCTTCGTTACGCATGTCTTTTACCACTTTTTCAACTAATTTACGGATTCCTTTTAATGCCCCCTCAGGAGTCTTTGCCAGCCAGCTTAGACTGTGGAATTCAGCGCACAACCCAGCATATTCATTGTCGTCCTCGGACCATGTTATCCGGTACGTGTACTTATCTTTTTTCATAGTCATGATATACCTCCAATCGTTCAAGAGCGAGAAGCACCTACTTTACCTGATATACTTTTGCCTTTCCCTTGTTATTCTGAATATTTATTCTTGGGTATCCTTGCCATGGGGTTTTGTAAATTCGATGACTGCTCCCATGTTGACGAGGGGAAGTTGTTAGAAAATCATTTTGTGCGGGGAAAATAAAATCACCAGTTCAATAATGAAGTGCAACACTTGGGAAAGCAGAAAGGAAGATGCTATCCTAAGTTGCTATGTCAAAAGAATACATTCATTTAAGTATATTTGAAAGAGATAAAATTACTATTATGCTTTCAGAGAAGAAAACACTTGGAGAGATAGGAAAAGAGCTTGGGCGAAGTAAAAGCACTATCTCGCGGGAGTTAAAGCGCAATTCTTCTCCAGAGTATAAGCTCTACTTGTCACACAGAGCTCATACTCGTTCTGTTTTGAGACGAGAGGCGGCAAGTTCACGCGCGAGGCTTAAAGACAAGCACATCAAGTTATATGTGCGCGACAAGCTCAAGGAAGGCTGGTCGCCTGAGCAGATATCAGGAAGAATAGGCATTGATTTTCCATGCCTCTCAATAAGCCATGAGGCGATTTATCAGTATGTTTACAGCTCTGAAACAGAGGGACGTCAGGATTTGATTCAGTGCCTGAGACGGTCACATCGTAAGCGCAAAAGCAAGGGGATCTCGAGGAAAGTGCGTAAAACAAAGATACCCAACAGGATATCTATAGAGCAAAGACCGGCAGCAGTGGAAGCACGTCTTGAGGCTGGACACTGGGAATCAGACAGCCTGGTATCCAGAAAAAGCCATGTTGCCCTTAACTCGCTGGTAGAACGAAAGAGCCGGTTGCTGAGGCTCACGAAACTGAACCGAAAAACAGCCGCATCTACATACGAGGTTATTGTTGAAAGGTTAAAAGACCTTCCTATTGAGGCGAGAAGGACGCTAACCATGGATAACGGCACTGAAAATGCAGAGCATCAGGAGATTACTGCTGCCATTGGAATAAAATGTTATTTTGCTCATCCATACGCCTCATGGGAGCGCGGAACTAATGAAAATATCAATGGTCTCATAAGGTGGTACTTACCAAAAGGTACTGACTTTAATACCATAACCAACGAACAAATAGCTCGCATCGAATCATTGATTAACAATAGGCCAAAAAAGTGCCTTGACTATAAAACACCATTAGAAGTAGCTTCTCAATTTGTTGCACTTCGAGGTTGAATGTAGGAATATATGTCTGTACCCAACGAAAAAAATTGCTGAAAAAAAATTATTTTTTTCTTGGAGGCCATAGGGCTTCTTTTATTAATCTTTTTTCAATAACTTGTTCAGAAACTCCAAAATATCGCGCTATCCCCGGTGAAATGTATTCTCGTGTAGATTCACCTGACGAGTCCCATGTATCAAAGCCTTTAGTTTGCGCTATTGATACAGAGTGATCGAGCCTTTCAACTAGTTTTTCTCTTGGGACAAGCAACCTCCCTGCAAATTCATAGGCATGTTGTTCAATCCATGTATATTCATCATCTGGTATTTCTTGAAAAAAATCTATCCATTCTTCAACTGAGGAATACTGAATTTTTGAAAAGATATCGGGATGAAGTACAAAGTGGCCTACTTCATGAGCCATGGAGAATCTCAATCTGTTTTCTGCGCGTTCATTTAAGAAGTCTTTTTGATCAACGACAATTGTTTTAAGATCTCCAAGCAGAAGGGCATCAACATCACCAGCTTCTCGCAAATTATTAATCGGGCGTATTTCTATTTCTAATTCAAATTCAATAAGCTCAAAAATATCAATAGGGATAATATTGGAAGGCCAATACTTGGAGCGAAATGCATCAGCTTTAGCTCTTATATCATCAATCTTTATAAAAGGTGCTTTAAATTTTTTTGGCTCTAACACGGAAGATTAACTTTTCTTAATTTTATCTGCTAATTTACGCATTTCTTCTTTGGTTGGTTTTTGTCCTCGCAATGTTCGAAAAAACACCGGGAGCAAATTGACGACTTCTGCATCAGATATAAGGTCCTTAGGTATAATTCCCCGCGCTATGGAAGCAAGATCAACAAATGTGTACCAGTCATCACTGCCAACATCAATTCCAAGAGCTTTAGCGTACCTTTCGAGAATATCCGGGTCCTGAGGAGGCGGCATAGTGTCGCGTTCAAGCCGGCTGATATTGGCTGGGTCTGCCAATGCCTTCAAACAAAATTCTCTTAAAGTTATCCTCTTTTTCTTGCGGAGACTCTTAAGGAATTCTCCAAAAGACTTATATTGGTTAGCCATAACCTGCCCTCTTTTTGAATTTGTATTTATTGTACAAATAATACAACATATTTTGTTGATGTCAAATGATTTATAATTGTAAATTGTTGTAGTCTGGTCTTCAGCTATCAAATATTTATTTCAAACCGTTTTTATTTTCTTAAATTTTTCCATTTCTGGCAACAAGCCGTGAAGTTTACCCCCATCTCTTTTTAAATTGTCATTATTAATACATGGTGTCGGATTTCAGGACATTTTATTTCTTTTTGAAAAAACAGAAAACCATCTGGGAATCTGTTATTGCAAAATATTATCTAAATATTTCAATTAGTAGCAGTTATCTTCAATAAATTATCAAATAAGTGGCATGTGTCTTGCTATATTTTTCTTTGAAATGTGAAAACGGGGGGTATGTCATGAAGAAGTCTATTTCCTTTTCAATAATAGCATGTCTTTTTTTATGTTTATGCGCTCTCACAGAAGTGAACGCAATACAGGTTCCGGTTACACTTACAATAGATGAAATATTAACTGAAAGTAACCCTTATGAGGTAAACGTTGGAGATACATTTGACTGGCTTGTAAAATATGATGAAACTCAAATAGTCACATACGGTACAGATGAATGGCTGTTTCCCTATCTGGACCCTACGTTTGACATAAATGGCGCAGTTGGAACATTCTCATTTGATATTAATGACGTCTTTGCCATGACTTTAATGTATCCTCTGCATTTCACCGGCGGGTCTCTTGACGGATTTTATATGCTCTATATTCTTGATCTGCCATCATACGTTAATTATGCAGGCGGCATGAATCAGTATCTATTGATGAATGCTGATGGTAACGAGCTTTATAGAGGATCATTTGTTTTTGGAGCAGTATCACCTGTCCCTGAACCATCCACCTTTATTCTTCTCCTTGCAGGCTTGGCAGGTATTGCCGGCTTTAAGATTATGAGAAGAAGATAGTTAAGCGGTATAGCAAAGCCAATATCGCGCTCAACATAACCTGTCACAATATTACATGTCGTGTTGCTTTTTGCCCCTATGTGAAGAAATAATTTGAACACACTATTTAGTGTTTCAATTCCTCTCCCTCAGGAAAACATATATCTCCGTAAAAAGAATATTCCTTCTGATTATGGTGAGAAGACTGCTTGCGAACGCACGTGGTGTTTTGAATGTGAGAAGGTGCGGGAGCTGAATTGTTAACGGCACTTTTACTTCTTCCATCCCTGCTGCTTCAGCCATCTTGAGGACTGAGTTCCGTGTGAAACAGTTGATGTGCTCGAGAGGGCTTACTGGGTTGAGAGAGTTCTTAGTTCCCTTTGGTGCCTGCCAGTTTTCAATGCGGAGTCTTCTTTTTATGTCAGAACCATCAGGAACGCTGATTTTTATGAGGCCAGCCTCTCTCAGACCTTTTTTTAGATATTTCAAAGTCTCAAGTGGATTGGAGATATGCTCAAAGACCTGCTCTGTGGTTATAAAATCAAAATTGCCGCCGGGAATTTCATCCCATGAAATTGTTTTAACTCCCTGCGATTTTGCATGAGAAATTCTTTCTTCTGAGAGTTCGGTGCCAAAACAATCACAGCCGGCTTTATTTGCCTCAATGCACCAGAGCCCCCATCCCATACCAAAATCAAGCATCTTAATGTCAGATGGGTTTTCTCCCATAAAAGAGATAATCATCTCTATTTCACGCGCATATTTATAGGCAAAACTCTCTCCCTTTTCTTCCACCTCGGTTTTTCGCGCAAGCTCAGGGGATATCCATTCACAATAAATTTTTTTAGAAAGAAGATCATTGGGGACTTCTTTCTGATAGATGTTCCCGCAGAGAGTGCACTCCTCAAGTTGAAAAAGTGCATCTTCAAGATATTCGAATTCTATTTTCCCCTGAGGCGTGTAGAAAGATTGAAGGAATTCTTTTATTGGAGAGCTTAGATAGTTTTTAGAATATATTGTTTTCGAACTGCTGTTCCCGCATGCAGGGCAGGATTGCCTAAGAGAGAAGTATTTCCCGCTCATCTTTAATCGTTATTTTCCGGATGTCTGTTTTTTTGTGACTCTCCATTCAGTCTTATTTTATTCCCGATCCTTTCAAGGATTGTCACGATTGTAAGAAAAACCACTGACTGCACTACAAGGATAATCGAGTCTACTGTGTCAGCATTTCGAAGTGCAAGGGCGGAACAGCCCAACCCTATATTTAGAAGAAAAATGAAATGAACGGTTTTTCTTTTTCCGTGAAGGAGAGCATCGAGTCTGTGATGGAGATGGTCGCGCCCGGTGTATTCAACCCATTCTGTGAAATTATGTATTTTTCCGGTCATGTACCTGTCTATGGTTATATAGAACATGTCATATATGAGGACGCTGAATATGAGTACAGGGGCAAGGGCTGAGACCACGATACTGTTTTCAGACCAGTCCCCGTTTATTGCCATGCAGGCAAGGACAAAGCCCAAGAAATTCGAGCCGCTGTCTCCAAGAAAGATTGAAGCATCGCCCTTTAATTTCAGATTGTATGGAAGAAAGCCAAGGCATCCTCCTACAATTGCTATGGCGGTCCAGCCGAGAAAGGGCTGATGGTTCTGATAGGCAAGGATGCCTATAAATGTTGAGATTATCACAGAGATTCCCGCAGCAAGCCCGTCCATCCCATCAAAGAAATTCATCGCATTTGTAAGCCCAAGTATCCAGAGGAACGTAAACGGAATATTGAGATACCAGAGCGGAGTATGGGAAGGAAAGATGGTGAGCACAGTTCCTGTGTATATAACGATTGCAGTAGCAGCTATCTGAACTAAAAGTCTGTATGCAGCCCTGAGATGGAATTTAACGTCCAGCAGTCCAATAATAATTATGAGAGAAACGGCTATTAATATCCCTACAAGCTCTTTTGAAAAAATATAATTCACAGCAAGTGAAACAATGAATGATACAAATATGGAAAGCCCTCCCAAAAGCGGAGTTCCTTTCATGTGGAGCTTGCGCGCGTGGTCTGGCAGATCAAGGAACATCTCTTTTATAGCAACCAACTGTGCCAGAGGGACAAGGAGATAAGTCAGCAGTGATGAAAAAAGGAGAACATAAACCCACCTGTGCCCAACGCTGTTAAACCAGAATTTTGTTGCCGGCAATACAAGGATCAGGAAGGCGATTAAAGCCGGGATATATAGTGGATATGTTATATCTATCTGGCGGCTCTTCTTATCCAATAATTATCTCCTTTGCCGAGCTTGCGACCTTATTCATTTCTATCTTTTTAAGAGCCGGATAGATGGGAATTGATAAAGCCTCGCGGTAAAGCTTTTCTGCTCCGAGGTAATTTTTATTGTCCAGTCCGAGGTATCTATGTAAAGGAAGATAAAGCGGAAGCTCAGTGTTTACACCCAATCTCTTAAACCGTGCAACAGTATTGATAGCGGTCATCTTGTTAAGCCTTATCACGTATCTGAAGAATACATGTCTTGTCCCGGATTTTTCTGCCGGATGGAATAAGTTATCAGATTTAATTTTTTGTCTGTAATAGTCTGCGATTGCTCTTCTGCTTTTTATAAAAGACTCTATTTTTAGAAGTTGGCATCTCCCTATTGCTGCGGCAATGTCAGTCATCTTATAATTAAAGCGTACTTTGTAGTCGTCCCTGTGATCATAGGAGCGAAGGTCATTTACTTTATCTATTAATTTTCTGTCATTGGAGAGGACCATTCCCCCTTCTGCGGTTGTCATCATCTTTGTTGCATAAAAAGAGAAGATTGATATTTGCCCAATTCCCCCTGCCTTGCGGTTGCTCTGCTCAGCTCCTATAGCCTGTGCGCAGTCTTCAATCACAGGGACTCCCAATGATGCGATGCCCTTTATATCAGCAGGCGAGCCGAACATGTGCGGCACGATTATCGCCTTTGTCCTTCTTGTCAGTTTCTTTTTTACATCCTGAAGCATGATATTCCCATCATCGGGAGAAACATCTGCTATGACCGGCGTTGCCCCTGTGTAGTTAACTGCATTTAAAAGTGCAGTGCATACAAATGTCGGGATTATCACCTCGTCTCCTGCTTTGATGTTGAGAGCAAGCAGGGCGAGATGCAATGCCGAAGTCCCGCTGTTTACAGCAGATGCATATTTTACGCTTATGTATTTTTTGAATTCGCTTTCGAATTTTTGAACTTCTTCCCCTGAAGATAACATTCCGCTTTTTATTACACGGATTGCGGCAGATATCTCATCCTTCCCTAAACAGGGCTTTGAATGAGGAATGGGATTTTTAATTGTCATCGCTACTCGGTTATGTTTATGAACATCCTTACAGGTACAAAAGCTTCAGCATTTTTTACTCGTCCCTGAACTCCCCTGAAGTTTGCAGATGAAAGGACTATGTCAACTATTGAGAGCCCTGATATGTTTGTCCTTTCAACCTGCGATGCGTGGGCTTTTACAAGTGCTACCTTCTCTTCCAGCACTTCATTTATATCTATGAATATCGTTGGCTGGAAGCCGTGTGTTGTCGGACCTTCGTAGAAAAGGACATTCTTGGTATAGCGGGCGGCAGATGTCACGGCACTGCTTAAATGCCTGTGGTCCTGATGAGTGTCATCAGGGTAATGTGTAAAAATAAAAACAGGATTTATGGTTTTAATTATTTTTTCTATTGTCTGAATAGTTTCAAGGTTTGCATGAATCTCTGTGTCCTTTGATTTTCCCCAGAACAGTTTTTTTGCTTTAACCAGTTTTGCGGCTTTTTCCTGCTCGGTTTTCCTCAGTTTTTCCGTACCTCCCTGTTCTCCTTCGGTCATTACAAGAAGGTATATCTCATGTCCTTCTTTCGAGTATTTTGTAAGTGTGCCGCCGCATCCGACTTCAATGTCATCCGGATGCGACCCGATAGCAAGGATTCTCATTTATTTCCTCCTGTCAGAATTGAAAGGCTTTCGCTGCCGCAGTTGAAGAGAAGGTCAACGGCTGAAAGATGGGAAAGAAAATCATCAAACTTCTGCTTGTAAACAGGGTGCCTGTATTCCTGAAAAATGACTTTTATTCCTGCGTCGCTGTATTTATTCAGGTCCATATAATTTTTCCCGCCTTCACCGGCAAGGTATGTGTCTGCTTCATACATCCTGCATAAGCTTATAAGCCTTTCATCCGGGTCTTCGGGAAACTCTCCAATTTTTGATGCTATCATAGTTCTTTTGAATATGCCAAGACAGCTCATCAGCTCTTCTATTAAAGCGATATTGAGAGCGCTTAAATATCCCCACCGGCTTTTTATTATTTTCTGTATGGAGGCAAAGTATTTTTTAAAAAATGATGTGTTTGAATAGTTAAGTTCCAAAGATGCGATATGTTTTTTCTGCCAATGAGAATTTTCATCAATTGTTACTTCCATAATCTTCTGGGGGAACCTGTAATGCACCGGCACTGTGAGCCATGCAGGACCGGTGTCTGTCTTTATGCGGTTGCGGTTTTGCCATTCATTTTTTTTATACTGGACATTGTCAAGAAAAACGAAGATGTCGCTTCTGTAAATCTTTTCAAAATAACCAAGCCAGGGGAGGTACTGAGGCTGGTGTGCTGCAAGTATCATCAATTACCTCCGGTTGACCGGGCATAATCAAAAAAAATCGGATTAGACACAATATGGTCACCTTTCCCAGTTTTAATAATGAGCCTGTAATATCCCTTTTCTTTTTTGTCGGGTTCGTCTGTAAATTTCTCTGAATATGGCGCCTCTCCTTTGATTTCCCTGATGCGTCTGCCGTTTCTAATCAGCTCAAGGTTAAACGGGAAAGTGTGCCCGCTTTTTTCGCCTATTTTTATTGATAGCTCGGGATTGCCGGTGAGTTTAACAAGCTCTCCCATCCCGTACCGGGTTTCGCTCTCCGTATTCCCGATAGTGAAATCTTGAAGGATAACCTTATTCTCCTTTCCATTTCTCCTTGCATAACAATGTCCTTTTCTTATGGCATCAAGGACTGCGTTTTTGTTCAGAGTGTCCGCGGTATCAATGAGTAATACGGTTTCTACCTCGTCTATCCTTTCATCGCCATTGGCATGGTAGTCAATTCCCCCCACCCCCCAGACCGGATTTTTTCTTTCACCATTGCAATACTGAAGCAGTATTGTGTCCCATTCTTTTCCTGATTCTATCATTTTTGATTTGTCGCGGTAAAGCGCTTCAAATCCTGTGTAATCCTGAGATCTTACAAGATCTTCTGCATGCGACGGAGTGTAAATGTTAATGGAGTCAATTTTCCTTTCCTCATAATTTGACTCCGGATGCGCCCAGATTGATAGAGCGCCGCTTTTCTCTGCATAATCTATAAGCTCCTGATATGGAAAGAGCTCCGCATCACTGTCATACTGGGAAAACATGGAGCTTTTGAAAGGATGATAATTTATAGCAAAGAGGATAGAGATAATCATAAAGGCTAATGCAATTTTTCTGAGAGTTCCCTCTCCTTTTAAATATAGTACGAACGAAAGTATGAATGCAGCAATGAATGGGAGAAAGCCGGGAAGAAGTTCTTTTATGTAGGATGTTGAGAAACCGTTGTGTATGACCGGCAGTGCTGTATATTTTTCCAGTGTGTCAAGTCCAATGATGGTTATATGTTTATGCCAGTTATTTGAGACAAGGGTATCGTTAAAAAAACTTCCGGTCCAGAAATAGTGAGCTGTTGATTCAACCCCAGGAATGATAATCATGTCATCGTACTTTGAATTTACTCTTTTTATCTCAGAGAGATATTTTGCAGGTCCAATGCTGTTTACGCTTTTTTGCTCTACGGTTTTTTTAAGTATGTTTCTAAAGGGGGGGATACCGTATTCCATTCTTATAACATCATGGTCGGTAAGGAAGAGAATCTTGTCTCCGGTGTTTCTTGCTTTTGCAACTACTTCTTCAACTGTTCCATTGCCTGATGAATATACTGTGTGCAGATGAAGAAGGCTGTCAGCCTGAAACTTCTCTGCTGTTCCTACAGGTGGAAATACGAAAAAAAACAGGATAATAAGAACAACACTGATTAAAGGCTTGGCTGTTCCCTCGGCAGGCACCTGCTGTTCAGTGCCCCCTAGTGAAATATAGAGGGACTGCCAAGCCTTTAATAATCTATTGTAATTTTTTTTCTTTGAGCACTTCTTCATATAACGATTCAACCTTTCTTACCATGGAATGTGTGTCGTATAGCGCTGCTCTTTCTCTTCCCCTTTCTCCCATAGATGAGCGGAGATTTTTATCAAGATAAAGCCTTTCTATCCTGTCAGCTATTGCTTCTGCGTTTCCGGGAGGTACTATAAATCCGGTTTCACCCTCAACTACTATTTCACTTATTCCTCCAACATCGGTGCCAACCACGGGAAGGCCTGCTGCCATGGCTTCCACTATGGCTTTTCCCATTCCTTCATTAAGGGAAGAAAGAACAAAGATGTCTGCACCATTAAGAAAATTTCCTATATCTTCACGCCATCCTGCAAATTTAAATCTTTCAGCAGCTCCGGCATTTTTTATTATTTGTTCCAGATTTTCTCTCAGTTCCCCTTCTCCTGCAATAGCGAAGTAGATATCATCATATTTTTTAGAAAGTATAATACCTGCTTTTATGAAATATTCATAACCTTTAACTCTGCTTAACCTTCCCATACTTGCCGCAACTATTGCGCCAGCAGGCATGGAAAGTGTTTCTCTCAATGATATATGGGATTTTGGGCATTGGCTGGTTTTATCAGCATCAGTTCTCTGTATTAATCCAATATCCACACCGCTGTGGATCGGTATGAATTTATCAGGCTTGGCGACGCCGAAGCGGATATGTTCTTTTTTCCCCCGTTCTGTAAGTGTGATGATCCTGTCTGTGATAAGAGCTGATATCTTTTCAGCCCATACGAACAACTTTGATACAAGAGGTACGTAATATCCATAAAAAACATGGCCGTGCGGTGTGTGAACTATAACTGGTACCCCAGCCAGCCAGCCAGCCCATCTCCCCAGTATCCCTGCCTTTGAGCTGTGAGTGTGAAGAATCTGGTAGTTCCCCTTTTTTATGAATGAGTAAATCTGATAAAAAGCTTTTAAATCATGGAGAGGACTTATCTTTCTTACCAGATCCGGGATACATGAAAATTCCGATGCTGACTCCTTTGCCTTTTCAAAGTATTTAACGTCAGGAGAGAGCGTAAGCCCATAGAGAAGTGATGGGGTGTATTTACCCCTGTCAAGGTTCATGACCGTGATTAGCGTGTTCTCTGCTGAGCCTCCCCTGTCAAGCCTTGTTATGACATGAAGGACTTTTACCGGTTTCATAAAAGCTCTCTATAAAGGTCTTCTAGCTCTGCGGCAGTGTTATCCCAGCTATATTTTTCTTCCACCAGTTTTCTTCCCCGCTTTGCTGTTTCATCATAAACTGCTTTTTCATTTTTAAATATCGAGATCCATTTTACTATTCCCTTTGCCATATCAATACTTCCGGCTGATTCTAAAATAAGGTCATGGCTTAACTGTCCGAGGATCTCAGGTGTAGCGCCAACTGGAGTTCCGATGACGGGGGTGCCGCATGCGAGTGATTCAACGGTTACAAGACCGAAGCCTTCTTCAGATTTTGTGGGGAGGATGAAGAAATCAGATCCCCTGTAAAAGTCGGCAAGCGCTTCTTCTTTTACAAACCCTGTAAATCTGACATTTGAGGAGATCCCTTCCCCGATTGCTATTTTTTCAAGCTTTTCCCTTAATGGTCCTTCTCCGCCGATTACAAGGAGGGTATCATTGTGGGTTTTCAATATCTCCTTCATGGAGTAAAGGAGGTTTTCAAGCCCCATCCGCGGTTCCATATTTCTCAGGGTTGATATTATTACTTTGTTTTCAGGACAGGAGAATTTCTTTCTAATCTCTTTTTTATCTCCGGCGGGATTAAACCTTAAAGTGTCAACTCCTCCCGGCACTATTTTTATTTTAGTTTCTGAGATTTTGCAGAAATCTCTTATAAGCTTTGATGTATAGGAGCTTAAGGTCCTGACCCTGTCACATCGCAAAAAGTTGAATATCTCAATAAACTTTATAAAAGGAATTGTGACCGCTCTGTCTGATAATGAGAGGGGTTTATTGGATATGGTTTGGCGTGTCGCATATTCCATATGTCCCAAAGAAAGGCATGTATAAATTTTTGGTATTTTTTTTGCTGCTTGAAAAATGTTAAGCGCAAATGCAGAAAAAGGCTGATGGAAGTTTATTATGTCCACATCTTTTTTGATTTTGCTAAAGATATCACGCGGTCCTGAAATGGTTCTGTAAAGGAAATCTAATGGAGAAGCAGGGTCTGCATAAAAGGTCCGGATTGCAATATCTTTCAGCTTGAATTTTTCTCCGGATTCTTTTTCTTTTCTTCTCGCAATAAGGGATATCTGGTTTCCTCTTCTTGCAAGGGCCTGTAGCTCTTCGAAGAGGACCCGTTCAGCGCCGCTAAAATGAAAGTCCGCGGAATTGTTTTCTAAAGACGGAATGTTTACATCTGAAACTATAAGGATATGCATTTATTATATTTCCAAGTACTCACATTATCCTGGTGTCTTCAGGAAGTTTGTTTTCTGTCTTTATGTGCCCGAGCGATATTATAAGACCTGTCACAAGCCAGAATGGCTCCATTATTCTGATTATTATGAAGGTGTTCGCCCCGATGCTGTGGACTGTGAGTGCAGTCAATCCCGCGATATAGCCCAGCGTAAGTCCTTTATAGCTGTTTGAAGGAAGATTCCTGTATATCCTTATGCTTTCCCTGAAAAGATTGAAAAGAAGATTAATGAAAGCTGCGAGACCTATAAGACCTGTTTCGAGCAATGCCCTCACATACTGGGCATCCCTGAATTTATAGCCTGTAATCCCAAAGCCAAGAAGAGGATGTTTGAGAAAATCGTCAGTGCTTTCTATCCATGTTTTAAGTCTTTCAGATGTCGAAGTATCAAGTTTAATGTTGCCTATCTTGTATTGTCCATGCTCCGGTTTCTGGTGAAAAGTGTATTCCAGCCTTTCTGTGACAGGTGTTGGAAGAAAGTAAGGGGTAACAATAATAACAAGAAGAACTGCTATGAGTACTATTACTCTTTTTCTTATGGAAATTATGAAAACTATCGCAGCCGGGATAAATGCAAGATAAGAAGTTCTCGAGAGAGTAAACAGAAATGGGAATACTATTATCAGTAAAAGACCGGCAGCAAGCACTCTCTCTCTCCTGTATCTTGAAAATAGAAAAACTCCTGCAGACAGAAAAAACATGATTAAAAGATAACCGCCAAGGGTATTGGGTTCACCGGTTTCACCTTCAAAGGGGGCACTGACTCTCTTCCCTCCCGGTATCTGGTATATTCCGTAAATGCATATAACGGCGCATGTGATGAAAACAGCGTGTATGATATGGTTTATATGTTTTGGTTCGTCTATGTTGTTGACCACTATGAAATAGAGAACAAAATATTCGAAATATTTCAGAACATAGAATACTCCGGTTAGAAACTTCACATCACCTGCAAAGACTCCAAAAAGAGTAGAAATGAAGCAGACGCCGATATAAATAAAAATAGGTTTATTCAAAGGTGTCCTTGTGATGAGCCCGAGTTCTTTGTGGATTGCAGTCTTGGTAAACCAGATGAGCCCCAGGAGAATAAGCAATATGTCTTCAGCCCTGATGGTTATGCTTCTGGCTGATTCGGTCTGCGGGCCAAGGGTTCCAAGTGTTATTTCAGGAGACAGTAACATTGAAAATATAACGAGTATAAGTGCGACTTCGTTGCTGATAAAAGAAACAACAGCTATCAGGATTATCATGGCTATCAAAAAGGATTTTACCGGCACAAGGACAGATATGCCTATGGCTGCGATGAGCGATATGGCTATTGTAAATGCTAATGTTATATTAGTGGAACTTATTGCCCGGTTCATATTTTGAGCAAAGGATTTAATCTGTTAAACAGCATTTCTTTTATTTTTGCTGTTGTTGGAGGTATTCGTAAACCTTCCCCTTCGTCCGCACTGATGCACTGCTTATACCGCATCCTTTAAACTGCCAGAACCACCCGAATAGAAGGGAGAATATGATGAGAGCGAGAATAACGGACTTCCATAAATTTTTCCCGCTTAACTGAACTTTAAGTTTTGTCAGTCCATCTTTTGAGAAAAGATTTTCAACCTTGCGGGAAAGGTTTTCAAGTCTTGTTTGAAATCCCTTTCCATCTTTTTTATCTTTGTCCTCGGAATACGTCCTGTAACCGAATTTAAAATACTCAGGGTTGATTTCCGGACGAAGCCCAAGAAGTACTATGCCTATGACGTTTGCCTTTACATTGTCCAGAATTGATTTTGCTCTCTTAAGCCCTGATCTTGCTATTTTCCCGGCACGGTAAACAAGGAGAACTGAATCTGCCTTTGACCCTAGGATTACTGCGTCAGTTACGGGAAGGACCGGAGGAACGTCGATTATTATAAGATCATAGTATTCTTTGACCTCCTTCAATAATTCTTCCAGCTTTTTGGAATTTAAAAACTCCGACGGATTCGGCGGAAGGCTTCCGCAGGTTATTATAGACAGGTTGTCCAGTCCCGGTGTCTTGAGAAGCTGTTCGAATTCAAGACTGCCGAGCATCATATCAGTCACTGTTTTTACCACGCTCTTCCATGGGCTGTTTCCTATTATTATCTCAGTAAGTCCCGGTTCCCTTTCGAGCCCGAACATATGATGAAGTCTGGGCTTTCTTAAATCACCTTCTATGAGTAGTATCTTTTTTCCGAGCTGTGCCAGAGTTATCGAGAGATTGATAGCTACAGATGTTTTCCCCTCGCCCAGCGAGGCGCTTGTGACTACGATATTCTTATACTCTTTTTCGAGCAGGAGGAACTGTATGTTTGTCCTCATTGCCCGGTAGCTTTCAGCCAATATTGAATTTGGTACAAAATGGGATATGAGTTTTGAATATAAGTCCGCCGCTTCCTCGTCCACTGTCCCGCGTTTTACTCCGGCTTCAACTATCTCATCGATTATTGCCTCGTTTTTGACATCCGGTATAAGACCCATTACAGGGACATTGACATAATGCTCAAGGTCTTCAATGGTTCCTATTGATGTATCAAGAGTTTCAATAACAAGTGCAGCTACAAATCCAAGTGCAATCCCTATAAGTATTCCGACAAAGGTTTTTTGAAGTATATTAGACGGATTAATCTCTTCCGGTTCTTCATAGGCAGGCTTGACTATTGAGACCTCATCTACCTTTTCAGCCTCTTTGATCAACGCTTCCTGATGTTTGGTATTGAGCAGTGTGTAAAGTTCGGTGTTTACATCTACCTCTCTTTTTGCCCTCTGCACCTGCAGGATATCATCCGGTTTCCTCTGAAGAGACTCTGAAAGGACTTCCGTTCCGCTGAGAAGGACTTTTTTCTTTTCCTGCAGGGTGTATATTTTCTGCTTTATCTGTTTTTTCATCTCCATTATGATGCCGGTAAGCTGGGATTTTACCTCCATTACCGCAGGATAATCAGGATTGAACTGCTCTTTAAGGGATTTATATTTCAGGATTGTGGTAAGTAATTCTCTGTTAAGTTCATAGAGATGAGAATAGTAATCCGGCGTGTACACCCTTCCCAGTTCATCTTCTCCGCCGCCGCTCTTTTCAAGTATGGAAAGCTGGTTCCTGGAATCAGCAAGATCAGCATCAATCTTCTGTATCTCTTCATTGAAAAGGTATTTTTCTTTTACTATGTTATCAAATGAAGTTGCGCCTTCATTTAAGATGCCGGTTTGCTGTTGAAGCCCTTTTAAGTTTTCCTCGGAGTCATGCAGTTTCTTCTCAACTATCTCTAGCTGGGATTCTATGAATTTCCTGGTCTCAATTACCTGAGAGTTCCTTTCCTTGCTGCTTTCTTCCCTGTAAACCTGCACAATAGTATTGGCTAAAAGTGTTGCCTCGGCAGGATCTATAGACTTCACAGATACATTGATGATGTTCGTGTCTTCACTCTGTTTTGCCTCTACGTTTTTCTGAAGTTCTGAAATGATGTTAACAAGTTTTGGGTTATTCCTTATCTGCTCGGAGTTTAAATTTTCAGGAATGCGGTTAAGCCTTTGCATTGTTTTTTCCATTATGGGATAACTCGTGATGACCACTGACTGGGTTGCAATGTTGTCCCATGTTGACCATGAAACTACTTCGGTTAAAAGTCCGGTGAGGCTTGTTGACCTTTCGACTTTAACGCTTGCAACCGCCTTGTAGACCGGCGCCGGTTTCTGGATAAGGCTTATAAGAAATGTGAATATGGTTACAATGATTGCAATCGATGCGATTACGAATCTTCTTTTTCTTATGACACGCCAGTAATCTCTAAGATCAAGTTCGTACTGAGGCATTAAGTTTCCCTGTTATTTGATGTTCTGGAAGAGTTTGTAGATATAGAAAGGCTGCAACCCTTCATTGATAGTCCTGAGTACGGGTGCAATCTTTTCAAGGATTTTATCAACTCTTCCAATTGCTGTGTCAGGAACATAAACAATATCGCCTGGCTCTAATTCCACATTCTTGATCTCTAAGTTTTCTTCTACGTTCCTGAGATTTGACAGGTTTGCTGTTATTACCTCCGGGTTGCTAACTGCGCCTCTCAGAATCTTTATATTGTCCTTGACTGCAAAGATAGTGAAGTCTCCTGAGGATGCTATTGCAGATATAAGATTAATCCTGTCATTAGTCATTTTTACTGCTCCGGGAGTTTTTACTTCTCCCAGAACATAGACTATCTTTTCATCCTTTTTGGGTATGAATATGAAGTCGTTCGTTGTTATCTCAATATTCATCCCCGTTGCTCCATTGTTTAAGAGCTTTTCAAAATCAACGGGGAGTATCTTGTTGTCCCTTATCACATAGGCTTTTTTAAGGTCAGATGTCTGTGTGATACCTCCTGCTATTGATATAGCCTGAAGCAGAGAAACTGGGTGTTTTATTTCATAAGTTCCGGAATTTTTCACTTCACCGAGAATATAGAAGTATTTGCTTCCATAATTCTGGATGCTTACTATTACCTGCGGATTCTTTACATATTTTGCATAAGCTCTTGTTACAACTTCCCTTGCCTCTCCGAGTGTAAGGCCTGCAACTTTTATTTCTCCAACAACGGGAAGAAATATGACTCCATTGTCTTCAACAGGCGTACCTCCTTTGTCAGCAAGAACTGCCGGGGTTCCCAGTTCAGGATGCTCCCACAGGGATATGAACATTCTGTCTCCTGCTCCGATCCGGTAATTTGTGTCTTTTACAAGCAACTCTGAGAGGTCATTGTCCGACTCAGGAGCAGCATTTTGGATTGAAGAAGATTCAGCAGTGTTTCCGGTAGCTTTCGCATTAACGGCAATATCCGGATTTGAAGTTCCGCACCCCGCCATGAATACAACTATTGCTGTGGCAAAATACATTAAGAATTTCATTTTCCGTAAAATAAACATCAGTGAAGATCCTCATAAAAAACTGGGCCTGTTATATTAAGCAGTGTATCCCTGTTAAGGTCAACTATCTCTTTTTTGGAAAGCTTCTCGCCGGAAGAATCGTATAGGATCTCAATTTTCGGTTTCAATGGACTTAACGGATTGATCTCAATTACCCTTCCTACCTTATTTGAATTTAAAAGTACGTAACTGCCGACCGGGAAAGCTGAAAGTTCGCTTACCAGGGCTTTAAGTATCTCTCTCGGGAATGCTTTTTTAAAAGATGTGATTATTATCTTAACCGCATCAAAAGGTGTCATCCTCCCTCTCTGGGGTCTTGGATGGGTAAGCGCTTCATATATATCACAGATGCCTATAATCTTTGCAAGCATATCAATCTTATTTCCTTGAAGCCCGAAAGGATATCCGCTTCCATCTTCTTTCTCATGTTCTCCGCACACAAGTGAAGAAAGCCATGCATATTTATCACCGAGGGCATTCTGAATGATATCGCGGCTGATAAGAGGATGTTTTTTAATCTCTGTTTTTTCTTCGTTAGTCAAGTCGCCTGTTTTTGTGATGATAGACTCCGGTATTTTTAAAAACCCTATGTCATGAAGAAGCGCTCCCATAATAAGCTTCTTTAGCCTGCCCTCATCGATTCCAAGGGACATCCCTATCTTAAGACAGAACACGGCAACATCAACCTGATGCTGAATAAGGTTAAATTTTGCAGACATGAAAAAAAGTGCATTTACGAAAAGCGAGTTGTCTTCCCTGATACCCCTGATAAAATCATCAGCAATGGATGCAATTCCATCAATATCTATTTTCCCGCTGGTCATATAGAGATTTAACGATGAACCAAGAACATCCATTGCCCTGTTATATAGATCATCGTTGCTCGCAGGTTCCTTTTTTATTTTTTCAAGGTCGGACATTTCTATGGAGTGGGTATTAAGGTGAACTTCATCGATGTTAGACTGGTCGGGATGGCCAGCAGGCTCCGTTGATTTTAGTTTTTTTATCACTAAAGGGTTTTCTTTTATCTTCGGAGGTGAGGCGGGGACTCTGTCGCATGATAAAAAAGAAGTATATTTACTCTCTATATCAGTCAAAGAGAGTTCTTTTTCTTCTTTTTTATCAATTTCTTTTTTGTTTGTTTTATCTGTGCTTATAAGGTCGCTTATTCTAACCATTTGACCTTCCCGGTTCTACAAATTAAGAATCTCGTTAATAATTGAGGAGCCAATTGTTTCCACCTTTTTTTCATAGCCCACCAGAAGAGCAAGATCGCAGATATTGTTTATGAGCCGTGGCACGCCGCAGCTTCTTTCATAGATAATGTCAATTGCCTCTTCTGTAAAAATGCCTCGTTGGGCGCCGCTCTTTTTCAGCCTGTATGAAACATATGCTATTGCCTCTTCCTCTGTCAGAGGTTTAAGCTCGCATTTTATTGAAATTCTCTGATCAAGCTGCCAAATATTTTTTATCTTCTCCTTAAGCTCCGGCTGTCCCAGAAGAATAATGGTAAGGAGAAATCTTTCATTTAGCTGGAAGTTTAATAATAACCTTATTTCTTCGAATATGACAGAATCTTTTACTACATGTGCTTCATCAATGAATACAATCGTATCCTTTCCCATTTTGAAATTTTCGAGGAGATAATCATTGAGTGTGTGCAATATATCAAGTTTATTATCCGGTACATCATTTATCCCGAGCTGGTATAAAATCTCCCTGTGGAGCTCAACTCCTTCAAGCAAAGGATTGTTCACCATTCCTATTTCATATTTTCCCCTGTCCAGAGCCTGTATTATTGTTCTTGCAAGGAGTGTTTTCCCGCAGCCAGGTTCGCCGGTAAGCATCGCAGCTCCCTTATGGCTTTCTATTGCATAAAGAATCCGCTTGGCAGCTTCTTCATGGCCGGGCAATGGGAAATAATAATAAGGGTCAGGCACATTATCAAAGGGTGTATTCTTAAGATGGAAGTATTGTTCGTACAAGAGCCCAATCCTCTTTTAAATATTTATCACGTATATTCTATTGTACTTTTTAAAATAAATTTTTTTGCTTTCCCGTATCTTAAGTTACTAAGGCATTTGTTTGGCTTAAATCGTTTTATTTTTCAAAATGTTGATTACTTATGGCATTGATATCTCATTTATTGGTTGCCTCATAAATTGGATTATACCGTTTAATGATTTTCACATGCAACATTTGTTTAAAAAATGAACATTTCAATTAATGTTGACTATCTCTGAGATTATTTCTAGATTTGCTTATTCGAAAAATGTTTTTTAATGGTGCTAATTATGATTTCCGTAGAAGAAGCATTAAATCAGGTACTTGAGGAAGCACTGCCTCTTCCTTCAGAAGAAGTTTCACTTATGGAATCTCTTGGAAGGGTTTGCGCAGAAGATGTTGTGGCGTCGATAACCGTTCCTCCATGGGATAATTCAGCAATGGATGGTTTTGCAGTTCATTTGTCTGATGTCCTGTCAGCCTCAGAGAAAGGTCCGGTAAAACTTAAAGTCATTGCGGATATTCCTGCAGGGAAACTCTACGGCGGTGCAGTAAAAGAGGGAGAATGCGTCCGTATTATGACAGGGGCGCCGGTACCTTCCGATTGCGATACAGTTATAATGAGAGAAGTAGCGGATGACAAAGGCGAATTTGTATTTATAAGGGAAACAGCGGAGAAAGGTGAGAATATAAGGGAGAAGGGTGAGGATATTAATGTCGGCGACATAGTTGTGCATTCTGGAAAAAGGATTGAGCCTGCTGATATAGGGGTTATGGCTTCTGTTCAGGTCGTTCGCGTCAAAGTTTACCGGCAGCCTGTTGTGGCAATTCTTTCAACCGGGGATGAACTGGTAGATATTAATGAGAAGATAACTCCGGGGAAAATTGTGACAAGCAATAACTATGCGCTTGAAGCACAGGTTTTAGAATCAGGGGCAGTCCCATTACAGATTGGCATAGTAAAAGACAAGAAAGATGACATTGAATCTGCCCTTAAAAAAGCAATGGAGGCTGATATTATTTTAACTACCGGTGGTGTCTCAGTCGGCGATTACGACTTTGTGAAGGAGGTTCTTGACCGCCTTGGGTTTAAAAAGAAATTCTGGCAGGTGGCCATGAAGCCCGGAAAACCGCTCACCTTTGGAACTCTCGGGAAATCAATAGTCTTTGGTCTGCCGGGAAATCCTACGGCCACTATGCTATGCTTTGATCTGATCGTCAGGCCTGCAATTTTAAAAATGATGGGGCATACATCCATATTCAGAAAAAAGGTGAAGGCGGAGAGTCTTGAAGATATAAAAAAGAAAGCAGGAAGAAGACATTTCCTCCGGGTCATAACAAGGTTTGAAAATGGCAGATATGTTTTCATTACAACAGGCTCGCAGGGCTCGGGAGTGCTGACATCAATGACTAAAGCAAACAGCATAGCCATAATGGATGAAAAGGCGACATTGCTTAAAAAAGGGGATGTGGCAGAAGTGATTTTATTAGATGAGAAAATATAATTAACGGTCAGGGAGATATACATAAATGTTACCACCTATTGTATCAATCGTAGGAAAATCGAATTCCGGAAAGACAACCCTTGTTGAGAAACTCCTCCCTGAGCTTGTGCAGCGCGGCTATAAGGTGGGCACTATCAAACACCATTTCCATCCTGATTTTGATTTTGATATTGAAGGCAAAGACAGTTGGCGGCACAAGGAGGCCGGAGCATATCAGGTTATAGTTTCATCTCCCAACAAAATGGCGCTTGTACGTAATGCTGAATATGATGCCCCGGTGTCAGAGATAAGGGAAAAATATGGCCGCGACCTGGACATCATCATGACTGAGGGGTACAAGAGGGAGAGCTTCCCAAAGATAGAAATATTCAGGAAGGGTGTCCACGAGACCATGCTCTGTGAGAATGACGACAAGCTTGTCGCCCTTGTGACGGATGCAGATTTGAATGTTGATGTTCCGAAATTCGGCCTTGATGATGCAAAGGAAATAATAGATTTCGTTGAAGAGAAATTTTTAAAGAAGAAAAAAACTTCTAAAGAGAGCTCTGTTAAACTCTATGTTGACGGGAAAGATGTTACGTTGAAGCCTTTTATACAGAAGACGCTTAAAGGGATGATAAAGGGTTATCTTGAAGGGTTAAGAGACGTGGAAAATGCCGGTCACATCAAGGTTGAGATAACAGATGAAACTGATTAGTCTTTAATGTAGATAATGAAATGAAAGGAAAGTAATTTTGGATTTTAAAATTCCAAGCGAATGGGATTACAAGAATGTTTACTGTTTCATACTTGCAGGTGGGAAAAGCACAAGGCTTGGTTTTGACAAGGCAAGTGCCCGCATAGGAAATGAATCACTCATTGAACTAGTGATAAGAAAAATAAGCCCTATTTTTGAAAATATAACTGTTATTACAAGGAAGGATAGCCAGATTCCTGATATGGGATATAAGGTTTTGTACGACCTCATGCCAGGTTCAGGTTCCCTTGGCGGCATCTATACAGGGCTTGTGAGATCTCCTTCATATTATAATTTTTTCTTCTCCTGTGATATGCCTTTCATTGAACCTGAATTCATCAAAAGCATGCTTGATGAACCAAAGAATTATGACATACTCATGCCGCGCTCAGGGAAAAACTTCGAGCCTCTTCATGCAATATATGCAAAGGGATGTCTTCCTGTAGTAAGGCAGCTTCTCGCATCAGGGGTATTGCGGATAATAGACCTCTTCTCCAAAGTCAATGTAAAATACATAGAAGAGTCGCAGTGGAAGAAGTTTGATAAGAACGGGAAGATGTTCCATAACATCAACACACCTGACGACTTAAAACTCGCTCAGGAACAATGCCTCAGGAAATGACCAGAAAACCATACTTTCTTTTTTGGGTAGCAGTTATTTCGCTTGTCCTGATTATCTTTTCCATAACTTCAACTTCAGCTCAGGCTTCGGGACTTAACAGCCCCGATGAGTTTAATTCAAAAAGTAATGGATCAACAGCAAACAAAGATGATTTTACAATTTCAGAAATAGTAACATCTCCTCTTCGCTCCCTTTTTCTTGGAGGGCTGAAGATATACCAGTTAGGAGTTGCGGATATCGGTGGCTCGCGCTGCGGGATGTATCCTAGCTGTTCATCCTATGGAGTTCTGGCTGTTAAAAAGCATGGAGGGCTGATTGGACTTGCAATGACTGCTGACAGGCTTATCCATGAGGCAGAGGAACTTCAAACCGGAGCTCTTGTAAATAAGGGAGGAAAAGTTCTTGTCTATGACCCGCTGGAATATAATGATTTCTGGTGGCATAAAGGAAAAAATGAATGAGAGTATTATTCCATTATAGAGTTCTGCTCATTGCACTTCTATTTTTTCTAAGTTCCTTCTCTGCATGGGCAGAAGATGTGCCGCCGGCAGATGAAGCTTCAAGACTGCTTAACTTTGCCGGTGAGCTTTCCAAATCAGGAGATTATTACCGTGCTATCACAGAGTTTAAACGCTTCATTTCATATTATCCTGAAGATACCCGCATAAAAGATGCGAAGCTTGGAATTGGAAGCTCTTATTTCAAAGCAGAAAAATGGAATGAGGCAGTAGAGGCTTATCGGGACTTCCTGAAAAATTATCCTGATGGGAAAGAGGCTGACGATGCAATTTATAATATGGCTGTATCTTTTATAAAGATGAAGCAGATGGAAAAAGTAAAAAAGCTTATTTCCGAGGTGGAAGAAAAATCCCCAGAAGGCGAGCTTTTAAACAGGCTTAAACTGCTAATGGGAAAGTCGCTTGTTCAGGAAGGGTATCTTGATGAGGCTGAGCGGGAACTTGCAAAGGTGGGAAGTGAAAGTGAATTGCGGGGTGAATCTGAAAGGCTTGCGGCAGGTATAAAGGGAGCAGAAAATCTAAAATTGAAATCACCTGTTCTTGCAGGAGTGATGTCAGCAGTTTTCCCGGGAGCAGGTCAGCTTTATGCCGGAAGAAAAAAAGATGCCGCATTCTCACTTATACTTAACGGGCTTTTCACATGGGGGGCAATAGAATCATTTAACCGCGATATTTATGTTGCAGGAGCAATCCTTTCATTTTTTGAGCTTGGCTGGTATTCAGGAAACATTTACAATGCCATATCTGATACTTACAAATACAATAACAATGTAAGAGAGAACTATTTCAAAGAGCTTTCCATGAAAGACCGTGAATCTTCCGTCACAAACTTTTCCCGCCTTGACACTTCTGGCATATTACTGCAGGTGAAATTTTAAATTTTGCAATAATATTTGTCTAAGTTAAATTTCTTTTTCTGTTCTCCTGCAAAGTAATAAATTCGAATGCGGCTATGCAGTTCCGCTCAGGCTTAAAACTTTATGCGCCTTCTGCGGAATCTGCCAAGACGATTAAAAAAGACAAAAATAAATTGCGTTTTTTCCACTGCACCACTAATATCTAAAAAAATTATAGATAATAATCTAAAATATAAATAACAATATGTTTCATTCCAATAATTTAAAAATAACAGCATTTCTTGCTATTGTTTTTTCATTTCTTCTTGCCTTCAATTTATCTGCTTTTGATATTAAGCCACTTGGTTCTTTTGGCGGGGAATTCTATGATGTTGCTGTAAGTGGAAAGTATGCCTATGTTGGCACTGCCAATGGGCTATTAGTATTTAATGTATCAGATCTCTCTTCTCCGGAATTAATCAGCTCCTATAAAACATCTCACAAAATACGGCATGTTCAGGTTTCAGGGAAAAGAGCCTATATCGCGGATGGAAAAATATTTAAAATAATAGATGTAAGTAAACCATCTTCTCCCAAACTGACCGTTTCATATGAGGCTTCAGGAAGAATAGCAGATTTTTCAGTGTCCGGTGAGAATGCCTATCTTGCCGTTAAGAAGAAAAAAGTTAGCTTAAAGATAGTAGATATCAGCAACCCATCAATGCCTCTGCTCCTTGGTTCCTATGATGATATTAATATTAGAGGCGGTATTTCTGTTTCAGGAAATGAAGTTTATGCTGCAGATTATAAGAGTCTCAAGATAATAGATGTAAGCAATCCTGCTTTTCCAAAACTTGCCGGTTCATATGATTCAGATTACTATTTCACTGCTCTCGCTGTTTCGGAAAATATTGTTTACGCAGGTACAAATATTGGTTTTGAAACCATAGATGTAGAGGAGCCATCTTTACCCAAACTGCTCGGATCTTTTGATACATATGGAAAGGTGAGAGGGCTCCATATCTCTGGCAATAAGGTATGTGTTACTGATAAGGGAGGGCTTAAGGTAATAGATGTAACTGACCCTTCCTCACCTAAATCATTTTGCTCATATACTGAAATAACTTCTGCGCGCGGTGTTTATATGTCAGGCAATTCAATCTATATTGCTGATAGACAGGAAGGGTTAGTGTTGTTGGAAGTTGGAAACATTTTGTTCCCGTTGATTGGCTCTAATAAAATGTATTCAGATGAATACGCTTTGGATCTGTTTGTCTCAGATTCTACAGCCTATGTATTAGTTGCTCCCTATGGTAAGGTTTCTCAGACAACTCTTGAAATAATAGATATAAGCGATCCATCAGCCCCTGCATTTCTTGGCTCATGTATTATAAATGGTAAGGCTGCAAAGGTTGTTGCATCTGACGGAAAAGCCTATGTATTGGTTAACAGCCTGGACTCTTATTCTACTGATTGTAATCCAGAAGGAGACTATTCCTGGAGTTTAACTATAATAGATGTAAGTGATCCTTCATCACTATTGCCTATTGGTAACTATGATTCTGGATGCCAAATAAATGATATATTTGTTGAAGGAGTAAATGTCTATCTTGCAGCAGATTACGCAGGACTTTTGATAGTTGATGTAAGCACACCAGATTCACCTGTTCTTCTTGGCTCATACAATACTGGTGAGTATGTTTATGGAGTTTATTTATCAGATGGAAATGCGTATCTTACAGATGATGGCGGTCTAAAAATAGTAGATGTCAATAATCCTTCTTCGCCGGAGCTTCTGGGGTCTTATGATAATTATGGAGGATTCCAGGAAGTCTTTATTTCAGGAACGGCTGCGATTATTGGTTATTATAATGGTATGGCGATAATAAACGTAAGTGATCCATCATTGCCAAAACTGATTGGGTCATATAGTCCAAATACTGATATTAGCGATATTCATGTTTCCGGAAATAGAGCGTATGTTATCAATAAGCGCTCTCTTTTAGTAATAGATTTAAGTGACAGTTCTTCTCCTGTTTCATTGGGTTCTTTTTACCAACCCGGAAGTATTAGAGAATCTTTTATTTCAGGTTCAACAGCCTATGCAGTCACCTATTTGGGAGATTTCCTGACAATAGATATTGCTAAAATTTCTTCTCCGACGTTGTCAGGAAGATATAAAACAATAAGCGAAATGTTGGAGTGTTATGTTTCAGATGATAAAGCATATATAGCTGCAGGCGGAAAAGGTTTACTAATACTTGATATTTCCAAACCGGTTTCACCGAAATTGCTTGGTTTGTATGATACAGACTCTGCGCGTGATGTTTATGTGTTAGATAATAAGGCATATATTCTCTACAACAATGGACTAAAAATAATAGATGTGAGCAAGCCTTCTGCACCCAAGCTCATTGGTTCGTATGAATCTCCTGATTATTATTTTCGTAAAGTCCGCGTTATTAAAGAAATAGCTTATCTTGCTTATACTAATGGGGTTGCCATAATAGATGTGAAAGACCCTTCATCACCGAATTTCCTTTCAAGGGTTAACACCCTTAATGGCGATGATGCTGACTACGATCTCCGTGATATTTATTTTTCAGACAATAAGATATTTGTAGCCCATTCTTTTATGGGAGTAAAAATAATAGATGTATCAAACCCTGCATCACCGAAAAAAATAAATACATACCACACTTCATCCTATGTCTCAGATATTTATGTTGAAGGGAAAACAGCTTATGTTGCCAGTTCTGATGGACTTTCAATTATAGATGTCAGTAATCCATCCAAGCCTAAAAGCCTATCTGTATTTGAGCCTGAAAATTCTAGGGAATATAGTGAAATATATGTTTCAGGATCGACTGTATATGCCGGTGGAGCTACACGCATTAAAAATAGATGGAAACATATGGTTGATATAATAGATGTTAGTAATTCATTTACTCCGAAGTTGCTTGGTTCATATGATACAACTGACCATATTAGCTCTCTCTTTGTTTCCGGAAATAAAATGTATATTTCTGAAGGAGATAAAGGAATTCAAATCATCAAAGTTCCCGCAGTGCCCGGGATAAAGTCTGTTCATCAGGCTGATGATTTATATAAAAACGAATTGCTTATAAAAGGGGAAGGCTTCGGAAATAAGAAGGGGGCTGTTTGGATAAACAAGAATGGTGCAGAATTTAAATGCGAAGTTATTTTCTGGAACAGTAAGAAAATAAAAGTGACTATACCTAACATGGTACTTTATGGCACTCAGGAAGTGATAGTTCAAAATAAAGATGGCTTAAAGTCAAACGGCTTCTCATTTAAGAGACGTTTTAATTAGAAACTCTTCGTAGTTTCATTCAGTTTTTTATTATCAGTTGTTCCTCTCATTCTTTCATGATAGATTTTTTTTAATAGATGTTAATGGTATTTATAATATTGGAGGAACTATGCATGAAGGAGCTGGTAAAAGAGTATCTTGACGGCAAAGTGACAAGGCGCAGCTTCATGCAGGGGCTTCTTGCAGTAGGCTTCAGCTTTCAGGGGAGCAATGCTTTGCTCAATTCAGTTGCAAGTGCGGCTGAAACTCCTATCCAGAAAAAAAGCGTTACCGGCACAGGAGGTGAGATAGCTATTGAAACAGTTCTTGCCGGCGGGGTTGAGTATATGTTTGCATCAAATGGCACAGGGCTTTACCCGATTTATGATGCCCTTGTTGACCGGCTCAAGCCGCGCTTTATACTTGGCACGGAAGAGGGTCAGGTAGTTGCAATGGCTGAAGGTTATCACCTTGCCACAGGCAAAACTGCTTTCGTTAATATGTCACGCATCGGGCTTCCTCATGCTTCCAACAATCTCTACAATGCATGGAAAGACCAGTCATCTATTGTCGTAATAACCGATGCACCTGACAGCAGGTTTGACGGAAGGAATGGGTTCGAGGACGTTGATGACTGGCTTGAAGCCGTTGGGCAGTTCACGAAATGGCGATTCATGGTAAAACATCCTGAAAGGATTCCAGAGCTAGTGCGGCGCGCCTTCCAGCTTTCTTCGATGCCGCCCGGAGGTCCTTCCTATCTGATGATTCCCACTGATGTGCTTACGCGCGAGGGTTTGACCGCTGAAATTCCTGTTTCTCATTATCCTGAGTTTTCAACAAAAATAGAGCCTGATAAAAAAGAGATAGAGCGCGTTGCAAAGATGCTTCTTGAATCCAAATCACCGCTCCTCCATGTTGGGCACGAAGTTACAAGAGCCGGAGCAGTAAAAGACCTGATTGAACTTGCCGAACTTTTAAACATACCGGTAACACAGGGGTTGAGCTGCTACAAAGATTTTCCAACTAACCACTTTCTCTTTAATGGAGGATTCATCACAGGACTTACCTATGATGTGAACATAGACCTGTTCATGAATATTGGAGGGCAGATGCCTGACATGAGCCTTATGGCACGCGGGATTCCGGGACCTTTGCCCTTTGGAGCGAAGATAATTCATGCACGTATAGACTCATCAGACATTGCACGGGTAAATCCTGTAGATGTGGGGATTGTGGCTGATGTGGGAGAAACAATAAAAGGGATAAGGGATGCTGTAAAAAGCATGGCTACGGCTGAACAGCTTGAGAAAATAAAAAAGGGAAGGGAAGGAAAAATACTTTCATTTACCGCAAAGCTTAAGGCAATGAAAGAGCAGAGGATAAAGAAGAACTGGGACAAGTCAGTCATATCCTGGGAAAGGCTCACAGGCGAGATTAACAGTATAATAGAGAATGATGCTGTAATAGTCCCTGAAGTTGAAAATCCCGCAGGCTCAACGGATATCATGGAATTTTCCCCAGACGGAAAAGCTTGCATCGGGTGGACTATGGGGTCTGCTCTTGGCTGGGGGCATGGTGCTGCAGCAGGTGTAAAGATTGCGATGCCTGACAGGCAGGTCATATCGCTAATCGGGGACGGTGGGCTTATGTTCTGCGGTTGTTCCGCTCTCTGGAGTATGGCAAGATATGAGATCCCTGTTATCACTGTTGTCTATAACAACCGCAGTTATGACGGACCAAGACACAGGATGTTCGGCATGGGAAGAAGGCAGGGGCAGGAAGGAAAAGATATGGCTTGTTATCTTGGCAACCCTGACGTTGACTATGCGGGGTTTGCGAAAAGTTTTGGTGTACAGGGGGAGAAGGTGGAAACACCAGCCCAGATAAAGCCTGCCCTGGAGCGTGCTGTGGCTGCGACAAAAAGAGGCGAGCCCTATCTTATTGATGCAGTAATCGAAAGACTTGGTCCGGGTGCTTCATCCACATGGTATCCTAAAACATCCATTAAAGATATGCGGACAAGGCAGGTTTAAATCAAAAGGTATTATTTAAATGACCCTTTCATCCAATATCACTTTTCTCCTTGTTGAACCAAAGAGCGCAGGGAATGTCGGCTCTGCTGCGAGGGCAATCAACAATATGGGATTTAAGAATCTTGCATTGGTGAATTCAAAGGCACATCTGGAAAAGGAAGCTGAGATTTTTGCCTGCAGCGGTGCGGCGGTTCTTAAAAAAGTTCGCTCCTTTTCGGAAATCAGGGAAGCCATTGCTGATGCTGCCATTGTGGCAGGTACATCGAGGAGGAAAGGGAAAAAAAGAGGAAAGTTTATTGACTTCGAAGAAGGAATAAAGCTGATTAAAAAGACAGCAAAGAAGAACAAGGTTGTCATAGTCTTCGGAAGAGAGGATTCAGGCCTTTCAAATGAGGAAACTGAAGCCTGCTCTCTTCTTATGACAATCCCTACGGGGAAAAAGTCTTCGTCTTTAAACCTTGCGCAGGCAGTGATGCTTACTGCTTACGAGCTTGCAAGAGAGAATAAGAGCGCTCATAAAGAAGATACTTTAAAACTTTCAGATCAGGAAAGGATTGAGGTTATGTTCCGTGAGCTTTATAATGTCTTAACCCTTCTTGGTTATTCATCTGCCGGCAATAGGGATCTCCGCAGAAGCATCCTTCGCACCATGAAGGATCTTTTTACCAGAAGCGGGCTTACGGCTTATGAAGTAAATATGTTCCTTGGTTTGTGCAGGCAGATAACTGAAAAGTTTGAAAGGAGATGAGATATGTTGTTAGACAGGATTTACTACGGTAACTCTCTCCAGGCATGGTTCATAGCCCTGCTTTTAGTCTTTGTCTCAATGGTGATGTTCCGGATATTCAGGGGTGTAATTTTATCCCGCCTTACAGCTTATGCAAAATCTACGGAAACTCAACTTGATGATATGGCAGTAGATATCCTCAAGAAAACAAAGTTTTTCATATTCATCTTTATTTCCATATATATTGCATCACTTGTTGTTGTCCTCCCGCCAGGCGTGTCAAAGCTTATTAAAAGTATTGCTGTTACTGCATTTCTTATCCAGGTAGCCGTATGGGGTAATGCAGTCATTACTTATGGATTATCTCATTATCTAAAAACCAAAATGGGTGATGATCCGGCGGTGATGACATCCTTTGGTGCCATAGGATTCATAGCGAGATTGTTCATGTGGGGAATCATTGTCCTTATGGTCCTTGAGAATCTGGGAGTTAATATTACTGCTCTTATTGCCGGTGTCGGAGTAGGCGGAATTGCCATAGCTCTGGCTGCTCAGAATATCCTGGCAGATCTTTTTGCCTCACTTTCCATAATGTTTGACCGTCCATTTTTAGTCGGTGATTCCATAATGGTTGGTGAACATACCGGAACAGTAGAACATGTGGGGCTTAAGACAACAAAAATAAGAAGCCTTTCAGGAGAGCAGATTATTATATCCAATACAGACCTTCTTAAAAGCCATATCAGGAATTACAAGAGGATGTTTGAGCGACGCATTAGTTTCCACCTAGGAGTTAAATATGAAACACCATACGAAAAGCTGGAAAAAATTCCATCATTAATAGAGGGGATTATTTCAAAATATGAAAACGCACGTTTTGACAGGGCGCATTTTAAAAGTTACGGCGATTATGCGCTTATATTTGAGATTGTATATTATGTGACAGACCCTGATTACAACAAATATATGGATGTTCAGCAAAACATCAACCTTGCAATTTTCAGTGTTTTCTCTCAGAACGGGATAGAGTTTGCCTATCCTACACAGACTATATATATGGAAGGAAAGAAAAAAGAGGTTTGAAAAAAGTGATGTATTCTATTTCACATCAAGTATCGCTCTCACCTTTAATGCAAGACTAGCTGTTGTAAATGGCTTTTGTATGAATGGGATATTCCCTTTTATTATTCCATTTCTGATAATTCCTTTGTCTGTGTATCCTGACATCAATATTTTTTTCAATGATGGTTTTTGGGCTTTTAATTTTTCATAAAGCTCTTCACCGTTACATCCCGGCATTATCATATCTGTGAGTAACAGCTTTATTTGATCCTTGTTTTCTTTAAAAATATTTTCTGCTTCTGAAGGATCTGATGCACATAAAACATTATATCCAAGCTCTGAGAGAATCATTTTGACAAGGTTTCTTACGGCATCGTCATCTTCAGCAACAAGTATGGTCTCATTCCCACGCGGTAGTTCCATCTCGTCATTTTTTGTTTTAGTTTCTTTTACCGCTTCCTCTACTCTTGGAATGTATATTTTAAATGTTGTTCCTTTGTTTTTCTCGCTGTAAACATAGATGCTTCCTCCATGTTGTTTTACTATTCCATAAACTGTAGCAAGGCCCAATCCAGTTCCTTTTCCAGACTCTTTTGTAGTGAAAAATGGTTCAAATATGCGTTTTTGAGTTTGTTCATCCATTCCGCAACCGGTATCACTTAGTGCCATCATGATATGAGGGCCGCTTTTTGCACCTGGGTGACTGTTTACATATTCTTTGTCTATGTTCACGTTAGCTGTTTCTATCGTAAGTTTACCGCCATTAGGCATTGCATCGCGTGCATTAACTGCAAGGTTCATTAAAACCTGTTCCATCTGTCCTATGTCAGCACGGGCATTTCCTAAATCTGGAGTCGGTATGAATTTTAGATCAATATCTTCACCAATGAGTCTTTGCAGCATTTTCGAAGTATTATCGATGAGAGAATTAATGTTGACTATGGTCGGTTGAAGAGTTTGCTTGCGACTGAAAGCAAGAAGCTGCCTTGTTAATCCAGTTGCACGGGTTATTGATTTCTTAATTTCCTCGAGATACCGTTGTGCCTTGGGAACTTCCGGAATTTGTCTGGAAAGCAGGTCTGCGTAACCTGTCATCCCTGTGAGGATATTGTTGAAGTCATGGGCAACTCCGCCAGCCAGTAGTCCGATGCTCTCCATTTTCTGAGTCTGACGGAGCTGTTCTTCTAACTTCTTGCGTTCTGTTATGTCAGTTGAGATGCCGCAAACCGCATAGGTATTACCGGAAGTATCAAGCAAAGGAAACTTAACTGATATGTATGTATGAATTATGTCGTCCTGCGGAACTGTTTCTTCCATCTCAAGCGGAACACCTGTCTCAATAACTGTTCTGTCGTTTTCCTTTAATTTGTCAGCAGTATCTTTAGGGAAAAAGTCATAATCAGTTTTTCCTTTTATGTTTTTATTATCTAGATGAAAGAAATCTTCAAACTGGCGGTTGATCATAATATAGTGCCCGTTGATGTCTTTTACAAAAATGATGGCAGGTGAATTGTTAATTATTGATTGAAGGCGCTCCTCGCTTTCTGCAAGGTTCTGAAACGAATTGTGTAATGTTTTAATCATCATATTAACGGAGTTAGCAAGTCTTACAATCTCTCCATTTTTTTCTTTTACTGTAACCATCTCATTCCAATTGCCATTGGTAATACGTTCTGTGGTGTTCACCATGTCAATGATTGGAGTTGAAATATTTTTTGCAAGAACAAGAGTCAGCAAAATTACCATTATCCCTGTGGCAGTGGTCAGAGGAAAGACTTTCAAGAACAATTCCCGCAAAGGTCTCAATGCCTCATCTTTAACGACAGAAACAACTATTAAACCTTCTGTTTCTGCAACAAATGAAGAAGCACATAGAAATTTTTTCCCATTGATTCCAGTGAACTCTCCCACATAATTTTTGCGGGAGGTGTATGATCGGGTTAAAGGTGCAATATTGATTTTCTTAGAAAGAAGTTCAGGATCACCCGCAACAACTGTCAGGTTCTTATTTAAGATAAATATATTATCTCCCTTATGTAAATTCTTATTAATAGTTATGTCCGCATTACCTAAAACTGGTGAGTCTCCGGTTAGCATACTATCCATTCTTTCTGCTTTGAAACGAACAGTAATTACACCTAAAAATTGATGCGTATAAGAATCAGTAACCGGTGCAGAAATACTAAAATGGCGTATTGCTGAAACATCCTCAATAGGCTCAACGCTTATTCCTTTTTTACCTTCAAGAAAATATTCAGGTTCAATTTCCTTAGAACTTATATGTGCCTCATCTGTTACGAGAACAATATTACCTTTGCTGTCGAAAATAAGTATGTCGTAAATATCAGGGTCTATGGGTATTTTCTTTTTAACCAGATTCTGTCTTAAATTATTTATATCTTCAGAATAATCTCTATTATTGTTATTTACTTCACGAAGGCAGTTTTGAAGAGTACTAGATATGCTGAAATCAAGAGTCCTTGATTTCTTGTTTTCTATAAAAAGAAGAAGCTGGGTTTTTCCATTATCTGCTTCTATCTCTAGGTTGCTGTAAATCTGGTCTGTGATTATTTTCTTTCCGTATTCGTAGATACGGTAACTTACAAAACCTAATGGGATTATTACAAAGATGAAAACCCACAATAACATTTTCTTCCCAGTGTAACTCAGCATATTGATTCCTTACAAAGCGGGAAAAGTAAAGTTTAAGGTTATGGGTTAAGCGGCTTTATCCCTTATCTTGTGTTCTTCCTGAAACTCGGAAAGATTCAGATGTGTAATGTCATTGTCTGTGATTATTTTATCTAAATCCAATAATAATTTTATTTTTCCATCAGATTTTCCAATTCCAAGAATATATTCAGTGTTCACTCCCGCACCGAAAGATGGTGGATTTTCAATATGCTCAGAAACAATATTCAGAACTTCTGAAACTCTGTCTACAATGATTCCTGCCTGTATTCCTTGAGCTTGAACAATTATAATACACGTTTGCTCGGTCTGTTTGACCTTAGTCATTTCGAATTTCGAACGAATATCCATAACAGGGATTATTTTCCCTCTTAGATTGATTATGCCTGGCAAATATGCAGGTGTGCGCGGTACAGCTGTAATCGGTACAATCCCTATAATCTCATGGACTTTAAGTATTTCAAGCCCGTATTCCTCTTTACCAAGAAAAAAAGTAAGAAATTTCCCTCCAGCAGTTTTTTTCTTTTCAATATCTTCCATCCGGTTTTCCTTCCTTGGAATTTGTTTAGCTCTTCACCCTGTAAATATCCATGTTTTGTAATTAAAGTGAACTTTTTCTCGGAATAAATTGTATCAAAGTTAGATGTGGCGTTAATTTAGTTTGAAGTATTTAATAAAAAAGTGGAGGCGGGGGGAATCGAACCCCCGTCCGAGAATAAAGAACCCAAAGGCGGCTACATGTTTAGCCAGTATATTGAATTTAAGTTTTGTATGCTCCTATTGGCAGGATCATACAACTCCGAGCCGCCTTTGATTTCATCTTTCTCCCAGCGACGAAAGAAAAAGACTATCCTGTGTAAATGGCGTTCCTTCCAGCCCCACAGGCGTGACAGGGGGAACGTGGCTACTTATTAAGCAGCCAGTGGCAGAGTATAATTGTCTGCGTCTATCTTTTTCCGATTGTTTAACGAGCCACCGGAACCTCGACATGCTCCTCTGGATCCTACCTATTCCCGTCGAACCCATATCGCCCCCTTGGATGCGATATTTGGCGTAAATCTCGCATCCAAATTTACATTTCACTTATAGAATTTTTTTTTAAAGAACACAACGCAGAGAATAACCTTATGCTGTATTTCATATATTACCCGAAAAATACTTTTGCTATATCGTATAAATCAAGATCAACAGTTTTAAGTTTGGCTACAACTTCTTCAAGTCCTATGGCTTCCATCCTGTTACAGTGAAAGGAAACCATCATGCCAAAATTTTCATCTTTGATCAGATCCACTGCGGCAATACCGTATCTTGTTGCCAGCACCCGATCATAGGCGGTTGGTGTTCCGCCGCGCTGCACATGACCCAGCACAGTTACACGGGTATCATATCCTGTCCTTTTTTCTATCTGTGCGGCAAGGTAGCTTCCTATACCTCCAAGCTTTACATGTCCAAAATCATCTACCTGCTCACTTGTTGTCAGCGCTTCATTCATAGTATTTTCTCTTGATCCTTCTGCAACAACTATTATGCTGAAATTTTTTCCACGGGCATGTCTCTGCTGTAAAGTTTTGCAGACTTCGTCGATATCGAACGGGACTTCAGGAATAAGAATCGTATCTGCGCCGCCTGCGATTCCTCCAAAAGTGGCTATCCATCCGGTATGTCGTCCCATTACTTCCAATACCATTATCCTGTCATGAGATTCTGCAGTTGAGTGAAGCCTGTCTATGGCTTCTGTTACTACAGATACAGCTGTATCAAAACCAAAAGTAAAATCTGTTCCGCTCAAATCATTGTCTATTGTTTTTGGTACTCCTACTATTTTTAAGCCTTCTTTTGAAAGTTTGCATGCAACGCCCAGAGTATCTTCGCCGCCTATTGCTATGATTGCATCAAGTCCAAACTTCTTATAATTATTGTGCAGCATCTGAAGCTGCTCATTATTCTTGTAGGGGTTTGTTCTTGATGTTCCAATTATAGTTCCGCCGCGGGGCAATATCCCTGAAACAGAAAAATTTGTAAGCGGTTCAGTTTCTCCAAATATCAATCCCTGCCAGCCGCGTTTTATTCCGATAATCTGATAGCCGTACTGAGAGCTTCGCCTTACTACAGCTCTTAACACAGCGTTTAATCCGGGACAATCACCGCCACCAGTAAGTACTCCTATTTTTTTCATTGTTTAATATTTCTCCTGAAAAATGGTTCTTCTGAAGTATCAGGGCTCAATTAATAAAATACAGTGTTTCATAACACAGATTAACTACAAATAGGCAGATTATCAATCTAAATTCCACCATACATTGATGCCAAAAAATTAGGCTTTTAAAAAAATAAAATTGATATTTGGCCTTAATATTGAGGTTAGTGAAATTTTTGACGCGACACATAGGTAATAGGGGAGAACTATTTGTTTTTTTTTTAAAAAAATAGAGGGGAAGTATTTCAATTTTTCTTGACAAGGGATGCCTATGGGGTTATCTTAAAGCCATATTGTGGGATAAGGTGGGATAAGTAATATTACATTTTAAAACTTGTTATAATAATGCAGCTTTCTTCCAATACTTCATTTACAGGTACATATTCTCACACTATTGATTCAAAGGGAAGGCTTAGTATCCCTTCTGAATTCAGAGAGATATTAAAAAACAAATATACTGAAGAAATCCAGTTATTTAAAAGCCCCATAAACCGCTGTATTGTTGCCTATCCGATGTCTGAATGGGAGATATTTCAATCCCGTCTCGACAAGCTCAGCAAGTATAACCCGCAGGAATGGAAAATCAGGGCGTTTATTCTATCGAGCACCCGTCCATGCATAATTGATAAGGCAGGCAGGATATTAATTCCAACAGATCTGAGAAACTATTCCGGTCTTGATAAGGATGTTGTCCTTTGGGGAGATATAACGAGTTTTGAGATATGGAACACGGAACGCTGGAATAAGGTCTATGATGATACCCGCGAAAATCCTGATGTAGCAGATTTCATCGGCGAGATATTTGCAAAAAAGGGACTGTGATACATGTATGAGATATGGTGAGATTTCACAAACCGGTAATGTTGAATGAGGTGGTTCAATGTTTTTCTGCAATCACTGATGACGTGATTGTTGATGGAACTTTAGGGGGAGGCGGACATAGCGAGGAGATCCTGAAAAACCTATCGGACAAAGGAAAGCTTATAGGGATTGATCTTGATCAAGAAGCGCTTGCGGAATCGGCAAACAAGCTTTCCTCATTCGGTTCTAAAGTGAAACTTGTCCGGGGAAACTTTAGCGATTTGGGGCAGATTCTTAAAGATCTTAAGATTGAAAAAGTAGGAGGAGTCCTTTTTGACCTTGGTGTTTCAAGCCATCAGTTTGACAGTAATGTGAGAGGGTTCAGTTTTGTTCGGGATGGAGCGTTAGACATGAGGATGGATACCAGAAGCGAGTTGAATGCATTTCGCCTGGTTAATGAATGTTCCGCGCACGAATTGAAAAGAATAATAAAAGAATACGGGGAGGAGAGGTGGTCTGGAAAGATTGCTGCGGCTATAGTTCAAAGCAGGAAAAAAGAAGAAATTTCATCCACTCATCAGCTGGCAGATATTATTTCTAATTCTATTCCAAGAAAATTTTGGCCCAGCCGCATTCATCCCGCCACAAAAACCTTCCAGGCTTTGAGGATTGCAGTTAACAGTGAGCTTGAAAATCTCAAACAGGGTCTCAAGGCTGCGTGCAGCATGCTTAGAAAGGGAGGGAGAATCTGCATTATATCCTATCACTCTCTGGAGGACAGGATAGTAAAAAAATTTATAGCGCAGGAAGAAAAAGGATGTATATGCCCGCCTGAATTTATCAAGTGTGTCTGCGGGAAAGAGCAGACTTTGAAGAGGATTAACAGAAAACCATTAAGGCCGTCGCCTGAAGAGGTAGCTCAAAACCCGAGAGCAAGAAGCGCTCTTTTAAGAATGGCAGAAAAAGTAAGCTGAGTTTTAATATTAAGTTGGGGGGAATAATAATGGGAGTAAATATCTATGTGGCAGGCTCCATGCTTGGCGAAAAGGCAGCGCATAAACCAAGAGATGAGAGCAAGACAAGAAGCTTTCTTTACTATTTTTTTATCATAGTTGTGATTGGTGCAGGAATATTCCTTCTTACATGGAAAGAAATTTACGGGATGAAACTTGGATATGACATCCAGCAGAAAGAGGATGTGATTAAGGAACTCACAGTAGAAAACAGAGCGATGAAAATGAATCTCATGAGGCTTGCATCGCTTGACAAAGTTGAAAAGGAAGCCCTGGAGAACATGGAATTCAAAAAACCATTAATTTCTCAGATCAAGATAATGGAGTAATTATGAGGTTATTTTCTAAGTGAAAGCACGCTCAATTGAAAGCATGAAGTCCAATACGGGCTTTGGAGATGCGAGACGGAGACTTAAGCTTATCCTCTACTGCCTTAGTTCTCTTTTTGCGCTGGCACTTATTAAGGATTTTTATCTTCAGGTCATAGCAAGCAGTACGCTTTCCGCAAAAGCTGCAAACCAGTTTCAGCGTGCTATAGAGATTAAACCCAGGCGGGGTGCGATATTTGACAGGAACCGCTGCAGCCTTGCTGAAAGCATTGAAGTGAATTCCGTGTTTGCGATTCCAAGGGGGATATCAGATGCAAGAAAGACCGCATCTGTGCTGGCTAGGGTTTTAACGCTCAATGAATCTGAAGTTATTAAAAAACTTTCTGTTAACAAAGCATTCGTCTGGATAAAACGTCTCATATCTGATGATGAATATAAAAAACTTTGCGAACTGAATCTTGAAGGGGTTGGATTTATAGAAGAGAACAAAAGAATTTACCCTCAGGATTCTTTAGGCGGTCAGATGTTAGGCTTTACGGGAATTGATAATGAGGGACTTGAGGGGGTTGAGCGTCAGTTTGAAAAGCATATAGCGGGTCTATCAGGTATTAAAGTTATCACAGAACATGATGCGCGCGGCAAAAGTCCTTTTGTTTATGAAAAACCTGTGACTGACGGAGACAATATAGTTCTTACCCTTGATAAAAATATTCAGCACATAGTTCAGACCGAGCTTGCAAAAGGGGTAATTGAAGCTAATGCAAAAGGGGGAACTGCCATTGTAATAGACCCGTCCAACGGCGATATTATCGCCATAGCAAACTATCCGGAGTTTAATCCTAACGAGAGGAAAAGCTATAAACCGTCAGCCTGGAGAAACAAGGCAATCAGCGATTTCTTTGAACCAGGTTCACTTTTCAAAGTTGTCATGGCATCGGCGGCGCTGGAGAACAAGATAGTATCACCCTATACCATGATCGATTGCAGTCCCGGATATATCACTGTGGGAAACAGGAGAATCAAAGATGCCCATCCACACGGCGTTCTTTCATTTAAAGAAGTGATAGGAAAATCAAGCAATGTAGGTTCGATAAAAGTATCTTTAAAGATGGGCAAGGACCTCCTTTACAAATACATAAAACTTTACGGGTTTGGGGACAAAACAGGGGTAGGTCTTCAGGGCGAATCATCAGGGATGCTGAGAGATCCTTCAAAATGGTCAGGTGTGTCCATAGGTTCAATCACAATAGGTCAGGAAATAGCTGTCACACCGCTTCAGCTTACCATGGCTTATGCAGTCATTGCCAACGGCGGAGTGTTATACAAACCGCGGCTTTTGAAAAGAATCGAAGGCTGGGATGGGACATTGAAGGATAGCTTTGAACCGGTTCCTGTAAGAAGGGTTATGTCAAAAGAAACTGCATTCACACTAAGGGATATCCTGAAAACAGTTGTTGAAGATGGCGGGACTGCGACTCTTGCCGGGATTGACGGTTTTACTGTGGCAGGGAAAACAGGCACTGCGCAGAAAGCCGGGAACGGAGGTTATTTGAGCGGTAAGTTTTTTTCTTCTTTTGTTGGTTTCCTTCCTGCTGACAATCCCAAAATTGTTATCAGTGTCATAATAGATGAGCCTGTCGGTGCTTATTACGGAGGAGTAGTTGCAGCACCTATTTTCAGGAGCATAGCTGAACGTTCAATGCTTTATCTTGGAGTTAAACCTGACGTGGAAACTGATAAGCCTCTTCTTGCTGAGGAAAATAACAAAGAGGCATCTGAGCCTCCAAAGATAAAAAAGGTTAATGCAAGTTCTCCTGTTGTAAAAGTATCTCCTCCCAACAAGAGAAAAAGCTGAAATTATGAATCTGGATGAACTATTGACTAATATTGACTGCAAAAAAATTACATCTGCCGGGCTGGATATGGAAATAAGCGGAATCAGCTGCGATTCACGTGAGTGCGCCCCGGGATTTTTATTTGCCGCCATGAACGGTGCCAAAAGCGACGGCCATGGTTACATATTAGATGCGCTCAACAGAGGTGCATCTGTCTTCATGGTAGATGAAGGATTTGAATATGAAAAGCTGGGAAGTAAAAATCCATCCGCAGTTTTTTTAACGTGCAGTGATACGAGAAAGAGCTTCGGTATGGCTGCAGCTAATTTTTACGGCAACCCTTCTTCAAAGATAAAACTCGTAGGTGTTACAGGAACAAACGGAAAAACAACTATCACTTATCTGATTAATTCCATACTTGAAAAAGCAGGAAGGAATACAGGCCTTATAGGCACAATAATATACAAAATAGGTCCTGAGGTTTTTCCTTCTTCCCTGACCACCCCTGACTCCGGGAAACTACAGAGATTTTTCAGTCAGATGATAGATGCAGGTGTGGACAGCGCTGTAATAGAGGTTTCATCTCATGCTGTTCACATGAAGAGAATTGCAGGCTGCGAGTTTGATGTCGGAATATTTACCAACCTTACATCAGAACACATGGATTTTCACACAAGCATGGAAGACTATTATCTCTGCAAAAAAGACTTCTTTACAAACATGCTCAGCCAGGACGGAAAGAAATCAAAAAGTTTTGTCATAAATATTGATGACCCATGGGGGAAAAGGCTTGTTAAAGAACTGGGAGTCGAAACTGTTACTTACAGCATGAGTGAACCGGAAGCCACAGTTAGTCTGGTGTCAGTTATTTCAGACAGCTGGGGTATTGATGCAAAAATATCAATCAAAGGGAATATTCTGAATATATGTTCTCCGCTTTCAGGAAGATTTAATATCTACAACATAATGGCTGCTGCCGGGGCGTGCTGGTCGCTGGGTGTTGAGGCTGCCGCAATTGAAGCCGGGATAGAGGAATTGCAGGTTGTTCCGGGAAGGTTTCAGCGGATTGAGAACAACCAGGGGATCGATGTGATAGTCGATTATGCTCATACCCCTGATGCCATTGAAAAACTCCTGACAGAGGCGAGACGTATCTGTGAGTGCCGTCTTATAACCGTATTTGGCTGCGGCGGCGACCGTGACAGAAGCAAACGGCCGCTTATGGGAGAGCTTGCAGGAAGGTTAAGCGACCTTGTATTTGTTACATCAGACAACCCGCGAAGTGAAGACCCTCAGTCCATTATATCGGAGATTCTTTCAGGTATGACCGGCGGCATGACCGGACGGGTTGCAGTGGTTGAGGACAGAAGCATTGCAATAGAATCTGCGATAATGGAGGCGGAAAAAGGGGATATGGTGATTATAGCTGGAAAGGGACATGAGGATTACCAGCTAATTGGCGGGAAGATTATCAATTTTGATGACAGAGAAGAAGCAGGCAAAGCGCTTGAGAAGAAAAAAGGGAAGATGTGAAAAGATATTTTCTGGAAGAAATTATTGAGGCAACCGGGGCTCAATGTTTCGGGAACAAAAAAAAAGTTTTTTTCTCAAAGGTGTCAATAGATTCAAGGAAGTGTGCGGCAGACGAGGTTTTCTTTGCAATAACAGGAGATAAGTTTGACGGGCATAACTTTATCAGGGTGGCTTTGGAAAACGGGGCAGGAGGCGCTGTTTTTTCAGACAGGAATAAAGTGGAAGGAATTATTGAAAAAAATCCTGATGTCAGCCTGCTTGAAGTTAAGGACACGCTTTCAGCGCTCCAGTCTCTTGCAAGATATTACAGGAGAAAGGTAAATCCGTTGGTTATAGGGATAACAGGAAGTAACGGCAAATCGACGACAAAGGAGATACTCTCATCTGTGCTGGGCATGAATGGGGAAGTTCTTAAAAACCCGGGAAATTTCAACAACCTTGTCGGGCTTCCGCTCAGCATATTGCCTGTTGAGGAAGGGTGCCGTTATGCAGTTCTCGAGATGGGAATGAGCGCGGCGGGCGAGATAAAAAAACTTTGCGATATAGCAGAACCGGTTGTCGGGATAATTACAAACGTCGGACTTTCACATTCTGAGAATTTTTCCGGCATAGAAGGAATAGGAATGGCTAAGGCTGAGATGGCATCATTCATCCATGAAAACGGAGGGACATTACTCTATAACGGTGATGATCCGGTGCTTGAAAAAATACCACAGATAACCGCAGGAAAGACAGTTACCTTCGGGACGGGAAAAGATTGCGATGTAAGAATGTATGACCTTGAGACTTACGAAAATGGGAGTGCATTTAAGTTTGCTTCCGGAGACATCAATGAAGAGATACACGTAGGTATGCCTGGGATTCACAATGCTTATAACTGTCTTGCGGCAATAGCATGTGCACTCCATCTCGGTATGAGCTCCGATGAGATAAAAAAGGGAGTTTCTGAAGCCAGATCGCTTCCCGGCAGAACCACACTTTTTGAACTTGCCGGCGGGATCTGCCTTGTTGATGATACATATAATGCGAATCCATTATCCTTTGGGAGAGCCATCGAATATTTTGCAACTCTGAAAAAGAGCGGACGCAAGGTGATTGTCATGGGGGATATGTTCGAACTTGGAAAATTCTCTGATGAATCGCACAGGCAGATCGGCAGGCTTTCCGCAGAGAAGGGAATTACTATTCTTATTACAGTCGGCACCCTTTCTCTGGCAGCAGCAGAGGAGGCGGTAAAAAGCGGAATGAATAAAGAAATGGTTTTTTCTTTTTCCGGTGCGGAAGAAGCTGGAAGGGCCCTTGTGGATATGCTTTCCAGCGGAGATTCTGTTCTCGTAAAAGGATCAAGGGGAGTGCATCTTGAGACTGTTGTAGCAATGCTTAAGGAAAAATTCGGCGGGGCAAACGGGGATAAGGAATAAAAAGAGTAATGGGAGAAATTAAAAACATACTTGTAGCAGGACTGGGAAGGAGCGGAATTTCGGCAAGCAGGCTTGCGTATCAAAAGGGAATGAAAGTTTATGCCTGCGACCGGAAGAAAAAATCCGAGCTTGAATCCTCCCGGGAAGCCGCATTTCCTGAATGGCTTGAAGTTGCAACAGAAAGCGATGGACTTGAATTTATTGACAGGATTGATACCGTGGTTTTAAGCCCCGGCATTCCTGCAGGATGCGAGCTTGTAAGGGAGGCAAAAAAGAAAGGCAAAAAAGTAATTGCAGAGATAGAGTTTGCAAGTCTTTTTATAGATACTCCAATTATTGCAGTTACAGGAACAAACGGGAAGACCACGGTCACCACTCTGATCGGTGATATTTTAGCTGAAGCCGGGGAAAATGCACCTGTAGCCGGCAACATAGGAGTAGCGCTTTCTGATTTTGCCTTACAGAAGTTCAAGGGAGATTTCCTTGTCGTTGAACTTTCGAGTTTCCAGCTTGAGCTTATAGAATCCTTCAGGCCCTCTATCGCTGTAATACTTAATGTCACTCCCGACCATCTCGACCGTTATAAATCCATTGATGATTATGGGAAAGCCAAGATGAACGTTTTTATGAACCAGAGGGAGAAAGATGTTCTTGTCCTTAACAGCGATGACGAGTTTACGCAAAGCAAAATTGCTCCACTCAAGCCCCGTTCCTTTTTCTTCAGCAAAAAAGAGATGAATGAAAACGGTGTTTTTGTGAAGGACGGAATGATCATGTTCAGGAACGGGAAATCTGCGGTTCCTGTATTTGCTGTTTCAGAAATAAGAATGATGGGAGTTCACAACCTTGAAAACGCCCTTGCTTCCATCTGCTGTGCTTTTGCCGCAGGGGTTGAAACAGATGCTATTAAAAGAGTCCTTGCGAGGTTCACTCCTCCTCCGCACAGGATGGAAGAGGTTGACACAATAGATGGAGTTAAATTTATCAATGATTCAAAAGCCACGAATGTTGATGCTATGAAGCGGGCTCTTGAAAGCTTTGAAAAGCAGGTTGTACTTATAGCCGGAGGACGCGACAAGAAGGGAGATTTTAAATCATTGCGACATATAGTTTCAGAAAAAGTGCGCATACTCATACTTATTGGAGAGGCAAGCCAGAAGCTTGAAGATGCTTTCAGCGGGTTAGTGAAAATGCAAAAAGAGAGCAGTATGGAAGATGCTGTTAAGTACGCTTTCAAATGTGCAGGCAATGGGGACGTGGTGATACTTTCTCCCGGATGCGCCAGCTTCGATATGTACCGCAATTTCGAGGAGAGGGGAGACGATTTTAAAAATCAGGTGAGGGCTCTTAAAGGAAATGCCTAAACAGTCAGGGAGTGACAAACTAATATTGCTTTCAGCTCTCGTGCTTTCAGGGATGGGCTCAATAATGGTCTACAGCGCAAGCGCAATAATGTCCATGGAAAGATATTCTGACCCTTATTACTTTTTCAAAAGACAGATAATGTACATAGGTGTGGGTCTTGTTTTAATGATTATAGCAATGAACATTGATTATCACAATTACAGAAATTTAACTATTCCTCTGCTTGGCGCTGCCTTTGTGCTTATGGTCCTTGTGTTTATCCCTCCTATAGGGAAAGCGGTTAATGGTGCGGCACGGTGGATACAGTTTAAAATGATAAGGCTTCAGCCTTCGGAGATAGCGAAATTTGCACTCATCGTTTATGCATCGCATTATATTTCGAAAAAAAGGGAAAGGATGAAGGATTTTAAGAAAGGGCTTATGCCTCTTCTTATAGTGATAGGATTATTTTTTATCCTTCTTATGAAGCAACCTGACTTTGGCACTGTCGTGACCATAGCGGCTGTGATCACGATACTTCTTTTTGTAGGCGGCATGAGCATAAAATATGTTTTTGCTGTTATTCTCTTCGCTGTGCCTGCGATTGTCATGGCCGTTGTTCTTGCTCCTTACAGGATGAAAAGATGGACGGCTTTCATGGATCCATGGGCCGATGCCCAGGGGTCCGGTTTCCAGATAATCCAGTCCATGTATGCCTTCGCCAGAGGAGGGTTCTGGGGACTTGGATTTGGTGAAGGGAGGGAAAAGCTGTTTTATCTTCCGGCGCCTCATAATGATTTCATTCTTGCTGTCATAGGAGAAGAGATAGGAATGATAGGTGTTGTTACGGTTATAGGACTTCTTTTCCTTTATATGTACAGGGGAGTCATGGTTGCCATGAGAAGCAATGACATGTTCGGGATGCTCCTTGCAGTAGGAATAGCAGCACTGATAGGTTTTCAGGGAGTAGTAAACATTGCAGTGAATGTAGGGTTAATGCCTACAAAAGGCATCCCTCTTCCATTTGTAAGTTACGGTGGTTCATCCATATTGTTCTCTCTTTTTTCTACGGGTGTACTGCTAAACATATCAGAACATGCCTGAAAATGAGAGGAGAGCAGTAATCGCAGGAGGAGGAACAGGCGGGCATATATATGCCGGTTTGAGCATTGCTGAAGAGATGAAAAAAAGGTGGGGTGATGGAACAAAGATTCTTTACGTCGGAGCAGCAGGAGGGCTTGAGGCAAAGATACTTCCTTCATCCGGGATTGAATTTAAGCTTATAGAATCTATGGGAATAAAAGGGAAAAAAATTTCCAGTATGCTGAAAGGGATTATGGCCATACCGCAGAGCCTTGTGCAGTCTTCAAGGATACTTAATTCATTTAAGCCTCATATAGCAGTGGGCGTTGGAGGCTACAGCTCAGGGCCTGTAATACTTTCAGCATGGCTTCGGGGAGTTCCTTCTCTGATATTAGAGCAGAATCTTTATCCGGGAGCAACGAACAGGATACTTTCCGTGTTTGCAAAGAAGATAGCGGTGAACTTCAGAGGTTCCATGGAAGCCTTTCCCGCAAAAAAGGTTTTCTGGTCAGGAAATCCTGTAAGGGATTCTGTCCGGAAGGGGTCACGGGAGAAGGCCATTCAGCAATGGGGGCTTGCAGAAGGAAAATTTACTCTCCTTGTGTTTGGAGGAAGCCAGGGCGCCAGAAGAATAAACGAGCTTGTTCCTGAAGCGGCAGTTCTCCTTAAAAAAAGAGGATGCAGCTTCCAGCTCATACACCAGACAGGGGAGCGCGATTTCGAAAAAGTGAGAGAAAAATATAAAAATGAAGGCATTGAGGGATTTACTGCATCTTTTATCTTAAACATGGAAGATGCTTATGCTGCGGCTGATATGGTTGTATCAAGAGCCGGAGCAACAACATTGAGCGAGCTGCAGGCATGCAGAAAGGCATCGATTCTCATTCCCTTCCCCTATGCTACCAATAACCATCAGGAGCATAATGCGAGGAGCATGGAGAAAGAGGGAGCGGCGCTGATGATGAGAGAAAGCGAGATAACCGGAGAAAGTCTTGCAGATGCGATTGAAAATTTTATCAGTGACAGGGGGAAGCTTGAGCTATTTTCTGACAAGGCAGGACAGCTCAGCAAAATCAATGCGGCTGAAGAAATAGTAAAGCAGTGTGAAATGCTGTTTTAAGTGAGATAGAAATTGTACAGAAAAAATCTAAAGATACATTTTGTTGGTATAGGCGGAATAGGGATGAGCGGCATTGCCGAAGTGCTGTTAAACCTCGGCTATAAAGTTTCCGGCTCTGACATGAAAAAGAGCCAGATAACGGAACGGCTTAAATCCCTGGGAGCGGAAATATATTATGGCCACAGTGCCGGCAACGTAAATGGCAGCGATGTTGTGGTTGTCAGCTCTGCCGTAACTGCGGATAATATTGAAGCAAAAAGCGCTCTGGAACAGAAGATAGCGGTGCTTCGCAGGGCGGAGATGCTCTCAGAACTGATGAGAATGAAATACGGCATTGCAATCGCAGGTTCCCACGGCAAGACTACTACGACATCTCTCATTGCATCTGTTCTCGCCAAAGGAGGACTCGACCCTACGGCGGTCATCGGAGGAAGGTTAAACAGCACCGGCACTAATGCCAAGCTTGGACAGGGAGAATTCCTTGTCGCAGAGGCGGATGAGAGTGACGGGTCGTTCATGACACTAAATCCCTGTATTGCTGTAGCCACTAATATTGACAAAGAGCATATGGATTTTTACGGCGACATGAAGAAGCTGAAAGAAACATTCTCTGCTTTCCTGAACAAAGTCCCATTTTACGGGACTTCCGTTATCTGCACAGATGATGAAAACATACAGGACATAATCCCGTTGCTTGAGAAGAGGACAATAACTTACGGGTTCAATTCGCAGGCTGACTATACAGCTGATAATCTTACGTTCGCTGGTTTTGAAAGCGGATTTGATGCCTATTTTAAAAAAGAGAAGCTGGGACATGTAAAAGTGAAATTGACAGGAAGACATAATGTGCTCAATTCACTTGCGGCAATTGCAGTGGGACAGGAGCTTTCGATCCCTGTTGATACAATAATATCTGCCATTGGCGAGTTTGAAGGAATACAACGAAGGCTTCAGCACAAGGGTGAAAAAGACGGGATCACAGTTGTTGATGACTACGGTCATCATCCAAGCGAGATACGCGCAACACTTCAGGCTGCGAGAAGCATATGGTCAGGGAAAATCATAGTTTTGTTCCAGCCGCACCGCTACTCAAGGACACAGTCCCTTCTGGAAGAGTTCTACAGGTCTTTTTATGACTGCGACACATTGGTTGTAACTGACATTTATCCTGCCGGTGAAAAACCAATAGAAGGCATTGATTCAGATCTCCTGAGCAAAGGAATAAAAGCACATGGGCATAAGGATGTGCACCACATAAGCGAAAAAAAAGAGATATTGAAATTTCTAAGCCTCAACCTTGCAAAGGGAGACATGCTGATAACTCTTGGCGCCGGCAATGTCTATGAGATTGGAGAGGAGTTTTTAAAATAAAAAATGGCAGTGACAATTATGACTAATAATTGGCAGCAGGAATTTGCTGAGACATTTGGGGAAAAGGTGAAGTTCAATGTTCCCATGAAGGAACACACGACTTTTCATGCCGGAGGCAATGCATGGGGAATGCTATTCCCTGCCGGGATCGAGGAAATAAAAAAAGCGGCAGCGCTTTGCAGGAAATGGAAGATGGATTTTATTCCAATAGGTCATGGTTCAAACATCCTCTGCCTTGATAGCGGATACAAGGGGATAATCATAAATCTTGCGAAAGATTACAGGGGATTCAGATGGGAAGAAAGAGAAGGAAGATATATTGTCCGAGCTGAAGCAGGAGCGGCACTTACGCAAATGATAAGGGTGATAGGCGCAGAAGGAATAGGCGGACTTGAATTTGCATGCGGCATTCCAGGGACAATGGGCGGCGCAGTGTCAGGAAACGCCGGTGCTTTCGGAGATTCCATAATGGAACATGTATCTTCTCTTGAGATCCTTAAAAAAACTGGTGAGGTGGTCTCTCTGGATAAAGGCTCAATGAGATATGGCTACAGATATACGGAGCTTAAAAAAGGCGCTGTTGTCATCAGAGCTGAGATGATTCTGGATGCTGTAGACCCAGAAGAATTTAACAGGAAGTCGGAGATATATATAAAAGAGCGCCGCATGAAGCAACCTTCCGAGCCGTACACTGCGGGATCAATATTCAAGAACCCTGAAGGTGATTCAGCCGGAAGACTTATAGATGCTGCGGGATTAAAAGGAGAGAGCGTAGGAGGTGCCGTTGTTTCCGCGAAACATGCGAACTTTATTGTAAACCGTGGGAATGCTTCTGCGCGCGACATATTGGAGCTGATAAATATTATGCATGATAAGGTGTTTGCTAAGACCGGTGTATCACTCGATCCGGAGATAAAAATTATCGGGAAAGGATTATAATGAAGCCTCTTTTACAAAAAAAGATAGGGGTTCTGATGGGGGGCACTTCATCTGAGAGAGATATTTCTTTAAAGACAGGGAGTGCAGTTCTGACCTCTCTTCTGAGACAGAAATTTAATGCAGTCGAAATAGACCCGGCTGGAGGTATTTTAAAAAAGCTTGAGAAGGAGAAGATAGACATCGCATTTATCTCTCTTCACGGTCCGGGCGGGGAAGATGGAACGGTGCAGGGACTTCTTGAGATAGAGGGGATTCCATATACGGGAAGCAACGTGCTTGCAAGCGCCATTTCTATGGATAAGGAGCTTTCAAAAATAATATTCCTGCACAACGATATTCCTACGCCTAATTTTATAGTTGCACGTCTGGATGCAGGAGATGATGCAGAAAAATGTATCAATATGCTCGCAGAAAATGAAATCCCTTATCCTGTTGTATGCAAGCCTGCCTGCGGAGGTTCAACCATAGGGATAACGATTGTGAAAGATGAGAAAGAGATGGCAGAGGCATTTGCTCTTGCAGGTAAATATGACGGAAAGCTCATAATCGAAGAATTCATTAAGGGACGGGATCTCACTGTGGGAGTTTTAAGAGGAGAAGCACTGCCTGTGATAGAGATGAGCGCAAAGAGCGGTTTTTATGATTTCGATGCAAAGTATAAGAAAGGCATGACAACCTATATATGCCCTGCAAAGATTTCTGAAGATGAGGAGATGCAGTGCAGACAATATTCACTCATGGCATCCAAGGCATTGGGATGCAGCGGTTCCCCCCGGGTTGACATAAGGATGGATGCTGAAGGGAATGTCTATGTGCTCGAAGTGAATACCATCCCCGGGATGACGGAGACAAGTCTTCTGCCCATGGCGGCAGCTAAGGTTGGTATAAGTTTCGATAAACTTGTCTACAGCATATTAGAGGAAGCCTATGAAAAGAAGAGGTAGAACAACAGTACTGCGTGATCAGAGGGTCTCAAGGAAAAAGAAGGGAGGAAAATCTTCTTCAGGGAAGAGAAGTATCGCATTTCTTCCGGCAAATTTTTTGACATATGCGACAGTGATTATTTCCATTCTTCTAGTCGCGGTATTTGTGAAGACTTATATCTCAAGCCTCGCCTTCCTCGGTCTGCCACGTATAAACATTGAAGGGAATGAATTGCTTCCTGAGCAGAAGATCATTACTGCCGGAGGTTTTTCAGGGTGCAGTATATTTTCTTTCAGCGCCTCTGATGCGGTAGAAGAGCTTAAAAAAATTCCATGGATAAAGTCAGTGAGTGTGAGAAAGAAACTTCCCAATTCGGTCTATATAAACATCGAAGAACGAAAACCTTTTGCATGGCTCGATAATAATGGTTTAAAATTAGTAGATGAATGCGGTGTTGTTCTTGATTCGATGCCGCAGGTTAAGACAGAAGGGCTTCTCACAATAAAAGGGATAGGCAATTTAAAGACATACAGGCCGGGAGAAAAGGTTGAAGGGAAAGGGATGGAAGAAGCAGTGGCCGTGATAAAGCAGATAAGTACGGGAGCTTCGTGGATTAAGGACAAGGTTGCAGAGATAGACGTTAAAGACTCGAACAACCCGGTCCTTGTAATGTCCTCTTATTCTTTCCAGGTATATCTTGGCGACGGAATGATAACGGAGAAAATGGATAACCTGAAAAAAGTTTTTTACTCTTTCAAAGATGAAGAACTGATACGGATATCCCTCTTTGACTTAAGATTCAAAGACAGGGTTATAATACGGACTGACAACAAATCAGAACCTGAAGAAAAGAATGTGGTCAAAGAAACGTGAAAAAAATTTACTCTTTTAACATATGGAGGCCATAGATGGCTAAGAGCAACCTTATAGTCGGATTGGACATCGGATCAACGAAAGTGTGCTGCCTTGTAGCGCAACCTAAGGAGAATGAGAGCCTTGAAATAATAGGTCTTGGGATGGCCCCTTCGGAGGGGTTGAAAAGCGGTGTAGTCGTAAACATTGAAAGCACCGTTGAATCAATACAAAAAGCCGTGGAAGAAGCGGAGCTTATGGCGGGGATTGAGATAAGCAGGGTCTTCACGGGAATAGCCGGCAACCATATCAAAGGGTTTAACAGCCACGGGCTTATAATAATAAATGATAAGGAAGTTAAAAAGAAAGACGTCCAGCGCGTCATAGACAATGCAACGGCAGTCGCCATGCCGCGGGACAGGGAAATAATACATGTCATCCCGCAGGAATATATAATAGATGACCAGGGAGGTATAAAGGAACCGGTGGGAATGGCCGGTGTCAGGCTTGAAGCAAAGGTGCACATAGTGACTGGCGCCGTAACCTCCATTCAGAATGTTGTGAAAAGCTGCAACAAGGCAGGGCTCGAGATAGAAGATGTAGTCCTCCAGCAGTTTGCGTCAGGAGAAGCAGTGCTTTCCTCAGATGAGAAAGAGCTTGGAGTGGCACTTTTAGATATCGGCGGAGGCTCAACGGACATAGCGATATACTATAACGGATGTATCAAGTTCACGTCCATGATAGATCTCGGGGGAAACCATGTAACGAACGACATAGCTGTGGGCCTTCGCGCATCGCGGAAAGAGGCTGAGAAAATAAAAACCAGATACGGATGTGCTTATTCGGCCCTTGTAAAACCGGATGAGAAGATAGAAGTGGACAGGATCAGCGGGAAGGAACCAACAATACTTTCGCGAAAGATTTTAAGCGAGATAATCCAACCCCGCGTTGAAGAAATATTTTCCATTGCAAGGCAGGAGATAAGGAAGTCAGGTATTGAAGACCTTATCGCATCAGGCATTGTGTTGACTGGAGGTGCGTCACTTCTGCCCGGAACACAGGAAGTGGCAGAGCAGGTGTTTGAGCTTCCTGTAAGGATAGGCTCCCCATCTGAAATGGACGGAGGTCTTGTTGAAAAGGTAAAGAACCCCATGTACTCGACTGCAGTAGGTCTTATTCTTTACGGAAGCAAATCAATGGGTGATTCCATGCCTGATACTCAGGGGATGGGAGGACTTTTTAAGAAGGCAATGGGATGGTTCCAGGAATTCGTATGAAAATAAGTTTTGTAAAAATTTTAAATAAAATTTTTTTATAAGAAAACAACTTAATACTTTGGAGGTGGATGGATGATAGAATTTGCCAGTGAGTCAAAGAGAGCAAGGATAAAAGTAGTCGGTATCGGAGGAGGAGGCGGCAATGCAGTAAATTCCATGGTTAAGTGTCAGCAGATAGGCGGAGTTGATTTTATTGTCGCTAACACTGATGTTCAGTCGCTCGGAAGATCACAGGCGGACTGCAGAGTTCAGATAGGTGAGAGTTTAACGCGTGGGCTCGGCGCAGGAGCTGACCCTGAAAAAGGGAAGATGGCTGCAACAGACGACATAGAAAAAGTAAAGGCCTACTTAATAGATTCAGACATGATATTCATAACTGCCGGCATGGGCGGAGGGACAGGTACGGGCGCTGCACCTGTCATAGCAAAGGCAGCAAAGGATTCCGGCGCTTTGACTGTGGGAATAGTTACAAAGCCTTTTCTCTTCGAAGGGAAAAGAAGAATGAAGATTGCCGATCAGGGAATCGAGGAACTTAAAGATGCAGTTGACAGCCTTATAGTGATTCCAAATCAGAGGCTGCTTGGCATTTCAGGGAGAGATATCGCTCTTCTTGATGCTTTCAAGATGGCTGATGATGTTCTGCGCCAGGCAGTGCAGGGTTTATCTGATATAATAATGAAGTCCGGCTATATCAATGTTGATTTTGCTGACGTACGGACTGTGATGAGCAACATGGGAAGGGCGATAATGGGGACCGGAATGGCAAGCGGAGAAGGAAAAACCATTATGGCCATACAAAGTGCAATTTCAAGTCCACTCCTTGAGGAAGGTTCCATAGAGGGCGCAAGAGGTGTGCTTGTGAACATCACCGGCGGACCTGACCTTTCGCTCCATGAGATAAATGAAGCATCGAGCATAATAAATGAGAATGTAACCGAAGACGCTCTTCTTATTATTGGTCATGTTGTTGATAATGACATGGAGGATGAAGTAAAGGTTACTGTCATTGCAACAGGCTTTGAGAAAGAGCGCCAGCAGAGTACATCGGGTTTTGATATCAGGCCTGAGCTTCTCGATATGTCTATGTCTGGCTCTGATGAAGGTAATGTTACACCCATCGACGGGGATAATAGGAATATTCCTGCTTTCATAAGATTGAAGAACCAGAAGAGGGAAGTGCCATCGAGAAGCGAGGTGAAGTCGTCGCTGTCGTTTAGGAAGGATGATCTCGACGTGCCGGCGTTCCTTCGCCGCAAAGCCGACTAATCGGCGAAGGCAATTTTTGGCAGCATACGGCGTCACTGCCCTGCTCGTAAATACTCACATACAAACAAAGTATGCTCCGTTTTACTCGCAGGACATTTCCTTGTCTTCTGCTCAAAACTTGCTTTCGCAAAAAAATAATTACAAATTACTTCCTCGTCTCTTGCGCGAATCTCGCATTTGCAAACTACTGTCATTCCGGGCTTGACCCGGAATCCAGATTTTTCCACTTCTGTGCTTTTACTCAATCTCGTCATCGCGAGCGACCGTAAGGAGCGTGGCGATCTCATCCGTCAAATCTATTTTATTAAGTTTTTGAGGTAGAAAAATACAGATATAGCCAAAAAAAGATTGCTGATGGTATTTCTTTCTATTATTCTATGATTTACAGATTATTGAAATGGAATGAATCCTAAAATATAAAACCAGACCTTGGATACTGTATGAAAAATCAGATAACTATACTTGCCCCACGACGACTTTCAACCTGGATAGCACCACTTCAAGGTACAGGAATAATGGGTTTGCTGACATTAATTGCTTCAATTATATTTCACATTATCAAAAATGGGGGAATTGATATTATAATAATTATAACTACAATATTTATTTCACCATTTATCATAATGTGCTTTCTTATGATTTGTCTCCCACAAAAATATATTTCTAGAGTACTAGTTGATAAAGAATCAGGGACTTTGAAATTAATAAAGAAGAAGCAAGTCTTACAGGAGGCTCTTTTAAGTGAAATTAAATGCCTTAAAGCAAAATATTGTTTATTCCGTCCTGCCTCAACAAAATATGAACTGATTATAGAAAAATATGATGGGAGTATGGTTTCTTTAATAAAAGGAGATGAACTAATTGGGGGAAGCTGGTTACAATTTTGCGAAAAAGTTTCATCAATTATTGAAAAACCAATAGAGGAAGAATATTTTGAAGAAAATTATAATGGGGAACTCATAAAGAAATCTCCCCGTCAGTTAAATCCCATTCGTAAAAAGAATTTTGCATTTGTTGTTTTAGTTTTATTAATTACACTTCTGGCAGCAGTTGTTTATATGATTTATCCAAGTGGTAGAGTATTTTTTATTAGCGGTATTGCAGCGGTGTTGACAGATCTTTCTCTGTTCTTTTGTTTTATTTTTAAGTCTAGAGAAAACTTAGATAAGTTGCCATCCAATAAATTTATCCTTGTCGCAAGTACTTTAGCATCAGTAGTTTCCCTTTTTATGTTGTATTTATCTTTCGTGTTTACACTAATGGGATTTAAACTGTTTGTTAAATTATTAAAATAACTTCCGGGACACCTCTCTCTTTTCCAACAATAAGACTTGAAAATGTTATCCGGGTAAAATATCCTTACAGTAAAGAGGTAAGGAATTATGCTTGTGAAGAAAACATCAAAAAATCAGCTTACTCTTCCCAAGGAGATTGTTAAGTCTTTCCCTGACACTGACTATTTTGATATCTCTGTGAGAGATAGAAAGATTGTTCTGGTGCCGGTCAGGATAACCTCAGAGAATACCGCACTGGAAGGCATCAGGGAAAAACTCGCAAAACTTAGCATCACTGTTAGTGAAGTACCGAAGGCTGTCAGATGGGCAAGGAAGAATAAATCCCGCCATATATAATTATTGAGTAACCCTTTTAATAGTTAACTTACTTTTATTAATTCCTTTTTTGACAAAGGTGATTGAGACTGTTATTTTTAATTCATAAGTGGGCTTGTGCAAGTTGGAATGAAAAATTTGTTCTCGTTTGAAAAATGTAGAAATACTGGCAATAATCTCAAAATCAAAAGCAGCTCAATGGCTTGAAAAAGCAGGAGATAAAACATGAAAAAAGCGGCATTATCTGAAGTAAAGGATGATCTTTCGAGGTTTTTACGATTAGCGGAGAAGGAGGAAGTCGTAATAACACGTCATGGGAAACCTGCGGGGATTTTAATCGGATTTGAAGATGAAGAAGGTTGGTTTGATTATCTTTTAGAGAACGACCCGCGATTTCTAAAGAAGATCGAACAAGCCCGCCATAACCTCAAATCAGGCATGGGGACAAAAATAGAAGATCTTTAGTGAAAGAGCTTTTTAAGAAAAAATAATGTTTTGTCTTTTAAGGAGAGTTTTTCAAAAATAGGGAAGTCTGTATCGATTTCTAATGGCAGATCCCACCATTCCTCTCTGTCTTTAACGTATTGGTGCATCCAAAGAACCTCTGTATTCCTATTGCATGGCGGCTGCAATATCTTTTTTCTTGGATATTGAGTGGAATAATAATCAATTATTTCATGTTTTAGTTTTTTGAAATCTGAATCTAATTGAATTGAACCATTAGGGGCCATACCTATCTTTGTATCCTCCCATTTGACGGCTTCACAATTCTTATCATTTCTCAACCCTAGTTTTGGATTGTTTGGATCAGGATAACTGATATTATTGCCACTAAAGTGAATCAAATATCTGTGAAGCCTTACATTAAAGGCAAATTCTTCTTTTGAATCTTTTAACTCCTGCAAAGCTACCCTTATGAAAATCGTTGTGCTTTTATGATTAGAATTATCATCAAATTCTATCGGGGCATATATATCTGTTGGCTTAAAGTTTCTGAAAATATCTTTCAAGTCATTGATAATATAACTTCTTGAATGAACTGTGGGGTTGTTACTATTGGTTAATGAATGGTATGCGTTTTTATATGGTGATACGAATCCGGTCCCGGGATTTAATGCAAAAGCTGTATCAAAAGGATGTCCAATATCAAAGGATATACCATTGTATCCAAAGTTATAAAGCCTCCATAAATTTCCTCCGGGATAGCCTAAAAATATAATATCCTTTGCATCCAATCCTAATTTTATGTCTGCTTTAATTGTTTCCTCCTGTCTTTGGTAGCAATAATCTACATTATCGATATAGCCGTTTTCATTTACATCATGCACTCCTGTGTTCGTGATGAATCCTTTATAAGGGTTCTTAGATGTTGGAAATTGAGGAATATCTCCATTTGTCATCAGCAAGACCTTAATTTTTTCACCATTGTTTAATGCTTCTGATATTACTTTTGCACAGCTTAGAATTTCATCATCCGGATGTGGGGCTATTACAAGTATTCTTCTTCGATGCGGGTTTTCTGGCTGGCTAACTGCTTTTGCAATTTTTAAAGTGATATTACTAACAGAGAAAACTATTACTAAAAGTATAATTAGTGTCCAATATAAGTTGTCCTTTTTATTAAACATTCTCGTGAAAATGGTTAATTTTTATTTTGCGCAATCATATCACATCTCTTTTTATAAATCATTTCTCATTCCTCTTTTGACAAAGGTAGCTTAGACTGTTACTTATAATTCATGAGTAAACTTGCGCAAAGTACAAGGGAAGGTCTTCTCTCCCTTGAGAAGGGGACTTTATCTCTAAACCCCGAAGGGAAGATCCGGGCGGTCATTATCTACCCCAATGTTTACAGGGTCGCCTTGTCAAACTTAGGCTTCCAGTCTGTCTATGGGATGCTGAATGAAATCTATAATATATCCTGCGAAAGGGCATTTTTGCCTGAGCCGGACGAAGAGGCAAGATTTCTAAGAACCAATAGCCGGCTATGTTCTTTTGAAAGTTCCACACCACTTTCCGAATTTGACATCATTATCTTTTCAGTTTCCTTTGAGAATGATTATTTAAATGTGCTTAAAATTTTAAGCCTTTCCGGTATTCCGCTCCTTTCATCGGAAAGAGATGACAATGCCCCGCTCATCATTGCAGGGGGGATTGCACTGTCATCTAATCCTGAACCGATTTCCATGTTCATAGATCTTTTTCTGCTTGGTGAAGCTGAGCCCATAATCAGTTCAGCCAAAGAAAAACTAAATGGCGCTTCAGGGGGAGAAAGCAAGGAAGCAATACTTTCAGCGCTTTCCGATGTTGAAGGAGCATATTTGCCGCAGCTTACAGCTCGCAATGAAAACAGAGAAGTTAAAATCTCAAGGCTTACCGATATGGAGATTTCATCAACATATTCAAGGATAGTGACTCCCGAATCTGAGTTCTCTTCAATGCATCTTGTAGAGGTATCTAGAGGATGCCCGGCCAGGTGCAGGTTCTGTTTGCTTGGAAATTTTGGAGGAAAGCTCCGGTTTAAAAGCGCTAAGAAACTCCTCTCTCATATTGACAATGGACTTAGCTCAACATCAAAGGTCGGACTTATAACTTCATCAATGGCAGAGCACAAAGAGTTTTCCACCATTGCATCCGAGATTCTAAAACGAAGAATAGAAGTATCTTTTTCATCCATCAGATTCGCTGATCTTAAAGAGGAGTTTGTAGATTTCCTCATTAAGTGCGGGCAGAAGACAGTAACTCTTGCCCCGGAATGCGGCACAGACAGGATGAGGCAGATAGCCGGCAAAGAACTTGATGAAGATGAGATGATAGAAAAAATATGTATGCTGGGAAAGAGGGGGATAAAAAATATTAAGCTCTATTTCCTTGTCGGGTTGCCGGGAGAAACTGAAGAAGATGTCAGTGCCATAGTTTCCCTTGTTAAGAAGATAAGACATAATGGTGCAAAGCACTCAATAAGCTTAAACCTTTCCGTTAGTGCAAGCTCTTTTGTCCCAAAGCCTTTTACTCCTTTTCAATGGGCGCCAATGGATGATGTAAAAAGTCTTAAGGAAAAGCTCGGGTTTCTCACCCGCTCATTCGGTAAACTTGATGGTGTTGGATTTAGTTGCGACCTTCCCAAGTTTGCCCGCATACAGGGGATACTTTCAAGGGCTGACAGACGTGCAGGTCAGCTCCTGATTGATGTTTTAAAGCATGGCGGTGACTGGAACAGGGCATTGAGGGAATCGGAGGTTAACCCTGATTATTATGTAATGAGGGAACGCGATGAAGATGAGAAATTCCCCTGGGATTTTATAAACGCAGGAGTAAGCAGACGCGCGCTTTATATGAAGTATAAATCTGTGAAAAAAGATTTTTCTGCTACTTCAGATATTCGTTGATCGACTGTGCTGCTATCTTTCCGTCACCCATTGCGAGTATGACGGTAGCTCCGCCTCGCACTATGTCGCCTCCGGCAAAAACTCCGGGCTTGCTTGTGGCCTGACTTTTGGGATCTGCTGTTATGTTGCCGTAGCGGTTAGTGTCAATCCCTTTGGTTGTCATCGGTATTAACGGGTTTGCGCCGTTGCCGATTGCTATTATAACTATATCAACATCTATTATGAATTCAGAACCCTTGACCGGAACCGGCTTTCTTCTTCCCGACGCATCAGGCTCGCCAAGCTCCATCTTGAGGCATTCAATCCCGTTTACCCATCCCTTTTCATCTCCGATTACTTTTGTAGGATTGGTAAGAAGCCTAAACTCTATCCCTTCCTCTTCAGCATGCTTTACCTCTTCGAGTCTTGCCGGCATTTCAGCCTGCGAACGCCTGTAAATTATATATGAGTGAGCAGCACCGAGCCTCTTTGAGGTCCTCACTGCATCCATTGCCGTGTTTCCTCCGCCTACTACTGCTACATTTCTTCCTTTGAATATGGGGGTGTCGTATTCAGGGAAGAGATATGCCTTCATCAGGTTTACTCTTGTCAGATATTCATTGGCGGAATAAACGCCGTTTAAATTCTCCCCCGGAATGTTCATGAAATAAGGAAGTCCTGCGCCTGTTCCAATGAAGGCTGCATGATAGCCGCTGCTTAAAAGACCGTCCAGAGTCTCAGTTTTCCCGACAACATAATTATTTACTATCTCTACGCCAAGTTTTTTTACGTAATCAACTTCAACATTGAGTATTTTCTTTGGAAGCCTGAACTCAGGGATTCCGTAGATGAGAACTCCTCCTGATTTATGAAGAGCTTCAAATATTGTGACTCCGTGCCCTAACTTGGCAAGCTCACCTGCCGCTGTTAAGCCAGAAGGTCCTGAGCCGACTATGGCAACCCTTTTACCTGTGGATTTTGGCAGAGGCGGGACCTTTGCAACTCCCATTGCAATTTCGAAGTCTGCCGCGAAGCGTTCAAGGTTTCCAATGCCTACTGGCTTTCCTTTCTTGCCGAGGATGCAGGGTTTTTCGCACTGCTCTTCCTGCGGACATACTCGACCGCACACTGCGGGGAGAGAATTTTTCTCCTTTAATTTCTGTGCAGCCTCAAGAAGTCTTCCTTCTGCGATAAGCTTTATAAATTCAGGTATATTTACTCCTACGGGGCATCCTGTCACACATAATGGATTTTTGCATTGAAGACACCTCTTTGCCTCCATTATTGCTATCTCTTCTGCTAATCCAAGGTTTACCTGTTCAAAGTTTTTATTTCTTGCAAGCGGATCCTGCTCAGGCATGTGCTGCCTCTGGATCTGCATTCTTTCTTTAGGTGTAAGATTGTTACCGCTCATTTCACTTTTGCCTCGCTTTCCCAGCACTTCTTATGTTCATTAAATTTATCCAGCGATATCTTCTCTTCTGTTCTATAAAAATTCTGCCTTTTTGCAAGCTCTGCAAAGTCAATCTGATGGCCGTCAAACTCAGGTCCGTCAACGCAGACAAATTTGGTTGCTCCTCCGATGGTTACCCTACATGCACCGCACATCCCTGTGCCGTCAACCATTACCGGATTTAAGCTCACCACAGTATTTATTTTGTGGTTTCTTGTAAGCTCGCAGACCGCTCTCATCATGGGTACCGGGCCTACCGCAAATACGGAATCTATCTTTTCTCCCTTTTCTATAAGCTCTTTTAAAACATCTGTCACAAGACCCTGTCTGACGTAGCTTCCGTCGTCGGTTGTGATATAAAGTTCATCGGAGATTTTTTTAAGCTCATCCTCCATGAACATGAGCTCCTTTGAGCGGAAGCCCATGATGGAGAGAACGCGGTTTCCCGCTTCCTTCAATGCCTTGGCAAGAGGATAGACAACTGCAATTCCGAGCCCTCCACCGACACAGACTGTGGTTCCGAATTTTTCTATATGGGAGGGTTTGCCCAGAGGTCCTACAAGGCTCATTATACTTTCACCCTTCTCAAGGGAGTTGAACTTGAGGGTAGATTTTCCTACACCCTGACAGATTAACGTTACTGTCCCCTCGTCAGGATCTGAGTCGGCTATGGTAAGAGGGATTCTTTCCCCAGTCTCGTCTATCTGGAAAATTATAAACTGACCGGCTTTCCTTGTTTTGGCAATCTGAGGAGCTTTGAATTTAAGAAGACTTACCTGCGGAGATAACACTTTTTTTTCAATGACTTCAAACATCTGTGATCCCTTCAAAATAAAAATGTGCGGCACTAAAGTCCGCACCTTCTAAAATACCTGTAACTGCGCGCTCTTTAATAAGAAAAAAGCCCTTTTGTCAACCTCAAAATGGGGCGCATTTTGACACAGAAGGCTGTATTCTGGTTAATACTGGTTAATAAAATAAAAAATATTTTCAATAGCAGAGACACCCCCCTGTCACTGAGGTGTTGCATATTGCATCAAAGGGAATAATGTGCAATTTTACATAGAAAATGTTTTGCAGGCTGATATACTTTTCACGAGGTATTTTTTTTGAAGTACATAGATATCAATACGCCTTTTCTTCCGTCTCTTTCTCAATATATCCTCAAAGAGCATGGCAGTGAACTGCCGGACCTTTCCAGCGTTCTCATGGTTTTCCCTACCGGCAGAAGTGGGCTCTATTTCAGGAGACTCCTACTTCAAAAATCAGGGAGTGACGCAATGTTCCCTCCTGCCATAGAGGATATAAATAGTTTCATCTCATCTCTTTACATGGAGCGCGGCGAGAAACTAGAAGCCGGAAAGCTGAGGAGACTCCTTATTCTCAAAGAGGCTGTAAGCATGGTTAAAGATGAGGCTTCAGGGCTTTTCAGGGGAAGAGAAGGAGAGCTTTTAAGAAATTTCATTGATTTTGCTGGCTATGGGATGAAGTTGTTGCGGTTCTTCGATGAGCTTAAAGAAGAAGGTGTGAGATTCGAGCTTCTTTCCCGTCGGGGGCTCTATACTGACTACGAGGGGCATATACAAGTTCTAAAGAAGATTTATGATTCCTATAATATGCTCCTTGCGAAAGAGGGGCTTATAGACAGACCGGAAATGCTTAACTTTGCAGTGGAAAATTTCAATGAGACATGGCTCTCATCTTACCAAAAAGTTTATTTCTGCGGATTCTTTGCTTTAACTCAACTTCAAACAGGGCTTTTAAAGAAAGTAATAGAGTCCGGGAAGGGCGAGCTTATTCTTCATACTGATTTGGCAGAATTGAAAAAAAATTCCGGAGAATCAGTCTTTATCCATCACAAGCATATCATTGACAGCCTTTATCCTGATGGCTTGAATAATAGCTTGAATAATGATGATTTGATTGATGGAGAACGTACGGAACGATTTATCGAGCCTCAGGTCAAATGTCTTCGCAATGACATTGAACAGGTTTCATTCATACTTGAATCAATCTCCGAAGCCTGTAAAGCAAATATAAAACCAAACAGGATTGCCGTGATAATGCCTGATGAGAATCTTTCACGGCTTCTTGTAGAAGCTCTGGATAATCGGAATATTAAATATAACCTTACTGTCGGTTATCCTCTGCGTGAGACAGCTCTTTACAGTTTCTTTTCCATACTTTCAGATCTTATCTCAGGAGGCTTCTATTACAGGGATTTTATTTCACTCCTAAGCCATCCATTTATCAAGGGAGGAAACTTCAATGGCATCAGCGGGCAGGAAATCGTCTATCCTGTAATGGAGACAGTAAGAAAAAGAAACTATGTTTATATTGATGTTGATGGAATGGAGTTTAAGAATGACTGCGACATCTATGCGTCAAAGCGCGAGGGCGGCTCAGCAAATGCTGTGGAAGGATTGCTCCGGTTCATCTCGGAAATAAAAAAGGAATTCAATGCCGTCAATACTATTGAAGAGCTGGCAGGATATTTTACTTTTCTCATAAAGAATATATTTTTCAAATATGGAATTGATGGACGTGCACAGCATCCTTTCTTCAGAGAGAGCATAGAAAAAACAGAGGAATCCATTGGAGAGCTTCTCACTCTTTCCGCATTTATAAAAGAATTCTCTTCATCTTATGAAAAAACTGATGAGAAGAGAGATGAAAAGACAGGGTTTGTGAGACTTTTTCTAAAAGACCTTGCAGCGCGTCACATCACAGTTACTGCCGGAAGCCCATTTTCAGGTGTGCAGATAATGGGTGTCATTGAATCTATGAATCTTGATTTTGATGCCATAATAATGCCCTCCATGAATGAAGGAGTATTTCCTGCGGCAAGCTCTAAGGACCTTTTCCTCAACACTGTTATCAGAGATGAAGTAGGACTTCCAACCTACAGGGAGAGGGAATCGCTCTATGGGCTCTACTTTAAGAGCGCAGTAAGTTCGGCACGAGGGATTTTTATCTCCTATCTCAGGGAAGAGGAAGAGTCAAAGAACCTTCCGAGCCGCTTCATAGAGAAAGAGAAGTTCAGGACCGGTGTGCTTGGAATGAATGAACCAGACCAGCAGTTTAACTTTTTTTTCAATCAGTCAGAGATAAAGCGGAAAAATCTGCCTGAAAGGGAAATCAGGAAGACGCCTCAAATCATGAGAATAATGCTGGAGACCGCCATAACTCAGGGTGTTTTGAAGGATTATATAGAGTGCCCCTACCGGTTTTATCTCAGGCGGGTTCTGAGGATAAAGGAGAGGGATGCGGTTAGCGAAGAATTTGAGGGATTGAAGATAGGCACGATAGTCCACAGTGCTCTTCGTGATTTTGTAAAAGAGATGTATAGGCTCGAGAATCTGAAGCGAGGCGAAGATGAACTCTGGAAGATTTTTGAAAGCAAACTTAACGATGCTTTCATTAAAGAGCATCCGTCCGGGTTTGATGAGATTTTAGGATTCAGGGCTCTCAAGGATTCATTGTCGTATTTTCTGGATAATGAAATCACAAGAAGAGATGAAGGGTGGAGAACTGAGGAAAAATACCTTGAGATGAAATGCGACACGCTTTTCAATCTTGGCGATGGAAGAAAGGTAAAGCTTGCCGGCACCATAGACAGGATAGATGTTAAGGATGATAGATTTTTAATCATTGACTACAAGACAGGGAAAACACCGACTTCTGCGAACATATTTAAATTTGAGAAGAACCCGTCGGAGCTTCAATTGCCGCTTTACACATTCATATTCTCTGACAAGAACTCTATTCCGTTGAGCGCTATTGCGGGAATGGCTTACTATGATTTGAAGGAGAGCTTTGATCTGAAGCTCATACTAAGCCGGGATAATGTGAAGGATAAAATGGATGATAAGATGGAGGGTTTCATAAATTACCTAAGGGGGAAACTTGGTGAGATGTTTGATGACGAGCGCCCGTTTGTCCACACTACAGATTACAGCAACTGCGAATACTGTCCATTTCCGTCAGTCTGCCGCATAGAAGAAATAACAAGGCGGGGAGTTAAATAAAATGAGAATTGAAGAATCATGGAAGCCTTCAGTTAACGCCGCACTTTCAGCCTCGGCTGGTGCAGGGAAAACGTATAATCTTACAGCGCGTCTTATAGTTATACTTTTAAAAGAGATAAACAATGACCTGAGGAGCGTCTTCGCAGTCACATTTACCAATAAAGCCACCCTTGAGATGAAGGAAAAACTCTTAAAGAGATTAAGGGGGCTTGCCAATCTAAATACAATGAGCGCTGAAGATGAGAAGAATGAGAAGATAGATGAACTTGCCGGCATAGTTTCCGGGGGAGACAGAAGGAAACTTCAGGAGCTTGCCGGGAAAGCCTATGACAGGTTAGTCGCAAATCTTTCAGACCTCAATGTAAGCACGATCCATAGTTTTCTTTCAGGCATAGTTTCTCTTTTCCCATTCGAGATAGGGATTGACCCTGATACATCGGTGATTGATGAGGCAGAGGCTAAATACCTTCAACAACTTGCACTCGATGAGTTCTTTGAGAAAGCAAAAAATGATGAAGAGCATTGCCGGAATATAATGGATGCCTATTACGAACTCCACACCGGAAGTCTGGATGTAAGGAAAATAATCTCCGGCAATATGCTGGAATTCCTTGAGAAGTCCTGCGAGATTGGAAATACTTTCCGCTGTGATGAGCTTAAAAAGAAACTTTTAGAAGAGAGGGCAGGTTTTAAAAAGCTTGAATCCACTTTCATGGCTGTCATGAATAAAAATCTCGGGGAGATTTGCAGGATTATCAAGGAGCATGAGGAGGAAAACAACAACATATTAAGTTCACTCAGGAAATTTGAAAGCTTTCTCAACAGACCTAATATCAGAAATTTTAATAAGTATGTGGGTGAAGTACTTTCAAAATATGAGTCTTTAGAAGACCACAGGTATTTTAAATCATTCTTCAAAAAAATTGGCGGGCTGGATTGCACAGATGCCAGACAAATGGAAATCTCCTATGGCAATATTCAAAAATATTTCAGGAATGAATTTAAAGCTCTTGCAGAGTCCTACAATAGTATCATTGTAAACGCCTTTCTTTCACTCTTCCTAGATTATGTAAGCATCTATTCTGAAATCAAAAGAAGGGAAGGGTGTCTTGATTTCTCTGACCTTGAACGGCATGCCTTCAGTCTTCTTTCAGGCAATGCTTTTGATACAGAATATTTCTATTACAGGATAGACACGCGCATAAAGCATCTTCTCATCGATGAGTTTCAGGATACGAACGTAATACAGTGGAAAGTATTAAAACCACTTGTTGAAGAGATTGTTGCAGGCTGCGGTGTGCACGACAGCCCGGGAAGTTTCTTTTATGTAGGAGACAAGAAACAGGCAATATACAGGTTCCGCGGGGGAGAAAGCGGGCTCTTTGATTTGGCTATGAGCGAGATAAGGGATGTCCATCCTTTTCTGTTAGATGAGAACAGGCGGAGCGGACATGAAATAGTAGAATGGGTAAACCGTATCTTCAAAGAGATAATGCCTCAATATCAAAGACAGGTGCCTGTGCCTGAAGGAGGCTATGTTGAGCTTGACCTGATAGAAAAAAAAGAAGGAAGCAATAATAACAATGATAAGTTATTTTGCACGAGAACCTCGGAAATAGTTAAATCCCTTGCTGATAGAGGATTAAGTTACTCGAATATCGCAGTTCTTGGCAGAACAAAAAAGCATTTAACAAGCATAGAAGAAGAGTTTAAAAAAGAGAATATTCCCTATAGAAGCGAGACAAGCTCCAGACTGCTTAAAGCTTTTGAAGTAAGCGATGTAGTTAATCTCCTCCATTTTCTAAATGACCCTGAAGACGACATAGCCCTTGCATCAGCACTTAAGTCTCCACTTTTCAGATTAACGGCAGAGAAGATAAACATTGCCGCCATGCACGCGGGGAAAACGCTTTATCTTAAATTCAAAAATAGCGGTAAAAGCGAAGCTGCCGAAAAGCTCGGCAATCTTCTTTCTAAGGTAGGATTCCTCACTCCTCTTTCACTTTTAAACCGCATTTATGTAGAATTCTCCCTACCATATTTATACGCCGATGTTCCCGGAGCTTCCGAGAACCTCCTGCGTCTGCTCGATGAATCACATGTTTTTCAGAAAGAACATAACGGGGACATCTCCTGTTTTATCGAGTATCTTGAAAGACGTGATGAAGCTTTAAAGCAGGAAGCTGCAGAGGGGGAGGGGGAAGGGAAAGTTAACATTCTTACCGTACATAAATCAAAGGGGCTTGAGTATCATACTGTCATCATTCCTTTTGCTGATGATGACATTAATCTTTCTATCAACAAAACTCCTTTCATATTTGTAAATGATGAAGATTTTTCACTTAGAAGTATTGTGAAAACTCCTACCAAAATAGAAATAGATGCTTCGCAAAGCCTTAAAGAAGTTTTCAATGATGAGTCTGCAAAGGTTATAAAAGATGAGCTTAACCTTCTGTATGTGGCATTGACCAGGGCAAAGAAAAATCTTTATGTTATGGGAAGCATTAAAATAGCCTCGAAAGATAGCAACACACATGAAAAAGGAGAATTAAAGGACACATGGTTTAACTGGATTGCGAAAGGGCTTGGATTGGAGGCTTCTGAATCTACAGGCAATGGAGAAAGTTTTATTCCTCTTTACCAAAGCGGCAAGGAAAACCTTGAAGGAGAAGATAGCGGGAGTAAAGCAAATAGCAGAAAAACTAAGATATTACCTGAGCTTCAATTTCCTTCGGGGGAAGAATACGGGCAGGGGGATGACATCTCACCATCAAAACCCTCAAACGACGAAGAGCAAGATTTTGACTGGAATGAATACCACTTCTCCGGCAGGCGAAAGAAGCAGGCGATGGGAGAGCTGATTCATCTGGCTTTAAGCAGGATTGGACTTCTGTCTCACGGCGCAGATATTGAGAAAGTTGTAGAAGACGCTGTGAGCTTTACAATGAGAGGTTCTACTAAATTAGGTGGCATAACCGGTTTTTCTTTTGATGATATTTCAAAGGAGATGTCCCGGAGTATAAAGGAGCTTCTTCTTGACAGAGAGCTTGAAGGGATATTTTATACTTCCCGCGGCAGGATAGCTAAACTTGAAGCTCCGGTATATTCGAAATCTAAGGGTAAGGATTTTGTAGGCGGCATAATGGACAGGGTCATCATAGAGCCTGATGAGATTAAAGTCATAGATTACAAATGGACCCAGCCTGACTTGAATAACTTGAATAAAATGACTGACAGCGCAATTGCTGAGATAATTGAAAGATACAGAAAACAGCTTGACTATTACAGGAAATCGCTTGAAAGTATTTTCAGCAGAAAGAGAGTAAAATCATATCTTCTTCTAATTGGTGCACCGCAAGGGAGAAGACTTGTTGAGGTATGAATTTCTGAAAATAAAAACCTTAAATAAATAAGGAGTAGAAAATCATGGCTGATGATTTACAGGATCAAATGGAAAAAGATTTCGACAAAGTGCTTAAGCAGAAGGCAAAGAGACTTAACAAGGAAGAGCTTGAGGCAGCTATCACTGATTTTCTTGCAAAGCATATTCTCTGCACGCTCGCCACTTGCGACAATAATGAGCCGCGTGCCACTCCAATAAGATATAGGAGCGAAGGAATGAATATATTTTTTCTCACAGAAGGAGGAGGAAAGGTCAAGAACATGCTTTCCAATCCTAAAGTGTCTGTCGGGATACACGGCGAATACAGCGGATTTGACAGCGTCAAGGGTTTGCAGCTCTGGGGAACAGCGGAAGTGATAGAGCCCGGCGATACCGAGCGGTATAAAGCAGCACGAAAGGCAATAAGGTCTGAGGAAAGAGAAGACCTGAAAAAACTCGGAGACCTTCCAATAAGAGACAAGCTTAAAGCTGTCAAGATAACAGTAACAAAGGCAAGGTATCTGAATATTCCGGAAGGGATACTGAATCAGGTCTGGGAAGCGTAAAACTTTCCGCTATCACGTCATTTAATTATTTTATTGCGCTTCTTTTCCACCCTGTGTAAAATATGGAAATGATAATTCCATTTTTGGACTTAATATGGAAATAATAAAGCGAATTTTCAAACCCGGGAAACAGAGTTTTTTTCTCCTTGGCCCAAGAGGTACAGGGAAGTCCACTCTGATAAAAAACATTTTCCCCAACACCCTTTATATAGATTTGCTCCTTCCTGATATTTTCAGAAGTTATAGTGCTCGCCCCGAAAGGCTCATAGAGATAGTTCATGCTAATACGGATAAAAAAGTTGTAGTCATAGATGAAATCCAGAAAGCCCCGCAGTTACTTGAAGTTGTGCATAGCCTGATTGAAGAGAAAAAGGATCGCCAGTTTATACTTACCGGCTCAAGCGCAAGAAAATTAAAAAAGACAGGCGTGAATCTCCTTGCCGGGCGTGTCATAATGAAACACATGCATCCGTTTGTTGCAGCGGAACTGTCAGGGAAGTTTAATCTGAACGCCGCTCTGCAAAATGGCATGATACCGGTAGTCTTAGACAGTATCAATCCCGTTGATTCTTTACATGCCTATGTTGACCTCTATATAAGGGAAGAAGTTCAGATGGAGGGGCTGACCAGGAATATAGGGAACTTTTCAAGGTTTCTGGAGGCAGTGAGTTTTTCTCACGGCTCAGTATTAAATATCAGTAATATTTCAAGAGAGTGCCATATTGAAAGGAAGGTGGTAGAAGGCTACGTCAATATTCTGGAAGATCTGCTCCTGTCTTTCAGAATACCTGTATTTACAAGAAGAGCAAAGCGCACTGTGTCGCAGCATCCTAAATTTTATTTTTTTGATGCTGGTATCTATAACTGCCTGCGTCCGTCAGGCCCGCTTGACCGTCCGCAGGAAAAAAGCGGCGTTGCGCTTGAGGGGCTTGTCGCCCAGCATTTAAAGGCATGGATTGATTATAATCATCCCGACTGCCGGCTGTTTTTCTGGAGAACCAGTTCCGGCACGGAAATAGATTTCATCGTCTATGGCAAAGGAATATTCTGGGCAATTGAGGTAAAGAACACAACAACTGTGCGACCAGAAGACATAAGGTCTTTAAAAACATTCGGTGATGACTATCCTGAAGCAAAAAAATTCTTTATATATCACGGCAAAGAAAAACTTAAGCGTGATGGCATTCTCATTATGCCTTGCACTGAATTCCTGATGACACTTTCGTGATTGCTTTTTCCATTTTTGAAACAGATGACGACCGCGGGTATTTCATGGTAATGATTAGAATTCATAAGAAGGCAAATATTTCAGCACAAGCTTTGGCTGAGATAATTGGGATATCCTCAATGGATAAGTAAGGGTTTAATAGAATAGGTTTGGATCATTATGACTCAAGAAGAAATCTTTGCGGCATTATCGTGGGCTGATGAACTGGGATCAGGAGTTCGCAATATAACAAAATATATACCGCATTACGTTCATTCTTTGGCAACTCCTATTTTTCAAGAAGATGAACATTTTATGACAGAAATTCCTTTGCGTATTTTTATTTGGGGTGTCGCAGCAGACCAATTCATTATTACATACTTTAATCATATCCCTCATGAAATCGGGGCTGATTTGACGGCAAAAATGAAAAATATTCCGGTAGATTATGATATTGAATCTATGGGATACAATGTGTTTATAGAACACATTGTATTGCGCTGGATCGAAATGGGGGGTAAGTTGCCGAACTCAAGAGTCTTTGAAAATAAAGGACTTAAAGAAATAATTTCTTAAAAAGGGGTAAGTGCACTTCAAAAAAGGGGTAAGTTGTTTGATAAGCGGACAGAGTATTTTTTTCAGTTTTACTAAGTGTTTTGGATGCTATTTTTCTTTCGGATTTGGCCAAAAATCTTGATTACAGTAAGCGTGATAAATTTAAAGAAATGTATATCGATCCTTTGATGAAAGATGGATTACTGGCATATACTATTCCTGATAAACCAACATCATCCAAGCAGCAATATGTCATCACAGAAAAGGGGAAACGCTTTCTGGGGGGCTTTGAGATATAACATGAAGAAAAAAAGCAAACTCAAAATATACTTACTCGCGGAGAGATATAAAAACCTATGGCAAGGATGATTCCGGCAACTATATCGCTTCGCACAGAAAGTAAAGCTGAAGAACTGCTTTATTATTCAATGCGGGATTCCCTTCACTATCAATCCAATAAATCATGATACAAGATTACATAAAATCCTTTTCCAAGCTTAACCGTGCACCGGGGAAGGTATGGGGTTCTGCGACAAAAAACCGTGCGCCGCACAAGCCTATTTTCCTCCTTGCATTGCTGGATTTATTCTCAAGAAAATCAATTCAACGTAATTTCATTGAATTGACTCCGGAGTTCAATGATCTTTTCTTAAGCTACTGGCAGAAGGTTGTCTCTCTGGGACAACGAAGTAGTATTGCTTTCCCGTTTTTTCACATGAAGGGCGAAAAATTTTGGCATCTTATAGCTGTACCGGGTAAAGAATCTTCTTTAGCTCACACAAACAGAATTTCAACAATGGCACAGCTAAAGGAGCTTGTTCTTGGTGCGAGCATAGATGAAGAATTGTTTGCGAATTTACAATCTGAGGAAAATCGTAACATTCTGCGGGGAATACTTATACATACATATTTTTCAGATGAAGTTCAGCAATCCCTTAAAGAGCAGTGCGTGATTAATAATGAAGCATTTAATTACAGCCTGAATATCCTGAATAAATCTCATCAGGAATTTATAAAAGAACAGCCAATTGAAGATAACTATCAATCAGCCGTTCGTGATCAGGGGTTTCGTCGTATTGTGGTCATGACTTACAATCACAGATGCGCCCTCTGCGGTGTGCGGATAATAACTGTTGACGGTCACACCGTTGTTGAAGCCGCTCATATCATTCCGTGGAGTATCAGCCATAACGACGACATACGGAACGGGCTGGCATTGTGCAGGCTTTGCCACTGGGCATTTGACGAAGGAATGCTCGGGGTTTCAGAGAATTATGAAGTTATCACTGACAAACTTATCACCAACAGAGACAACTATCCTGGTTTTCTGTTAAATCTTTCTGATAGGGGGATTATTGGACCTGAGGATAAGACTCTCTGGCCCTCGCAGGAGTCGCTTTCGTGGCATAGGAAAACCTTCGCATTGAAACGCTGAAAAATACTACTTTAAAAGTTATAGAATAATACTTTAGGGCAGATTAAAAAATCCAAGATTGCAACAATTATTAAAACAAGTAATCTTTACAATTATTCAATTAAGATAGTTAGCCTAACAATGGAAATAAAAAACAGATACGAAGAACTAAAAAATAAGGTTTCAGATCGCAAAGAGCCATTCAATGAAATTATAAATTTCTTGGAGAATAAAACTAATTGGCTGACCAGTCCTGCAAGTACGAGGTTCCATCTTGCGAAAAAAAGGGGGCTCTTAGAGCATAGCGTTGGTGTAGCTGAAACTACTTTAAAGTTCAGAAGCGCACTTGCGCCGGAAATTTCTGAAGAAAGCTGTATCATTGTAGGTCTTTTTCATGATGTTGGAAAAATAGGAATGCCCGGGAAACCTCTTTATCTGCCAAATGATAGTGAATGGGAAATAAAAAAAAGAGGTATTTATTACAAGATAAATCCGGATGTTGTCCCAATGGGGCTTGCTTTAAGAAGTCTGTATATAGTGAGCAAATATATGCCGCTGTCTGATGCTGAAGCGCAGGCTATTGCTTATCATGACGGGCAGTATATCGAAGATAATAAAATAATAGCGCATAAAGAGGAACCTCTGACACTTCTGCTTCATTGGGCTGACTATTGGACAGCGCATATATATGAAGATGGCAGAAAATATTTCTCTTTGTTATCTTTTTAAGATAATATAATAATTGATATGGCCCTACAAATTAAATGAAAAATCATGAAACAACTAAAGGATTATAAAATTCTGAGTAAATCAGAAAAAAGTATGCTGGAAAGATGTTGCGAAGCTATTAAAGCAATTGACCCTTCTGCAGAAGTTATCCTTTTTGGTTCAAGAGCCAGAGGTGATGCTGAATCAGAATCAGACTATGATTTACTTATATTAACAGACGATGAAGCATCGCTTAAAAAAGAAGATACCTTCCTTGAGCAGCTATTCCCTATAGAGCTTGATACTGGCGCAGTATTCACGGTTATTCTAACAAATAGGAAAGATTGGAGTTCCTCATTGTATGAGGCAATGCCGCTGTATCAGAATATCAGAAGGGAAGGCGTTGTTTTATGAAGGAAGAAGTTAAGGCTTTAATAAAATATCGTCTTGAGCGAGCTTATGAATCCCTTGATGAAGCTAAACTTCTTCTGGAACAAGAGCATGCCAATACCTTTGTTAACCGTCTTTATTATGCCTGCTTTTATGCTGTTTCTGCCTTGTTTGTTATGAATGGGCTTTCTTCTTCAAAGCACAGTGGAGTTAGGTCTCTTTTTCATAAAAACTTCGTCAAATCTGCTTTGATAGAACAAGAATTGGGGAAGTTTTATGACAGGTTATTCAACAGAAGACAGAAGGGTGACTACGCCGATTTTGTTCGCTTTGACGTGAGCGAGGTCAGCGATTGGTATGAAAAGGCAAAAGAATTTGTTGAAACGATAGAACTGCTCATTAAAAAAAATAGCCAATAAATAAACTTTAAAAGAGTTTCTAAAAGCGAACCATAATAAAACTATCTGGTCTTTGCAGGACTTTCTTTTGTGACACCGGGTAGCCTTCGCATTGAAAGTTAAAGCAACCTATTGAGAATCTGCTGACTTCTTCCTGAACATTGCAAGCCTGTCAATTGCTGTTACGCAGAGGAATGTGATGGTGCTGCCTGTCAATGCGCCTGCAATGACATCTGAAGGATAATGAACTCCCAGATACATTCGCGATATTGCTACTAACACAGCAAGGCTTATGAAGAATGCTTTGTACCGCGGAAACTTCATGGAGAAGAAAATCCCCATTGCAAAGGCTGCTGTTGCGTGTCCTGAAGGGAAAGAGCGGTCGTAAAGATATGAACCTATCACATTAACCCAGTCGAGTGAAGTTGCAGGCCTCGGGCGGTTAAAAAATACTTTGAGTTGATGAGATGCAATCTGCGAAAAATACATGCTTACAAGAAATGAGAATGTGTAATAGAGTTTTTGTTCCCTTGCAAAATAAATACTTATAAGCCCTGCAATAAGGACCACCGGGAAGAGAGCCCCTGCATTGGTTATGATTGGCATGAGAAAATCTAATACAGGATTACTGATGCTTATGTTGAAAAAAAATAATATTGCTGAGTCTATTTTAAATAGCAATTCCATTTCAGCCTTTTAGACATTATATCACTAAATGTTTTTTCAACGCGATACCTGTGTAAGATGACCGGCAAGCCATTATCTCTTCTGGCGTTCCTGTCGCAACTATGAGCCCTCCGCCTTCGCCACCCTGAGGTCCAAGGTCTATTATGTGGTCTGCTGACTTTATCACGTCAAGATTATGCTCAATGACTATGACAGTATTCCCGTTTTCAGTGAGCCTGTTGAGTATGCTTAGAAGTTTATTTATATCATCGAAATGAAGCCCTGTTGTCGGTTCGTCAAGTATATAGAGAGTCTGACCTGTGCCTGACCTTGAAAGCTCCTTTGAGAGTTTTACCCTCTGTGCTTCCCCTCCTGAAAGGGTTGTGGCAGGCTGTCCGAGTTTGATATACCCCAATCCTACATCATTCAGGGTTTTAAGCTTTCTATGTGCAGATGGAATGTTTTCAAAAACATTCATTGCTTCGTTTACAGGCATGTCCAGTGTCTCGGCAATGTTTTTCCCTTTGTATCTTACATCGAGGGTCTCCCGGTTGTAACGCTTCCCTTCGCATATCTCGCAGGTCACAAAGATGTCGGGGAGAAAATGCATCTCTATTTTTTTCACCCCATCACCCTCGCAGGCTTCGCATCTTCCCCCTTTGACATTGAAGCTGAATCTTCCGGGCTGATAACCCCTTATGCGTGATTCAGGTACCATTGAATAAAGAAGCCTGATATCTGAGAAGAGCCCTGTATATGTTGCAGGGTTGGAGCGTGGTGTCCTCCCTATGGGCGACTGGTCGATGTTGATTACCTTGTCTATATATTCTATTCCCTTGATCTCCTTGTGACGGCAAGGGTCATCTTTTGCCTTGTAAAAGTTTTTGGCAAGCGCTTTGTAAAGTGTTTCTATAATTAGAGTGCTTTTGCCTGAGCCGGAAACGCCTGTAACGCAGATGAAAGTGCCTAAAGGTATTTTGACTGTTAGGTTTTTAAGATTGTTCCCCGTTGCCCCTGCAATGAAAATATTTTTTGAATTTCCTTTCCGGCGTAATTTTGGGACCGGTATGCTAAGGGTGCCGGAGAGGTATTTTCCTGTAAGAGAGGCAGATGATTTTTTAATTTCGGAAGGTGTTCCCGATGCAACAATTTCCCCGCCATGAAGCCCTGCACCGGGACCCAAGTCTATAATGTGGTCTGCGGCGAGCATAGTGTCCGCATCATGCTCCACTATTATAACAGTGTTCCCCATGTCTTTTAGTTTTCTGAGAGTATCAAGAAGCTTTGCATGATCCCTGTTATGTAGCCCGATGCTCGGCTCATCAAGTATGTATAAAACTCCCATGAGCGAAGAGCCTATCTGTGTTGCAAGCCTTATCCTCTGTGCCTCTCCTCCTGAGAGAGTGCCTGCCTGCCTGTCGATTGAGAGATAATCAAGCCCTACGGAAACTAAAAATAAGAGACGCTCTTTTATCTCTTTTGTTATCCTTCTGGATATTTCTTCATCTCTTCGTGAGAGCTTCAGACTGTCAAACCATTTATAAGCTTCGGCAATGGACTTTGATGTAACCTGCGTTATGTTGAGCCCCTTCAACTTTACTGAAAGATATTCTTTTTTGAGCCTTCCCCCTTTGCATTCAGGACAGAGCATAATCCTCATGTACTGCTCTATTTCCTCTCTTACCTTGTCTGACTCTGTTTCCTTATATCTTTCTTCAAGCCCATGGATTACTCCGTCATAATCTCTTTTGAAGTGATAACTGTTTTTCTTGCTTTCATAGATGAATTCGATCTCAAGCCCCGGGACTCCGCAGAGGATGTCTTCCTGTATCTTTTTTGGAAGTTTATTAAATGGCACATCAAGTCTGAATTTTAAAATCTCAGAGAGAGTTTTTAGAGTCCTTTGATGATAATCAGCAAATTTAGTATGCCATGGGAGTATTGCCCCTTCTTTTAGGGATTTTGTTTTATCAGGCACAACAAGGTCAGGATCAATGGACATAATTGTCCCCAGCCCACTGCAATGTGGGCAGGCTCCGTAAGGGCTGTTGAATGAAAAAACACGGGGCGTAAGCTCCGGGAAACTTATGCCGCACTCAATGCAGGCGAAATTTTCCGAATATGTAGATTCCTCTCCGCCTTCCCGCCCCACGGTTACTATTCCGGCGGAGAGTTTAAGCGCAGTTTCGACTGATTCAGCTATTCTTTTTTGCACCTCTTTTTTTATTACTAGCCTGTCTATTACTATTTCAATGTTGTGCTTCTTTTTTTTATCAATATCTATTTCATCATCAAGGTCTAAGATTTGTCCGTCAACCCTCACCCTTACGAATCCCTGATTTTTTATGTCGAAGAAGAGCTTTTTGTATTCCCCTTTTTTCCCGCGCACCACCGGAGAAAAAATAGTTATCCTGCTTCCTTCAGGCAACTCAGAAATCCTGTCTGTTATTTCCTTTACTGTCTGGGCGCTTATTTCCTTGCCGCACTGGTAGCAGTGAGCTTTTCCGATACGGGCATAGAGGAGACGCAGATAATCGTAGATTTCAGTTACAGTGCCCACTGTGGAGCGCGGATTCTTTGATGTAGTCTTCTGCTCTATGGAGATTGCAGGCGACAACCCTTCGATGCGGTCAACATCAGGCTTTTCCATAAGTTCAAGGAACTGCCTTGCGTAGGCGGAGAGAGATTCAACATAACGTCTTTGCCCTTCAGCGTAGATGGTGTCAAAAGCAAGCGATGATTTCCCTGAACCTGACGGCCCGGTTATTACCGTAATTTTATCCCTTGGTATCTCAAGGCTCAGGTTTTTGAGATTATGTTCCCTTGCGCCTTCAATGTGGATTTTTGATATGTTGTATTTGTCCATAACTTAAGGGAACTATTGAAAATGTTTCGTTGTTTGTCAATATAACTTCAAGGTTGTAATACACAGGCAGGAAGCTTTAAAAAAATATACCGGGAAAAAAGGAGATTTATGATATGCCTGCTGCTCGTGGTTTACCCTTCAAAAGTACTTAGCGAAACTATTGCATATGCTGTCATTCCTTCTATTCTTCCAATAAATCCTAATTTCTCATTTGTCTTTGCTTTGATATTTATCTGTGAAGGATCAATATCGAGAGCATCTGCTAAGTTTTCTCTAATTCTTCCCTTGTAGTCTGCAAGACGAGGTTCCTCTGTAACAATTATAGTATCAATGTTGTTTATTAAGTATCCATTCTCCTCAACCATTTGTTTGACTTTCTTTAGCAGTATGAGGCTTGAAATATCGCGCAGGCTTTCATCTGTATCCGGGAAGTGAGTTCCTATGTCATCATTTGCTATTGCGCCTATAAGTGCATCGCAGATTGCGTGGCTCAAAACATCTGCATCAGAATGACCGCCCAACCCTTTATCATAGGGGATTTCAATTCCGCCAAGGATCAACTTCCGTCCTTCCTCAAATGGATGGACATCGTATCCAATTCCGATTCTCATATTGAATCCTCCGTTCTTGAACAACTTTTCAGCATATATTGTCTCATGAAAATTATTTTATTTAAATGAGATTCTCTTTTAATAAATATTCAGCAATCTTCAAATCTTTTTCTGAGGTGATTTTAATATTTGTTTCAGAACCTTCTATTATTCTTATTTTTCCTTTGATTGCCTCAATCATGGCTGCATCATCGGTGAAATATAGCTTTTTTGAATAAGCGTTTTTAAATGCTTTGTCCAATATTGATTTTTTAAAAATCTGAGGCGTCTGAGCTCTGAAGAGGTTTTCTCTTTCTACTGTTCTTATGATGGATGCATTTTTATCTGTTAACTTGATTGTGTCTGTGACAGGGATGGTATAGATGACACCATCGCAGATGTTTTTTTTAATCATTGCTACGCCGTCATTAATAGTTTTAGGATTAAAGAATGGCCTTACTGCATCGTGGATTATGATGATTGATGACGTAGCACTGCATGATTTAAAGCCGTTCAGAACGGAGTCCTGTCTTTCTTTCCCTCCCTTTACTATGGCTTTAAAGGAAACGCGGGGGAGTGTTTTTTTTAGTTCATGAGACCATAGCTCAAAATCTGTTTCAGGGAGCACTGCGATAATCTCATCTATAAGGGGAATGGATGCGATCTTTTCAATGGTGTGCGTTATTATGGGTTTATTACCGAGTTTGAGGAACTGCTTGGGGATGCTGTTTTTCATCCTCCGGCCAAGTCCCCCCGCAACTACTACTGCCGAGATTGTCATGTATAGGGAGCCTGGTTATTTATACCTGTATTCCTGTGTCCGAATGCCCCTCTGAATCCTTTATCTTGCCGAATATCATTCTCCCGGCAGTAGTCTGGAGGACGCTCGTTACAGTGACATCAATGTTTGAACCAAGGTAGTCTCGCGCATTATCGACAACGACCATTGTCCCATCATCAAGATAAGCTACAGCCTGGCCTGACTCCTTGCCTTCCTTGATGAGATAGACCTTAATTATTTCGCCGGGCAGAACAACCGGTTTTAGGGCATTTGCCAGAAGGTTTATGTTTAATACTATTATCCCCTGAAGCTCTGCGACTTTGTTCAGGTTAAAATCATTTGTCAGTATCTTTGCCCCGATTTCCCTTGCAAGAGCCACAAGCTTTGAATCTACTTCGGGGATCTTGGGAAAATCATTGTCAACCACCCTCACTTCAATCTGGCTGAGTTTTTGAAGTTTGTTAAGAACATCCAGTCCACGTCTTCCGCGATTTCGTTTAAGGCTGTCAGAGGAATCAGCAATGTGCTGCAATTCTCTAAGGACAAACTGCGGGACTATCAGGACTCCTTCGAGGAAATCTGTTTCGCATATATCATAGATTCTGCCGTCGATTATGACGCTTGTATCTAAGATTTTGAAACTTTCCTTTTCCTGCTTCCCGCCAAGAAAAGGAAGAATGCGGGAAAATTCAGTATTAGATGCCTTCCTCGCAGCAAGTGCTGCACCGAGATAGCCAAGGATGCAGTAAATTATTGGATAAATGCCATCTAATAAAATTTGTAACTCTGTATTGCGCAGTAAAGTTCTTATGATAATGTTGCTTACTACGAGCCCTGATATAAGACCAAACGTTCCAAAGCAGACTATTTTTATCGGGATTCTCGAAAGCTTTAATTCTAAACCAACAGCTAAAAGACCTATTATTGCTCCTGCTATAAGTCCAAAAATAAAGTTGCTGCCGAAATCCGGAAAAAATAAAGTATGCCTTCCAAAAAATAAAGCACCAAAATATGAGGATAGAGCAATTGCTATTATCCTTAGCACTAACATTGTAGAGCCTCCTAACTGGAGATTGTATTATGGAATAAATCAATTCTATTTTTCCGCGAAGATATTATTAAGCATTTCTTCTGCTTTTTCCTCAGCGATATTTTTAGCGAAGGATATTTCCGTTACTAATAGCTTTTTGGTAGTATCAAGAATCTTCTTCTCTCCGAAAGAAAGTTCTTTTTCGTTTTTGGCATACATCAGGTCCCTGTAAACTTCTGATGCTTTTTCAATGGAACCGGTTTTTAATTTTTCCAGATATTCTGTGTGCCTGCGGTTCCAGTTAGGATCGCCTTCCTCAGGCGCGCTACGCAATATCTTGAAGATTTTTTTTACTTCTGAATCTGATATTATGTTGCGGAGGCCTACTTTTGTTGAATTTTTTACCGGAAGAAGAATTCTCATTTTATTTTCAATGAGTTCAAGGATGTAATACTTTTCCGAATTGGTGCCAATTTTCTTTTCTTCTATAGCTCTTACAACAGCTACGCCATGCCCGGGATAAACTACATGAGTATTAATTTTAAATGACTGGTTCATACTTATAGACTTCCCCTAATTTAACATTTACGTATTATTTTCTATAAGGTTTACAAAAGTCAAGCTAATTTTCTTTTGAGAAAAAGAAGCAATTGAGTTCTTATCTGGTTTAAAAAAATAAAAAATACAGAAAACTATATTAAAAGGCCTTTGCCTGGGGAATTATAGAAACCTATGCATATGTTTTTACAAAATTTCAATTAAGAGGGAAAAGATTTTATTTCATCTTCTATACTTTTGATCAGTTCTGAACGTCCCTCGCCTGTGACAGAAGAGTAGAGAATCGGTTTGATTTCCGGACTTTTTAAAAGCCTTAACGCTCTGCAGATTTCTGTTTGCATGGTCAATCTTTTACTGCGGGGCAACTTATCAGACTTGGTAAGAACATAGATAACCGGTACATAGTTTGCATCTGCCCATTCTTTTAATTCTATGTCATCCTTAGACGGGATTACCCTTATATCGAGAAGACTCACAATTATAATGCTTTCTGAATTTGAAGTCAGAAAGCCGTCTACATTTTTGGATATAGATTGCTTTACAGACATGGATGCTTTTGAATAACCGTAACCCGGAAGGTCTGCAAAAATAATCTTATTTTCTATCAGGAAAAAGTTTATTGTCCTTGTCCTTCCCGGGGTGGAACTCACTCTTGCAAGTTTAATATCTCCGGTAAGGTGGTTAAGGAGAGAAGATTTCCCGCAATTTGATCTTCCTGCAAACACGATAAAAGGATAATCGCTTTTTATCAGATCTGAATTGCAGGGGTATGACCCGATAAATTTGGATTCTAATTTTCCTTTTGTGCTTATTTTAATGTTTGGTCGTGGTTGAAGCTGGTGTTTCACTGGCAAGCGGCTCCGCTGCATAATCCTTATCGCTCAGAAAATCATCAAGTATTGATTCTCCCGGGAGCTCTTTTACAAGCGCTGTTTTTAAAACTTCATCAACATTATTTACAAAGATAAAGTTTATATCTTTCTTTATATTGTCTGGAATCTCTTTTATGTCTTTTTTATTTTCTTCAGGAATTATAATTGTTGAGATGCCTCCCCTATGCGCAGCCAGCACTTTTTCCTTAAGACCGCCTATTGGAAGCACACGTCCGCGCAGAGTTATCTCGCCTGTCATTGCTATGTCATTCTTTACAGGTATTCTCGTTAATGCTGAAGCAAGAGCTGTCGCCATCGCAATACCTGCAGAAGGGCCGTCTTTCGGGATGGCTCCTTCCGGAACATGTATATGGATGTCTATTTTTGAGAAGAATGCTCTATTAAGTCCTAACATCTTTGAACGAGACCTTAAATAGCTGAAGGCAGCTTGAGCAGATTCCTGCATTACATCTCCAAGTTTCCCTGTAAGGGTTAAACTCCCTTTCCCAGCCATTATGGTAGCTTCGGTAATCAGAAGCTCTCCGCCAAACTCTGTCCATGCAAGCCCCGTTGTTTGTCCTACAAGAAACTCTTTTTCTTTTACACCATAACGGTATTTCTTGATGCCGAGATATTCCTCTAGATTTTCATCATTAATAGAGAGTTTGACATCTTTTCCCTCTTTGACTATCTTCTTTGCTGTCTTTCTGCATATCGAGCTTATCTCTCTTTCAAGATTTCTTACCCCGGCTTCTTTTGTATAATGTCTGATTACCCCAAGAATTGCTTCATCTGTGAACTCAAGGTTCTTCCCGGTAAAACCATGCTGATCTAACTGCTTGGTCAAAAGGTATTTCTTGGCAATATTGAGCTTTTCATCTTCTGTATAGCCTGGGATTCTTATAATCTCCATTCTGTCCTGAAGAGGCTGAGGAATAGCTGTAAGAACATTGGCAGTTGTAATGAACAGTACCTGTGACAGGTCAAAATCAACATCCAGATAGTGATCGTTAAATGTGTCATTCTGCTCCGGATCAAGCACTTCAAGTAATGCTGCTGATGGGTCTCCTCTGAAATCCATAGACATCTTATCTATTTCGTCCATAAGGAATACGGGATTTTTCGTTCCAGCCTTTTTCATGGACTGGATTATCTTTCCCGGAAGTGCTCCTATGTATGTTCTCCTGTGTCCCCTGATTTCAGCCTCATCACGCACTCCGCCAAGAGAAATCCTTACGAACTTCCTGTTAAGTGAACGTGCGATTGATTTGGCAAGAGATGTTTTACCAACACCCGGAGGACCTACGAAGCAGAGAATCGGGCCTTTAAGCTTTTTTACAAGCTTTCTTACGGCTAAAAACTCTATTATTCTTTCTTTTGCCTTTTCAAGGCCATAGTGGTCTTCGTCAAGAATTATTTCGGCTTTTTCAAGGTCTAAGCGGTCAGGAGTTTTTTTGCTCCAGGGCAGGGATACCAGCCAGTCGAGATAGTTTCTTACTACAGTTCCTTCAGCCGACATGGGCGGCATCATCTCAAGTTTTTTGAGCTCTCTTGCGGCCTTAGTTTCAACTTCCTGCGGCATCTTCGCTTTTTTGATTTTTTCCCTGAATTCATCTATCTCAGACTTTCCATCTTCCTGCTGTCCAAGTTCATTTTTTATCGCTCTCATCTGTTCGTTTAACAGATATTCGCGGTTTTTCTTCTGGTCTTTCGGTTTACTGTGTGCTTTCTTTTCAGAGATCAGTATCTCCATCTCCCGTTCAATAAAATAACAAAGCTTCTGGAGGCGGATAGTCACATCATTGGTCTCAAGCAGTGTCTGTTTGTCTTTAACTTTAAGAATGGTATGAGCAGCAATTGTGTCAGATAACCTGCCAGCATCCTCTATATTTACTATTGAGGCAAGTGCATCAGTAGAAATATGCTTTCTTAATTTTACATATTCTTCAAAAAGCGGGATTACTTTTCTTATCAGGTTTTCCTGTTCGTATGAATAAGTCCCTTCATCAGGTATGTCGTCTGCAAGTACCTGAAAATAATCTTCACTAGGAATAAATTCTTTTATTCTTACCCTTTTTATTCCTTCAACCAGGATCTTAATGGTTCCATCGTGAAGTTTTAAGAGCTGGAGGATTTCCCCCTTTGTTCCTATAAGAGAGATGTCAGTTTCTTTTGGTTCATTGACGCTTGCCTGTTTTTGCGTTGAAAGGATAATCTGTTTGTTCCTGTTCATCGCTTCATCCAGTGCCTTTACCGATTTTTTTCTCCCCACAAACAGCGGTATTATCATGTGGGGGATGAGCACAACATCTCTCAAAGGCACCAGCGGATAAATTACATTATCTTCATTCTTTTTGTCTTTTTTAAATATCATTTTTTTTAGTCTTTCTGTCTTACTGAATGATTAGTATTAACTTGCTTTTTTGTAAAGGATTATCGGGCTGGTATTATTGTTGATGACATCTTCGTTGATTACACATTCCTCGATAGTTTTTTGAGAAGGAAGTTCATACATGATATCAAGCATTACTGATTCAAGTATTGCTCTTAATCCTCTTGCACCGGTCTTCCGTTTTATAGCTTCTTTAGCAATAGCTTTCAAAGATTCTTCAGTGAAATGAAGCTTTACACTTTCGAATTCAAAGAACTTCTGGTACTGCTTCAATATGGCGTTCTTGGGTTCAGTAAGGACTTTTATTAATGCGCGTTCATCAAGTTCATCAAGAGTTGCCAGCACAGGCAGTCTTCCTACAAATTCCGGTATAAGCCCGTACTTTATAAGATCTTCAGGTTGGCTCTGTGCCAGAAGATGACCAATGCTCTTCTTCTCGTTCTTTGTTATTTCACCGGTAAATCCCATAGTCTTTTTGCCGGTTTTTTGTTCTATTATTTTGTCAAGCCCCACAAAAGCACCACCGCAGATAAAAAGAATATCAGTAGTGTCCACCTGAATAAACTCCTGGTGGGGATGTTTTCTCCCGCCCTGAGGTGGTACGCTCGCCAGTGTGCCTTCTATTATTTTAAGAAGTGCCTGTTGCACTCCCTCTCCTGAAACATCTCTTGTTATTGAAGGACTTTCTGTTTTCCTGCTTATCTTATCAATTTCATCTATATATACGATTCCTTTTTCAGCTTTGCTCACATCATAATCTGCTGATTGGAGAAGCTTAAGAATGATGTTTTCTACATCCTCGCCTACATATCCGGCCTCAGTGAGAGTGGTTGCGTCAACTATTGTGAAAGGAACGTCGAGAATCTTTGCCAGAGTCTGGGCAAGGAGAGTCTTACCTGAGCCAGTTGGGCCAATGAGAAGAATATTGCTTTTTGTAAGCTCTATGTCATCATGCTTACCCTTGGCATTTATTCTCTTATAATGATTATAAACAGCAACTGAGAGAATCTTCTTTGATCTTTCCTGGCCTACGACATATCTGTTCAGGATATCATTTATCTCTTTTGGTTTGAGAAGCTTGTAGCTTTGTTTTATCTCTTCTTCGCCAAGGTCTTTTTCAATTATTTCACTGCAAAGCTCAATACATTCATCGCAGATGAAAGCTGATGGGCCGGCAATTAATTTTTTTACTTCACCCTGGCTTTTATTACAGAACGAACAAAAATGACCATGTGTCGACATGAATCGCTCCTGAAAAGTTACTTACGTTTGTGGATAATGTCGTCAATGATTCCGTATTCTAAAGCTTCTTTTCCACCCATGAAAAAATCCCTGTCAGTATCATTCTGGATTTTTTCAGGAGACTGTCCTGTGTGCTTGACTAATATGTTATTAATAGTGTCACGGATACGAAGAATTTCCTTGGTTTGAATTTCAATATCTGTTGCCTGCCCCTGAGAACCTCCTAAGGGCTGATGTATCATTATTCTAGCATTGGGAAGGGCAAACCTTTTCCCCTTTTCCCCTGCGGCAAGAAGTACAGCGGCCATACTTGCAGCCTGCCCCATGCATATGGTTGATACAGGACATTTGATATACTGCATTGTATCATAAATCGCCAGCCCTGAAGTTACCACTCCTCCCGGGCAATTTAAATAAAGGTGTATCTCTTTAGTTGGATCTTCACTTTCGAGAAAAAGGAATTGGGCAATTACAATATTTGCGAGCTGATCATTGATCCCTGTGCCTATAAAAATGATTCTGTCTTTGAGCAGCCTTGAATAAATGTCGTATGATCTTTCCCCGCGGCTCGTCTGTTCGACAACGATAGGAATAAGCGTCATGTTATCTTCTCCATCATCTTGAGAGAGTGTTTTCATATAATGAGGCAACAACCATTTTGGTTAGAGTCTGCTAGATATTAGAATAGCCCAGTAAAAAGTTCAAGACCTTTTCTTCCAGAAGCCTATCCTTTAAATATTCAAGCACTCCGTTCTTTTCGTATATGCCCCTTATTTGCTGAGGATCTTTTTTATAAAGGTCAGCATGTTTTTTAATTTCTTGATCAACATCAGCGTCTTCTATTTTTATAACTTCTAATGATGATAATTTTTCAATTATGAATCTTGTTTTGACTGCTCTTTCAGCTTCACTCCTTATTTCGTTTATAAACTTTATCACTTCTTCTTTGTTGAGGTGAGAGATGCTTTCACCTCTCTGCTTTAGATTTTCTTCCCAGTTATGAACCATCATTTCTGTTTCCTGTTCAACAAGTGATTTTGGAGGTGTGAAAGGATTCTGTTCTATAAGCTTTGTAATAAGTTCCTGCTTGCTGTCTCTTAGCGCTATTTCTTCTTTTGCTTTTAGCAGCCTTTTCCTTATATCGTCTTTGAGCTCAGCCATAGTGTTGCCGTTTCCCACGTCCTTTGCAAACTCATCATCTATGGCAGGCAGGATTTTTTCTTTCAGTTCTTTAACACTAATTCTAAAAAGAGCTTTTTTCCCAGCAAAATCCTTCTGCCCGTGTGTTTCCGGATAAGTGATGGTTATATCCTTGTTCTCGCCGGGTTTCATTCCAAGCATTTCTTTTTCGAGTTCCGGCAAAAGCTCTCCTTTTCCAAGCGTTGCCTTTGCCTCCTTTACCGGTTCAGGAAGGTCTTTCCCTTCCATTTCCCATTTGAAATCGAATATGATTTCATCACCTTCACGTGCCTCTCTGTCTCCGGCAGATTTTAACTCAGCGTGATCGATTCTCAGTTTTTCGATTGTCTCGTCAACTTCGCTTTCCTCTATTTTAACTTCTTTTTTTTCTACTTTTATATCTTTATAGTTTTGCAGATTGAGTTCTGGTTTGACCTCAGCTGTTATTATAATATTTAAAGGCTCTCCTTCTGTGAGAGCGCATTCTTCAACTGCATACTGTCCTATAATTTCAAGTTTTTTTTCTGATATTGCCTCTTCGCAGGCCTTTGGCACGATGTTTTTTAAAACCTCAGACTCAATGGCCTCCTTGTAGTGCAGTTCAACGAGCTTGCGAGGAGCTTTTCCCTGTCTGAATCCTTTAATTCTGGCTGCGGCGCTCACTTTTTTTATTGCGCTGTTAAATTCGGTTGATACCCTTTCTGCGGGTATCCCGATTTTAAGTTTCCGTTTACAATCTTCAACCTCAGTAAGTTCTATTTGCATTTTTTTCCCTTTCAAAAAAGATAGTCATCATTGCGAAAGGGGGGAGTCGAACCCCCATGGTTGCCCACTGGATCCTAAGTCCAGCGCGTCTGCCAGTTCCGCCACTTTCGCATTCCGTGCATATTAAAGGTTTTTCATGCGATTTGTCAAATTTTACAAACTAATAACTGTTTAGGCCTGTAATCCATTTGATAATATTTTCTTATAAACTATACATAAATATTAAGAGGATGTGAGTTGATGATTTTTTTGACGCTTTGCAGGATTTGAGGAGGAGAGGACTATGAAAAACTTTTTTCTGATAATGGCTATGGTTTTATTGATTGTAGGCGGTTGTTCTAATAGTGAAAGCATAGATAAAAAGGAGGTGACTGAAGTGAACGGTCAGACAAATTTAGAAAAAGCAACCTTTGCGGGAGGTTGTTTTTGGTGTATGGAGCCCCCATTTGAAAAACTAAACGGCGTAGTTCAGGTTTTAGCAGGTTATACAGGCGGGCGCGTGGGAAATCCAACCTATGAACAGGTTTCTTCAGGCACTACAGGACACTATGAGGCTATTCAGATTGTTTATAATCCAGTTAAAATATCGTACCAGCAGATTCTGGATGTCTACTGGAAACAGATTGATCCTACAGATGGAGGAGGCGCTTTCGTTGACAGAGGTTCGCAATATATGTCTGCAATATTTTACCATAACGATGGGCAGAAACGTCTTGCAGAACTTTCTAAGGCTAAGCTTGAATCGTCCAGGATTTTTGACAAACCTATTGTCACAAAGATAATAAAATTCGAAGCTTTTTACAAAGCGGAAGATTATCACCAGGACTATTACAAGAAAAGTCCATTGCGATATCAGGTATATAAGGCAGGTTCTGGACGTGAAGAAACTCTAAAGAAAATATGGGAAAAAGCAGGAACTAAGATGGATTATAAGAGGCCTTCTGATGATCAACTTAAAAAAGAGCTTTCACCTCTTCAATACAAGGTAACACAAGAGTGTGCGACTGAACATGCTTTTGACAACGAATACTGGAATAACCACAGGGAAGGGATATATGTTGATGTTGTTTCCGGTGAACCTCTCTTCAGCTCAAAAGATAAATTCGATTCGGGAACAGGCTGGCCGAGTTTCACCAAGCCTCTTGAACCAGATAATGTTGTAAAGAAAGATGACAGAAGCATGTTTATGGTGAGAACTGAGGTGCGTAGCAAAAATGCAGATTCGCATTTAGGCCATGTGTTTCCCGATGGGCCTGCGCCAACCGGACAGCGCTATTGTATAAATTCCGCTTCCATAAGGTTTATCCCAAAGGAGGATCTTGAGAAGGAGGGTTACGGACAATACAAGAAACTTTTCGAGTAGATGTAAAGTAACCCAGAAAATTGAAAAATCAGGCCTAGTGACAGTTACATCACTAGGCCTGATTTTTTATATTATTGAGCCGCACTGGAATCGAACCAGTAACCTAAGGATTAAGAGTCCTTTGCTCTACCAATTGAGCTAGCGGCCCGAAGCTTAAAAAAAGTTGCTCTCTTATCTAACCGACTCAGCTCATTTGTCAATAGAATTTGTCCTGAGTGTGCTTTAAGGAACTCTCTCTCCTGCAACAGTGTTTGAATATGGAGAATATAGGACTCCCGCTACAGCTCTTACTTTATAATAAAAAATATTTTCTGTTTGAGCTGTTCTATCTACATATTGGGTTATCCCGCTGCTGACTGTGCCTACAGTTATATATGGTCCGGTGAATATGTCGGCGCGCACTATTTCATAACCAGTTACTATCCCTGGGTCCTGAGGAGATTGTATCCAGTTAAGCTGAAAGCCATTGCTTACAATTTTAAGCCTTAATCCTGCAGGCGCATCTGGTGCAATTTTTATTTTTTCCTCAACTGCTGTTTTGTTTAATCCTTCTGCGCATGCATAAAAACTTAGCAAAATAAAAATTATAGTCACAGTAAATGGAATACGTTTCATGATATATCTCCCACAGCATATTTTTAATGACCAAAAAAAAGAGGGCTGCTCTGGGAAACAGCCCTCTCTACTTTGTATCGGTTACTTAGAAATCAATTCCTCCGTCAAAGAGTCCTATATAGCTTCTGTTGCCAACGGCAGATGGATTTATAGTTACATAGTCAGGCCTCATCATCTCATCATCCTCGTGATCTATGATGTGGCAGTGAAATACGTAACCATAACCGTTGTTAGGATCGAAGGGGTAATACAAAGATGTAATATCTGCAGGTGCTGCCGGTATTGACATATCAGTGGGTGACCATCTTACCACTATGCGCGTTACCTCTCCCGGATACATTATAACCGTATCTTTCCATCCCTCTTCGTGAGCCTGCGGCGGAGTTGGCGTGCCCTTCATATATACAGGCCTTGCGTTGCTCTTCATTACAGCCCTGACATCAGGATTACCACCTAAGTACTTGGTAACGGAAGGCTTCCCGAATGTATCCAGAGCACTCCACGGCATTCCTGTGTTATAGTCTGCCGGTGGACCAAAGCCTCCAATGAATGTGCCCGGAGCGAAAGGTAGACCGGTCATAGGATCGATAGCGCTGCTTCCCGGGAACAGGGAATTGTATAGTTTATTGTAACTGATGACATTGAATTTCTGACGGCTTACAAGCTGGAACTGAACGAGGTGAAGATGAAGGGGATGGGCGTCTGCTGTTAAATTGATGACGTCCCATACCTCGGTCTCCCCCTCCTGGGGCATTTCAGATAAGTAGCTTGTTCCGGATATATTGGGTGTGAAATCAGGTCTCACCCCATTGGTAAATCTATCTATGGCTCTTGAAAGACCTGACAATTCAGTATTGTTTACCAGTATGTCAAGCGGACCACCGGGCCCCATGACCTCGTTGAGTGTAAGCTGGCGTACCTTATGTACGTTTTGACCAATGCCGGTTTCAACAATAGCAGGACCTTTGGGAGTGCCGGGCAGACGTACTATAGGAGGAATCGGGTTAGTCACACTTGGATCACCGCGAAGCTTTATACCGGAAGCAGGATCATAGCTTGTATCAGCAACAGGTGCTCCAATGAAGAATTTCACTATCTGACCAATAGTCGTGGTAGTTGGGTACACGCCATTTGGATAAGGAGTCTTAGCTGTGTTTCGCAAAACAAGCTGGCCGGAGAAAGCGGGATTCGCTGCCCGCCATGCCGGGTCGTTAAAGTCAATTATTACATCATACCGCTCACCTGGCATAATCAGGAGTTTCTTCAGACCGGGTCCATTAGGATCGATTTTAACCGGTGCATCGAGGTAACCGCCGTCAGTTCCAATAATCCACATAGGAGGTCCCATTTTACCGGTAACCATGTCAACCAGAAAAAGGTCGTAGGTACGGGCATTGGAACCGTTGAGGAAAAGGAAACGGTATCGCTTTGAAGGTATAGGCGCTGCAGCGGTTCCGATTGTAGGCCATACTTTACCGTTTACTACGATGGTATCTCCGGTGAACTCAGGGACCCAAAAAGGATGATCGGGGTTAATGGGTATATTCGGAAAATAAAGTTGTCCATTAGTATCGAACATCCTGTCCTGAAGTACCAACGGTATTATTGTTTCACCACCAAGGTCATGCCAGCCCAAGCCTGCAGGAAGATTATAACCCTTCCCTGATAGAGTATCAAAAGCATCGGAGATAAGATAACCGCCTGCCAGACCAGCGTAAACATTAAGGCGTGTGACACCCATTGTATGGTCGTGGAACCAGATGTTTGAAGCTTCCTGTGTGTTTGGGTACCGATATATTGAACCGGGGAAAGTTGCCCATGTATTGGCAGCAGTGTATTCATAAATCTTCCCGTCTGTTGTATTAAAGTAGCGGTCACCTAAAATACCTGACGCAGGGTGTGAAGCAGCCTGCATAAGAGAGCCGGCACCTGTGTAATATGACATCCCAAAATAGTTCCCGTCGCTTGTAAACCAGTTGTCCGGACCTCCGTCAAGCTGTGGTGGTACCTCGCCGCCGTGCAGATGTGCCACTGCCGGAATTGGGCCGGCATAGTTAGTCATCTGAAGTCCCTGTCCCAATGGGTCAGCCCAATGCAGTGTCAGGTCAGTGGAGCTTTTCCATGCTTCTACCATGCTTGTGGCTGTATCACCAAGTTTGTTGACATAAGTTACCTCTGTCGGTGTTCCCCTCTTGGCAAGTATTACAGGGCCAATGTATGATGGGATAGGAATTGTCTGAGATGGTCCGGGTACCTGCTCGGGGAGAAGATATCCCCAAACCCATGTACCATTGTAAGCCCCCGTTGCAGGTATGAACCCTGTAGGCATTACAGAAGATTGAAATTCAGTCATCTGTAGTTCCAGTGAATTTGCCCCGGTAATATAAGGGGTAGGCAGAGGATCAACCCACTTTTTTATGGAGCTTCCGGGCAATGGTGTTCCTTGCAGAGCGAATGAAAAATTTATACTAAATGTAGATAAAGTGAAAAAGCATAGTGCAAAAAGTATTACTAAATAAGTTAGAATCTTATTTTTTTGCATGAGACCTCCCCCAACCATTTTTTTGTTTATTTTTTTTAATTAATTACCAAACAACCTAAAAAATAGTTTTAGCCTCACCTCCTTTCATTATTCATTCTTGTTTTTTAAATATAGCATCACTAACGCACAAATTACTTTGCAATAGACATTACTAATATCTAAAGTATTAAACTTTACTATTATGGTCATCTAGCAAATGATATGCCAATAGATCATAGTTAATAAAATTAATGGATTAATATATTGAATATTATAGATATTTTTGTTGCGCCGCAGGCAGATTATCTGGTTTGCTGGCATTGATTATAATTAGAAAAATGTTCAGAATTAAGAACATTTTTTTTGGCTGTTTCATTATATTATTGAAAGAAAAGGGAATAACTGCATTGGTGCTGTTCAGTAATCCGACACTCTTGGACATTTTTTACACTGATTAAGTATGCTATAATTATTATCAATGCATATCAGCTTCAATCATCGCGCCCGGCAGGATTCGAACCTGCGACCTGCGGCTTCGAAGGCCGACGCTCTATCCAGTTGAGCTACGGGCGCACTAACAAGGTCATGCTGGTTTTGGCTATTCTTTAGGATAATAAATGATATTGAAGGATGTATTTATAAATAAAAGGGTGGGCGAAGGGGCTCGAACCCTCGACGACTGGAGCCACAGTCCAGTGCTCTGCCAACTGAGCTACGCCCACCATGAGTCATAACAAATTCAGGGGGATTATTTAAATTAAACAATCCCTGATGTCAAGTTTCTTTGGCGTAGTGATATCAAAATTAGGATAGCTCTTGTAAAAAACTATATCAAATGCGCCTGGCAGGAGTCGAACCTGCGGCCTACGGATTAGAAGTCCGTTGCTCTATCCTCTGAGCTACAGGCGCAAACAACGATTGCTGTTACAGCCAGTATGACGTACAAGTGGCTTGTAATATATAAGAAAATCGGGGCGAGAGGATTTGAACCTCCGGCCCCCTGCTCCCAAGGCAGGTGCGCTACCAAACTGCGCTACGCCCCGATAAAATGTGTCTTTTTATCTCAATTATTGTTAAAATGGCAAGCACAAAAAAAATAGAGAGAAAGAGTATCATGTTTTTTTAAATTCTGTATAATGTCGCACATTTTTAAATATTGCCTTTAAACTGGTGTTTTAAAGAATGCAGACAAATGATAAAATGTCGCTGCTTCAGCGAATTAAAACTCTACTGATCGGTAGTGCCAGAAGCCCTTATGACACTTCAGTCTTTCACAAACTTTCACTGATTGCTTTTTTTGCATGGGTTGGTTTAGGTGCAGATGGTCTATCGTCGTCAGCTTACGGCCCTGAAGAAGCTTTCCTTGCTTTAAAGGGACACACATATCTTGCATTTTTCATAGCACTTGGGACAGCAGTTACCATTTTCATTATAAGTGCAAGCTATTCACAGATAATTGAGCTTTTCCCAACCGGAGGTGGAGGATATCTTGTGGCAAGCAAACTCCTATCTCCGACCTTCGGCATGATTTCAGGGTGCGCATTGCTTGTCGATTATGTCCTAACAATTACTATTTCCATTGCCAGCGGTGCAGATGCCATCTTCAGTTTCCTGCCTCCTGAATGGGCTTCGAGGAAGATAATTCTTGCTGTTATAGGTGTAATAATACTTATACTTCTCAACCTGCGCGGTGTTAAAGAGTCTGTACTTCCGATGGTCCCGATTTTCATGCTTTTTGTCGTTACTCACTTGTTTGGGATAATATACGGTATTGTTATTCATCTCATGGATTTCCCTCATGTCTTTAATGAAACAATGCAAGAGGTCCAGAGGTCTCACTCTGAACTGGGGCTTCTAGGGATGATTATACTCTTGCTTCGGGCTTACAGTATGGGAGCAGGAACATATACCGGAATAGAAGCAGTCAGCAACGGGCTTCCAATATTGCGGGAACCAAGGGTGCAAACTGCAAAACGAACAATGCATTATATGGCTGCCTCGCTTGCTTTCACTGTTTTCGGGCTAATGACCTGTTATGTACTTTTCAAAGTTGATTTCCAGCAGGGCAAAACATTGAATGCTGTCCTTTTTCAAAATATGACTGCAGGATGGAATGGCTCATCAGCACAGATTTTTATTTTCTTAACTCTCTTTTCCGAAGCTGCGATTCTTTTTATAGCTGCACAGACTGGTTTTCTGGATGGTCCGAGAGTGCTTTCAAATATGGCGCTCGACAGGTGGCTGCCAACCAGATTTGCCATGCTCAGCGACCGCTTTGTAACACAAAACGGGATACTGATCATGGGAGGAGCAGCAGGCATAATGATGCTCCTTACCGGCGGTTCAGTGAGGTTCCTTATAGTCCTTTACAGTATCAATGTGTTCCTCACTTTTTTTCTTTCGCAGTTGGGTATGGTGCGGCACTGGTGGGCTTCGCGCTTAACGGTTGAGAAGTGGAAGAAAAAGCTTCTGGTAAATGGTGTAGGGCTCATTCTCACTACATTTATACTTGTATCTGTTACTGCCATTAAATTCGATGAAGGTGGTTGGATAACAATTATCGTAACAGGATCACTGGTTTTACTGGCAGTTGTAATAAAACGACATTACAATAGCACGGGGGTTCTTCTCCGCAGACTTGAAAACCTTGTAGAAATCGTTGAAAGTACGACTGCTGAATCATTTGAAGATGGAAAGATCCAGGAGCACCCTGACCCTGAAGGGAAGACAGCGGTACTGCTTGTGAATGGTTTTGGAGGGCTTGGACTTCACACTCTTTTTGCCATAATCCGTTTATTTGGGAAATCATTTAAAAACTTTATTTTCCTTCAGGTAGGAGTCATTGATGCTGGAAACTTTAAAGGTTCAACCGAGATTGAGCATCTCCAGCAGGCAGCAAAAAATGAAGTGGACCGCTATGTAGATTACATGAAAAAGCATGGTTATTATGCTGAAGGATTTTCCTCTATAGGTATAGATATAGTTGATGAAGTAGAAAAAATAACACCTGGAATCCTCGAACGTTTTCCTAACTCTGTATTCTTTGGCGGGCAACTTGTATTTCCCGAAGAGTCATTCATTACGCGTTTCCTTCATAACTATACAGTTTTTACCATACAGAGGAAATTTTATCATGACGGCATTCCTTTTATAATACTTCCAATCAAGGTTATCTGAGGGTTCTCTCTGATATATCCCAGGGAAACATATTTTCCTCATCTTGCTATATAGAAATTCTAAAGATAAACTTTAATGTAAGACTATTAGAGTCCGATTTTCAATATTAGTTATAACAGGTTGAATTATTTCTCTTTAAACATAGGGTTTAATATCTAATATGTACAAGAAAAACTTGAAAAATATAGTTGAAGAAATAAATGACACTCAAGATAACCCTGAACTATTGAAAAATGGCATAGAAGATATGGAAAATAATCTGTTGGGAACTGAAGATAGCTATCGCAAATTGTTGGAAGTTGCCAGCGATGCTATTTTTGTCGCTGATGCTGAGACCGGGATAATAATTTACGTTAATAAAAAAGGTGAAGAGCTTCTTGGGAGGAGTGCCACTGAGATAATAGGTCTGCACCAGACAAAGCTTCATCCAGACGGCAGTGATGAGATATATAAGAATTTTTTTGCCGAAGCTGTTAACAAGGGGGAAACTTCTCCTCATCTATTATATATATGCCATAGAGACGGAAGAAATATCCCTGTTGAGTCTACGTCACGCCTTACTGATATTAATGGAAAGAAGGTTATAATAGGAATTTTTCGTGATATCACTGAACGCAAGAGCGCTGAGGAAATTCTTATACGCTCCCGCCGGGAATTAGGGATAGAAACTGAGGAAAGAACGCTTGAGCTTGCGAAAGCAATAAAATTTCTCCAGACTGAAGTAGAGTTGCATAGGCATGCTAAGAATGTTATTGAACAGTTGAGACACAGAAATGAACTGATATTGAATTCTGCCGGTGAAGGAATTTGCGGTTTGGATAGTGAACAAAAGGTGATATTCATTAATCCTGCCGGAGCAAAGATGCTGGGGTGGCAGGTTGAAGAGATAATAGGTCAAAGTTTGCATACGCTTATCCATAACACAAAAAGTGATGGGACAGATTGCGAGGCAGATGAGTGCCCAAATCTCAAAACATTAAAAGACGGAATACCCTATTGCAGATCTGATGAAGTTTTCTGGAGAAAGGATGGAAGCTCATTTCCTGTTGCTTACATAAGCACACCGATTATAGAAAGTGAAAAAATAACAGGTGTGGTTATAACCTTCAGGGATATTACTGAGCAAAAAAGGGCTGAAGATGAAGTTCTCCGCCAGTCTGCACGTACAGCGGTTCTGGCACGTGTTGCATCCCGTCTTAACTCACAGCTTGATCTTAATGAGGTTCTTCAGATGGTATGTAAGGAAACTACGAGTGCTCTTAATGTGGACGCTGCGGTAGTGCTCCTTTATGATGAAAACCATAAAGTTCTTTCCTATGCCGCTGATTTTGGATTATCATCTGATTTTGGCAAAGTTATGAAACCTGTTCCCCGGGCCCTTTTCGATAACTTTGCGGAAGAAAAATCAATTATAGTTATTCCCGATATCCAGGTTGTTTCAGGTTTAGTAAATGAGGAATTATATAAATCTATGAATTGTCGTACCATTATTACAGCGAGAATGGAAAATGAAAATAAACTTATTGGCCTTCTATACACTACTACGATTGGAGAGAAAAAATATTTTGATGAATATGAACAAGCTTTGCTTAAAGGGCTGGCAGATGAGGCTGCTCTGGCCATTACGAATGCGATTCTTTTTAAGAATGCAAATGACCGCCTTGAACAGTTAAGGGCTCTTCATGAAATTGACAAAGCCATTACATCAAGTCTTGATATAGAAGTTATGTTAAATATTCTGCTTGAGCAAGCTACATTACAGCTTCATGTTGATGCTGCATCTATATGGCTTCTTGATGAGAATTCACAAAGCCTGGAATGTGCGGCTGTAAAAGGATTTCGTTTAACATCTATACCCAAAATGAAGTTAAAGCTTGGCATGGGTGTAGCTGGACAATGTGCGCTTGAACGGAAGATTGTTAGCATCAGCGATCTCGGCAGCAGCAAATCTTCAGTGATGCCAATGCTCCAAAAAGAACAATTTGTCTCTTCCTATGCTGTTCCTCTTATTAGCAAGGGAAGTGTCAAAGGCGTACTTGAAGTATTCCACCGTTCTAACATTGATGATACACCAGAATGGCTCGCTTTTTTTGAAACACTGGCAGAGCAGGCTGCTATCGTTATTGATAACGCATCCATGATAGAGGAATTGCAGGTTTCCAACGCAGAGCTATCCCTTGCTTATGATACCACTCTTGTTGGCTGGTCCCATGCACTTGATTTGCGTGACAGGGAAACAGAAGGACATTCAAGGCGTGTTACTGAGATTACAGTCCGGTTAGCAGAAATTATGGGAATAAGCATGGAGAAAATGGTCCATATCCGCCGTGGCGCGCTTCTTCATGATATAGGGAAGATGGGAGTTCCTGATAGTATTCTTCTCAAGCCTGACAAGCTGACTGATGAAGAATGGAAAATAATGCGCAAGCATCCAATCTATGCCTATGAAATTCTTTCACCGATTGCATTTCTTCGTCCGGCTCTGGACATACCGTACTGCCATCATGAAAAATGGGATGGGACCGGTTATCCGCGGGGGCTTAGAGGTGAGCAGATTCCGTTGCCTGCAAGGATATTTGCAGTTGTAGATATATGGGATGCACTAAGATCTGACCGTCCATATCGTTCTGCCTGGGAAGAAGACAAAGTCCGTGAGTATTTACATTCCATTGCCGGTACACATTTAGACTCGGTAGTAGTTGAGAAGTTCCTTCAGATGGATTTCAAAGTAAAATAACCTATCTTGACATTCCAGGCAAATATAAAGTAGAGATTGATTCAAGAATATATTGATGTGTTATATTTTTCGCCCGGACAGAAAAATAATTTACTGATGGATTCCATGGATAAAAATTTTACAGACAGCCTGCTTAACCTCGCTGTAGATGCCGCAAAAGAAGCTGGAGCCGTACTGAGAGAACAGTTTGGAAAAACCCATGATATTAAATTCAAGAGAGAGATTGATGTTGTAACAGAGTCTGACCTTTTGGCAGAAAAGATAATAATTGAGAAAATCAAATCTAAATTTCCCTCTCACTCTATTCTTACAGAAGAAGCAGGCAGTATTGATGGTTCGAATGATGTGTGCTGGGTTATAGATCCTCTCGACGGGACAACTAATTTTTCTCATGATTTTCCGGTTTTTTCTGTTTCCATAGGTATTGAGGTTGAAGGTGTTGTTATAGCGGGTGCTGTTTATCATCCCATGCTTCACGAGCTTTTTACGGCAAAAAAGGGAGAAGGGGCATATTTGAACGGCAAAAAAATAAAGGTCTCAAATATTAGCAGCATAGGTAAAGCCCTTCTTTCAACCGGGTTTCCCTATGATGTTCACTATTCTGCTGAAAATAATCTGAATTACTTTAGTGCATTTACTCTTAAAGCCCAGGCAATAAGACGTGCCGGTTCAGCCGCACTTGATCTCTGCTATGTGGCTTGTGGAAGATTCGATGGATTCTGGGAGATGAAACTCAGCCCCTGGGATACTGCCGCCGGAGGGCTTATTGTGCTTGAAAGCGGCGGCAAGATGACTGATTTTAAGAACAACTCATTTAATATCCGCGAAAAGGAAGTCCTTGCGACTAACGGTTTAATTCACAACGAAATGCTTGAGACTATTGCTAAGGCAGGGGAGCAGTGTCAAACTCCTCGTAAAATCTCCTGAGAGCTCTTTCAGTCCCAACAGTTACAAGAACATCAGTATAACACAGTTCTAAATCCGGAATAAGATCAAGGAGTATTGTTCCGCTGTGTTCTATCCCTATTATTGTGCATCTGGTTTTTTCCCTGATTCCTGTGTCGCGAAGTGCATGACCAGCAAGCTTAGAGGATTTTACAACGAATCTTGCGACATTCAGTTTTTCGAATTCGAGTTTCCCCTTTCCTGTCACAAGACTTGCAAGCATTATTCCAGATATCATTGGAAGAGCTACTACATAGTTTGCACCAGCCTTGTAGAACTTATCAATGTTGGTAAGGATATTGCACCTGGTTATTATATATGCGTCAGGGTTAAGATTCCTGGCTACAAGCGTTGTGTATAGCGAATTGGCGTCATCATTGAGACAAATCAGGACTACCGATGCATTTTCTATCCCTGCTTTTTTGAGAATCCCGTCATCAGAAGCATTACCGACAAATAAATTTCCTATTTCAAATTCCTGTCTGTCAACAATCGCGACATTCTCGGGTATATGGGAAAGATATTTATAGATCTCCTGTCCCACATTGCCAAACCCCACTATTATAACTTTTCCAGATTTGTTGTCAGAATATCCTTGAGCAGAAAGTGAAAGATGTCTTAGTTCTTCAATTTCTTTTTCTGTTCCGATTGCAAGTAAGATGGAAGATGGCTCTATCATAGTGTCCGAATGAAGTTCGGTTGCAAATTTCCCATTGGCCCAGATTCCTATTATCTTTGCCCCGCTTACATTGCCTATTGCTGCCTCTGAAAGAGATTTCCGGGCTATGGAGGAGTCTTTATGTACCAGTATTTCCGTAATATGGAGGTTTGCAGGAATATGCAGAGCCTTTGACAGATCCAGTGCAATGGGGAACGCGGTTTTGTATGCCATTCTTGCGCCTAGCTCATGTTTTGGGCAGGCAATCTTTGCTGCTCCGGCATATTCGAGGTATCTTGAATTTTCAGGATTCTCTACAGTTGCTATAATCGGAAGATCGCACAACTGCCTTGCAGTCAGTATAATGCTTGCATTTTCCTCATCTTTTGACATTACAAGAATGCACCGTGCAGATGAGATTCCTGCATTTTTCAATGCCTGAGAAGAGTTTGGATCTCCCTGAATGCTTGTTATTCCCTGCTCTAAAAGATTGAAACACGTTTCCCGATCCTTTTCGATTACTATGTATGGGAAGCCGTTAATTTCAAGTTCCTCAATCAGAAAATTTACCGCCTCAGAATATCTGCAAATGATTACATGATCCTTTATGTCTTCAGAGGCTTTATGCGGCGGTTCAGTGCTCATCTTTCTTTGAAGCCATGGCACAAAAAAAATAGGGATCGTCATGAATATCATAAGCACCCCGGAAACCTGAAGAATAATGGCAAAAATGTTCATCACCGGATGATAAAATGGCAGAAGACCGCCGTATCCGGTTGTTGTCATGCTTTCTATTATGAATTCAAAGGATCTGAAAAAATCTATTTCTTTATGCTCCAGATTGCTGTAGAGATACTCAAAAAGTAGAGAGTAAAAAAGAATCAGCCCTGCGAGAGAGAAAAAATATTTTCTCCCCCTTGACTTGAATGCATTTTTTATTATGTCAAATTTCTTTATATCCATTATTTTTTTATTTTATTAGAAGAGGAGTAATAATTACAACTTAATATGCCATTGAATTTGCATACAGATGTTGGAGGAGAAGACGCTGCGCATAGAATATAGAAACTTTAAAAAAGCAAAAAACCTATTTTATGGATATAGATAAAGAAAAAGAAACAGGAAAAACAGTACTGAATGTCTCATCAGAAGCAGTAGGAGATGAAATAACAACTGGCAACTTTAAAGAAGATGTTAAGTTTAGCGGAGCATTCTCTGCGCTTAAGCACAGAAACTACCGTCTCTTCTTTACAGGGCAGACAATTTCCATTACCGGGACCTGGATGCAGAATGTTGCCCAGTCGTGGCTTGTATATGCATTAACGAGTTCTCCTCTTTATCTGGGTATTGTGAATTTTGCAGCTTCCATTCCAACATTATTATTGTCTCCTTCAGCAGGAGTAATTGCAGACCGTGTACCAAAACGGATGATGTTGGTTATGACGCAGATTTCATCAATGCTTCTTGCATTTGTCCTTGCCACTGATGTTTTTATCGGAACTGTACGTCCCTGGCACATAGTGGTGCTTTCATTTTTCTTTGGAGCTGTAAATTCCTTTGATGCACCTACGCGGCAGGCCTTTGTAGTTGAAATGGTAGAACGTGAAGACATGGCAAATGCAATTGCGCTTAATGCTGTTATATTCAATACCGGACGCGTTATAGGGCCGACGTTAGCAGGAATAGGCCTTGCACTTCTCGGGCCGGGATGGTGTTTTTCCATTAACGGACTGAGTTTCATACCTGTAATTATTGGACTTATGATGATGAAGGTCAGGCCTTATGTCGGAGCGGCAACAAAGGACTCTCCACTCAAGCAGTTAAAGGAAGGGTTATCCTATATACGTCATAACAAAACAATTTTAACACTCCTCATGCTTGTTGCGGTTTCTAATCTGTTTGCTTTCAGCTATGCAACACTTTTGCCTGCTTTTGCAAAAGATGTATTGCATAAAGGTCCATCAGGACTTGGGATAATGAGCGCATCTTCCGGTTTTGGAGCACTTATGGGTGCATTGATGATCGCATGGTTTGGGCATTCAAAGCGGAGAGGGATGATCCTCACATTCGGGAATCTTTTCTTTCCTCTTATGATAATCCTTTTTGCGGTGTCGAGGATTTTTTATATTTCCTGTCTGCTTTTAGTTGCTGTGGGGTGGGGTTTCATGCTCCAGAATACGACTATTAATACATTGATTCAAACCATAGTGCCTGATGAATTGCGCGGCAGGGTTATGAGTATTTATACTCTTTTTTTCCTCGGCCTCTTTCCTCTCGGATCATTGATGGCAGGAGCTGTTGCAGAACATGTCAGTATTCCTGCCGGTGCAGAGTTTGGTGCAGTTATAGCACTTGCCTTCGGATTATTTCTTTTCTGGCGAGCGCCCTATTTGCGGAAACTTGCCTGATTATTTCTGGTAATTAAAAAGGTGTTTGAGGGAACTCCTCTCTATTTTATTTGGGTGTAGCAGTTGCAGCATTATTTTTTTTGGATGTATGCTGCGTAAATAAAAAGGAGTTCCCCTTTGCACTTTTATTTAATCTAAAATTTAACTACAGTTTCAAGAAATAGAGTTTTAACTCTAAGGTCGCTTTGATTTGCAGCAGCCTTAGTAACAGCTTTAGTATCGAAATATACTATTCCCAGAGTCGTATTCTTCAGGACCGCATAGGTTGCCGAGAACTTGCTCCCTTTTGCGTTTGTGCCCCCAGCGTGAAAATCTGAATCTGCTATCGGTGCATAGACAGCATCTTTCTCAAGCTTTCTATAATCATATGCGACCTGAAAATCTCCGGCGTTCTTTATTGCACCTATCTTTATGCCACCAAGGTAACCGGTATCAAAGTCCACATCGCTGACTAAATTTTTGACAAAATCTCCATACAATGTGACCGGAATTATTGTCCCAAAGGCATCAAATTCAATGGGTGTAAACTCTCCTCCTAATGTGAATAGCCTGTAATCATAGGCGAAGAGATTTTTGTCATCATCACCTTCAATGAATGTGTTTGACTTCCTGATGTTCGCTGGACTTACATCTTCAATTGCAGCTCCTTTTATATTGTGAAAATCATAATATCCTGCTGCAAACTTAAGTTTTGTCCCAAACAGCGCAGCAGACGCTCCACCTTGCAGACCGTAAAGAGATTGGTCGTTTGAATCCGTTGATGACTCATCAATGGGGAAGAATCCAAAGGTCATAAATGGCTCTATATTTAGTTCTTTTTCACCAAAGGATTTTTTTGCCTGTACCACTATTCCTTCAGGTTTAACATCGGGGTCCCATACTAGATCAGTTGTGTAGAATGGATTTTCTATTTTACCACCTATTAATCTGAGTTCAGGAATGGGCTTAATCTCAATAAATGCCTGGTCAAGCCAGATGTTTTTGGCTGAAAACGTATCCTGCATGGTCTGGTTTGTTGATGTCTGGTCTCCTGTTCCTGTTGCAAACCTTAATCCGACCTTTACCTTGTCATTTACCACAGTTTCAAAGCCATAGCGAAGCCTGAACCTCAGCCTCTGTCTGTCTGCAAAATTGGTATCTTCTCCGGCAATATCATCTTTCATACGGTCATAGGCATACCTTAACCTTACGTCACCTGAGAAGGTTGTGTTTTTTACCCATGTCGGAAGTATGGTGTTTTTCAGGACTTCCTGTGTCTTGGCCATTTCGGTTTTAACTTCTTCTTTTACTGTTTCTTTTTGTGCCTCCTTTTGTTTACTTTCTTCTGCTTTGGTTTCAGAGAGCATCTCCTTAGCTTCCTCTTCCGTGAGAATTCCTTTCTGGACGAGTTTCTTTACAAGAATTTCGACTTCGCTTGCAAAGGAAAGGGTAGTGAAGAAAAGAAATGCAAAAAACAGGGTAAATAATCTAAACCTCTTCAATTTTTTCTCCTTTCATCAATGTAGTTGTTAATATTAATGTTACCTGTGTTAGTTAATAAGTACAGCTTGCGTCGTTAATTGTTTATTCGTGATAATCTCCTCCTCTTTCAGATGGTTAACGTCTGTCCTCTTTTCAAAAACAATTCAAACGCGATAATGCTGTTCGGCGCAGTGTATTGTTATTTTAGAAAACAGTCAGTCTCTGAGAAATACCCTTATATTGCGCGGCCTGATAAAAATATTTTCTCCCTCGCTGAGAGCAAGCTCACGCGAGCGGTCCCGGGTAAGCTCTGCCTCTACCAGTTCGTTGGTGCCGGGCAGAATAAGCTCGAGGCGCGTTGTTGCCCCGGTGAGCTGAATCCTGAGCACTATTGCTTCCATTTCATCAATATGGTTTCTTATGCGGTTGACCTCAATGTCATAGGGACGGACGTAGGCAACTGCCGGTATGTTAATAGCTTCACCGTATTCAGGAAGATCTATGCTGATATTCCCTATTTTTGCCTGTCCTTCATGTACCCTGCTATGGAAAAGATTTACATTGCCAAGAAAATTATAAACGAAAGGGGTTGAGGGTTTTTCATAAACATCTTCAGGCGTTCCTGCCTGTTCGATCTGTCCTTCGTTCATCACGACTACCCTGTCTGCTACTTCTAGAGCTTCTTCCTGATCATGGGTTACAAAAACCGATGTTACATGTATCTCGTCATGAAGCCGGCGCAGCCAGCGGCGCAATTCCTCTCTTACCCTTGCATCAAGGGCGCCAAAAGGTTCATCAAGGAGAAGAACTTTTGGCTCAACAGCAAGAGCCCTTGCAAGGGCTACACGCTGGCGCTGTCCTCCTGAAAGCTGTGAGGGATAACGTGAAGCAAGCTGATCAAGCTGGATAAGTTTTAGCAGCTTGTGGACTTTATCTTTTATTTCCTCCTTTGATGGACGGAATTTCTTTGGCTTCACTTCAAGCCCGAAGGCAATATTTTTAAATACTGTCATATGTCTGAATAGTGCGTAATGCTGGAATACAAAACCAACTTGCCTTTCACGGACGCGCTGTCCGGTTGTTTCAACGCCGTCAAAGAGGATTGTCCCCTGGTCAGGCCGGTCAAGACCTGCGATAATTCTTAACAGCGTTGTCTTTCCTGAGCCTGATGGCCCCAAAAGCGCAACAAGTTCTCCGGATGGAACGTCTAAAGTTACATTCTTAAGCGCAGTGAATCCACCGAATGTTTTTGTTACATTGGAGACTTCAATGCCCATTTTATTTCCCCTTTCATTGACTCACTGTTTCTTCTTTAACCTTCCATTCCACGATGCTCTTGACTACAAGGGTTAACAGAGCCAGAAGGGCAAGAAGCGATGCCACTGCAAATGCAGCCGAGTAGTTGTATTCGTTGTAAAGTATTTCTACATGGAGAGGGATCGTGTTTGTTGCTCCCCTGATATGACCTGACACAACTGAGACTGCCCCGAACTCTCCCATCGCCCTTGCATTGCAGAGGATTGCTCCATAGAGAATTCCCCATTTTACATTCGGAAGGGTTACTCGGAAAAAAGTTTTAATGCCTGAGGCTCCTAGTACAAGGGCTGCCTCTTCCTCTTCCTTTCCCTGAGCCTGCATGAGAGGTATAAGCTCTCTTGCCACAAAAGGGAATGTCACAAAGATTGTTGCAAGGAGGATGCCCGGGACAGCAAATATTATCTTTATTCCATTTTCGCTGAGCCATGGCCCAAACCATCCCTGTAAACCGAAAATCAAAACATATACCAGCCCGGAGATGACAGGCGATACAGAAAAGGGAAGGTCAATCAGCGTTATAAGAAGGCTCTTGCCGCGAAAATCAAATTTGGTGATCCCCCATGCTGCAACAACTCCGAATATCATATTCAGCGGGACGCTCACCAGTGCTATAATAATAGTAAGCTTTATAGCTGAAACTGCATCCGGCTCTGTTATTGCTTTAAAATAAGCATCAACTCCTTTTTCAAAAGCCTGAGAAAAAACTGCGGCAAGTGGAACAAGAAGAAATATCCCAAGAAATAAAAAAGCAGTTCCTGTTAATATCCAGCGGATGAGAGGAGGTTCATTTAATGCACCAGTCGCTGTATCAGCAGATTTGCTGTTTCTATTTTTTCCACTTTTGGACATGCTTTATTCCCTTTTATTTTTGCGTATATTTCGAGCACCACCATTGCAATATGTTTATGGCAAAAAGGATGATAAATGAAGCCATAAGCATTACTGAGGCTATTGCGGTTGCACCCATATAATCATACTGTTCAAGTTTTGTAATGATGAGAAGAGATGTTATCTCTGATACCATTGGCATGTTTCCGGCGATAAAGATTACGGAACCGTATTCCCCGACCGCCCTTGCAAAGGCAAGGGCAAATCCTGTAAGCAGGGATGGCAAAAGTGTGGGGAATATAACACGTGTGAATGTCTGCCAGCGGTTAGCTCCAAGACAAACAGCAGCCTCTTCAACATCTGCCTCAAGGTCTTCAAGCACCGGCTGTACTGTACGGACAACAAAAGGAAGCCCTATAAAAGTGAGAGCGATAAAAATCCCTGTCGGAGTATATGCAACCTTGATTCCATATGCCTCAAGATATTTTCCTATCCATCCGTTCGGAGCATAAACAGCAGCAAGTGTTATCCCGGCCACTGCTGTGGGAAGGGCAAAAGGAAGATCAACGATCGCATCAATGAGCTTTTTAAAAGGGATAGGATATCTTACAAGCACCCATGCGACAAGGATACCAAAAAAACCATTAGTCAGCGCCGCAAGAAGCGAAACTCCGAAAGTGAGCTTGTAAGAGGCAATGACACGGGGTGTTGTAACAGTTTCCAAAAAACTTCCCGCTGTCATCTGAGCTGATTTAAAGATTACGGCTGAAAGCGGAATAAGAACTATGAGACACAGATAAAAAATCGTGTATCCAAGCGAAAGGCCAAGGCCCGGGATAACGCTGTTTTGTCTAATTGAAAGTTTCATTATAATATTGTGCTATTATTTCCCTGCTCCGTAAATCTGGTCAAATATGCCGCCATCCTCGAAATGCTTTTTCTGAGCGGATTTCCAACCGCCAAATAGTGTATCAATCGTAAAAAGATTTATTTTAGGGAACTGTTTCTCATATTTTTTTTCTATTGATGCGAGACGCGGACGGTAATAATTCTTCGCCGCGATTTCCTGTCCTTCCGGAGAGTAAAGGTATTGAAGATAAGCCTCTGCAGCCTTGCGGGTCCTGTGCCTGTCAACAACCTTGTCAACTACAGTTACCGGCGGCTCTGCAAGTATGCTAAGTGATGGGACAATGATTTCAAAGTTGTCTTTACCCAGTTCATTCACGGCAAGGAATGCTTCATTCTCCCAGGCGAGAAGAACATCACCTACGCCCCTTTGAACGAATGTAGTAGTTGAGCCTCTTGCCCCTGAGTCAAGGACAGGTACATTTTTATAGAGTTTGCCGACAAAATCTTTTGCCTTTGATTCACTATTCCCTTCGTTTTTCAGGGAATAGCCCCAGGCTGCAAGATAGTTCCAGCGAGCTCCTCCTGAGGTTTTTGGATTAGGTGTTATTACTGAGACACCGGGCTTTATGAGGTCAGCCCAATCTTTAATTTTCTTAGGATTTCCTTTTCTTACAAGGAAAACAATAGTTGATGTGTAGGGGGCGCTGTTGTTTGGGAGCCTTGACTGCCAGTTCTCAGGAATAAGTTTTCCCCTTACAGCTATCTCATCTATGTCATAGGCAAGGGCAAGGGTTACGATATCAGCTTCAAGACCGTCGATAACAGCACGAGCCTGTTTGCCTGAACCGCCGTGCGATTGTTTTACAATTACATCTTCACCTGTTTTACCCTTCCAGTATTTTGCAAAAGCAGCATTATACTCCTGATATAGTTCCCGAGTTGGGTCGTAAGAGACATTTAATAAACTTACTTCGGCAATTGATAAAGTAGAGAATCCCACTATCACGGTTAGAATGATTCCTGTTGCCAGCAGACTAAATATTTTTCTATGCACTATCTTTCCTCCTCCTTTTTTTACTTTTTAGGTTTAAAGCCTTTAAAGTCTATCATCTAAATAGACTATTGAGTCAAAAAAAATTTTAGATGTTATATTCCAAAGAGGGCTCCTCTTTTGGTTCAAGCTTTTTGATTTTTTCCAACATATCGGCTATAGAAGTGCTATCCAGTATATGTGCAATTGAATCGCGTACATCCTTCATTACTAATCGAATGCCGCAGGTTCTTTCGTCTATACATTCATCGCATTTTGCATAGGCAGTTTCACTCACACAGGGAACCAGTGCAAGAGGCCCATCAAGGATTCTTACCACTCTGCCAACAGTTATAGACTCCGGAGGTCTTCCAAGGTAATATCCTCCCCCTTTCCCTTTCTTGCTTTGAAGTATGCCATTATTTTTTAGGGTAAGCAGAATTAATTCCAGAAATTTCTTGGGAATTTTCTCTTCAGTCGCAACTTTAGATATCAAAATTGGTCCTTTCTGATATTCCTTTGCCATATATACCAGGGCTTTTAACGCATATTTTGCTTTTTTAGAAATCATAGTAGTAGTCTATTAAATCAATAGAGAATATATATTATAAGTCTTTCTATTTTTGTCAAGAAAAAATATTTAGACATTACAGACAGAAAATTAGGGGATTCTTCACTGGTAATGTTTTTTTCTAAGGAAAATATGTTGATATTGCAGAAAAGTTCAATGTTCATAATCGAAAGCTACGACTTCGGTAGTGGGTCAGTTTGAAAAATAATTAAAGAGAAACTTCTGTTGAATTTTCTTTTAGTTTATCAAATAAATTATTAAAAGAATCATATAAAGATAAATTATCTTTATTATCTTCTGTAACCTTATCTATTTTGTAAACAGGTGATTCATGTCCATGCCTATCAATTTCATAGGTACTCATAAATAAACATTTATCCAATATAATTAATCTAAAAATAGGATGAAATTTACAATAATATAATTGAACAGTTCTATCAGAACGTATTTTATTTAATGTTTTAAATTTATCTATAGTATTACAAATTTCTTTTTTAAGATCCTCTTTAGTATAAGGTGGTAGTATTTTTCTAAGTTGATGTATTCTTTCATTAATCACTTCATCATTGTCTGGATTCAAAATAACACTCTCAACTTTTATCCAATTTCGCTCTCTTAAAACATCATAGAAAAGCGATTCTCCTTCTCCTTTCCCTATATATTCATAACCAGCAATTGATAAAAGTTTAATTGTTTCAGAATGAGATAATTCTTCCATTACATCTCTTGAATACTGCTGATTGATGGCAGCAACTCTTAATCTATCTTCATAGATTTTTTTAATTCCCGATTGTTTATTTAACAATTTAACCAACTGTATAATTTTATCAGCTTCTGATGTTTTTAATATACCAAGATAAGATTGTATATAAAAGTGTAGGCTAAGATTAGAAGCGAATGAAAACAAAAAAGCTATTATAAATTTTACAACAAATGAAAACGTTAGTGAACTTACAGAAATTGAAAACCTAAAAGGAACAGAGAGAGTTATTGTTCTTAATAAAGTTTCTCTCTCTGACTCTACAAGGAGACAGAGCCATATTATTATTGTCCATATAAAAATATCAAATCTTCGTGGTGATTTTAAAAATTTGGATGGTAAATTATAGAATGTCTCTATTAATCCTTGTGTGCGGGAGGGGTTTGATTCCAAGATTCAGATTGAATTATTTATCTTGAATTATTCAAGAGATTTGTTTATTTTTTCAATATCAATTACTTCTGATGGAGAATTTTTTGCAAAAATTTTAGAAGATATTTTTTGCTCTAATTTATTTATAGCAGATGATGGAAAAGTAAAAATTCCAATTATTATCGCTAATATTGAAATAATAGATACCAAGTCCATAGTTCTCCCCTTTGTTATTATTTGAGTAAATGATACAAACATGAACCTGCTTCGTCAAGAATTATTTAATTCTATATACTATTTTCACATATTAGAGGGATTAACTATGTTATTTATTGATTATTGTAAATTTAATATTTCTTCTATTTCCCATACATGGTCTGTTATTCCTGCTTCCATTGCTGGAGTTACTCTTAACGTCTGATGAATCCTACAGAAATTATAATACATGAAATGAAGCGATACTGCATGAATAAGGTTCTCTGCCTTTTTTGAAAAGGCATTTGTAAGCCTTGTAAATCTTCTCATACTCATACGCATTGTTAAATTTTGGCGTTCAACGAAGCTTGTCGAGGTGTGGTTCAGGTCTGGATTGCCTTGTATCTTCATTTTAATACTTCCGGTGCATTGAGCAGGACTATATTTCCTCTCTCCTTCTCTGTCGCCTTCATTGCCATATAGTTTTATAAGCTGGCTATAATCTATCTGATAGCCGAAGGCACTTTCTACAGCTTCAAGATATGCTCTGTGTCCGTCTGTTGTTAGCTGAACTCTATTCTTTAGCCTACCTGCCAAATCTTCCATGAACTCGGTTGCTGTTTCTATGTCACGCCTTCCTATTCTCCAACTTGGAACAAGCTTTGTATCAGCGCAAATAGCTGTAAATGTCCACATATTGCCATAGCCGAATTGATCCTTTTTATCTTCCGGCACGTTCTTTTCTTTCGCATAACAGAAAGACCAGATTTCATCACATTGAATTTTCTTACAGGTAAGATTTACAAATGCCTTGTCTTGATATTCAGAGCAAGCTTTCCCAACATCAGCCAAGAGCTTCAATACTGTTCCTTTAGCCGCTCCTGTCATTCTGCAAGTGGCTCTGATTGAGTTACCTTCAACCAGTGCGCTTATTATCTGAACTTGTTTTTGAAGAGTTAATTTATTCATATATACAATATACTTGACCGCTCAAGCATTGTCAAGTGTTTTTCTGCAAGCATTAAAATAATAATTGACAATATATGCTTGCAAATATTATAATGCAAGCATAATCTTAACTTTGAGGTGCAAGCATGAATGACAAAGATAGTGGAAAAGCAAAAGGTGGATATGCACGGGCAGCAACCTTAACTCCTGAAGCACGCAAAGAAATTGCAAAGAGAGCTGCTGCTACTCGGTGGGATATTGGAGATAAAGAAAATCCAATAGCTATTAATGAAGGTGAACTACCATTTGGAGATATTACTCTTGACTGCTATGTCTTAAAAGATAGGCGACGACTATTTCATAAAAAAGCATTAGCAAAAGGCTTAGGCATGAAATCTGAAGGTGGCAATGTTTTTCTTAGAACTTTCAATAGTAAAGGACTGGGATCAGTAATCCCACAAGAAACACGCCAAAAACTTGATAATCCTATTGTTTTCAAGACGTTACGTGGTGATCTCGCACATGGATATGAAGCTTTAACACTTATCGAGGTATGTGATGCAATTTTTGAAGCAAAAAAACTTGGTATATTAAAACCAAATCAATATTTTTTAGCTATGCAAGCTGAAATAATAATAAGATCGTCTGCTAAAATTGGCATTATTGCCCTTGTCGATGAAGCAACAGGTTATATAAAAGATAAGAAAAAAGAAGAATACAGAGAGCTTTTCAAAGAATTTATACGGCAAGAATGTAGAGAATGGGAAAAAGAATTTCCAGATCAATTTTTTGATGTTCTTTATATGTTATATAATTTGCGGCGACTCTATAAAAATAAACATCCGCAGTTTTTTTCTAAATTTATAAGGAAATACGTTTATACGCCTCTTGCCAATAGTAATGGTGCTATCCTTGAAATGTTAGACGAAAAAAATCCTGTTATTTATAAAAGTGGAGGAAGAAAATACAAATTATTTCAATTTTTAACTGATCAGGTTGGGATTCCTGCATTCAGGGCACATCTTTGGCAAATTATTGGTATAGCAAATGCAACAAAAACAAAAAAAGCATTCGATAAAGGATTTTCGCAAGCATTTCCGCAGTCAGGAGAACAATTACCTTTATTTGATTTAGATTAAGGATTCTTATTTTTTAGATTTGTCCATCGTGCTTTAGCCGCTTTTTGTGCTATCTCTTTTCTTTTTTTTGCAGATAGTTTCTCAGCACGTGCTTTGCCGCCTTTTAATCCACCAAGACGACCGAGAGCGACAGCAGCAGGATTTTTTGCAGGAATTACCGGAGCGGATTCTTTCTTTTCTTCTGTTGTTTGATCAACTATATTCTTTGCCAGAGCATTTATATCTTGAGGTTGTTTTTGTTTCTTCATGCTTATCAATATAGCATGAGCGGACAAGCATTTCAAGGGGAGAGAATTTCAAACTGACCCACTACCACGACTTCAAATTGCTTGCTATTTTAGGATGAAGAGAGTAAAAAATAAATCCGTTTTCTGGGAGGAAATACCAGCAACTTGCTGTAATGAAGCAGATTTTTTTTAAAGAAAATTGGAGAAATAAATGTCAGGGAGACTGCCCCGCTGGCTTGTGAAAAGAGGGGTTGATATGAAGGAACTTCATGGAGTTAAAAAAATACTCCGTGAAAAAGGATTATCTACGGTCTGTGAAGAAGCACGCTGTCCTAATATTGGGGAGTGTTTTAAAAGACCTACTGCAACATTCATGATAATGGGCGATGTCTGCTCAAGACAGTGCTCTTTCTGCTCAGTAAACAAAGGCATTCCCTCCTCGCTTGACGCTGATGAGCCGGCAAAGGTTGCAATGGCTGTGGCAGAGCTGGAATTGAAATATGTAGTCATAACTTCTGTTACGCGCGATGATCTTGCTGACGGCGGAGCGGAGCATTTTGCTAAAACGGTTTTAGAAATAAGAAAATTACGCCCCGAGACAAAAGTAGAGATATTAATTCCGGATTTTAAAGGAAGCAGGGAAGCAATTAAAACGGTTTGCGATGCAAAGCCCTATGTTATAAACCACAACATTGAAACAGTGCCCCGTCTTTATTCTTCAGTAAGGCCCCAGGCTGATTACAGAGCTTCTCTTTCGGTTTTAAAAACTGTAAGGGAAAATTCTAGCGAGATAATAACTAAATCAGGGATAATGGTAGGCTTTGGAGAGGAATATGCTGAGGTTGTTGAAGTCATGAAAGACTTAAGGCAGGCAGGCTGCGAAATGCTGACCATCGGGCAGTATCTTACGCCAACGAAAGAGAGCATTCCTGTCAGCGAATTCATCCATCCCGAAGTTTTCAGGATGTACGAAGCGGAAGGGAAGAAGCTTGGATTCAGGTCAGTTGCATCCGGTCCTTTTGTCAGAAGTTCCTACATGGCTGACGAGCAATTCGGAAAGGAAAGCTGAAAATGGCAGAAGAGTTTCACAGGATAAAGAGACTTCCACCATATGCCTTTGCAATCATAGATGAGATAAAACTCAAATCAAGGCGAAGCGGTGAGGATATAATAGACCTTGGCATGGGTAATCCTGATCTGCCGACGCCTGCGCCTATTATTGAGAAGCTTAAGGAAGCAGTTGATAATCCAAAGAACCACAGATACTCTGTTTCAAGAGGAATATATAAACTCAGGCTTGCCATCGTTGACTGGTATAGACGCAAGTATGGAGTCACCATAGATGCCGACGCAGAAGCTATCGTCACAATCGGCGCAAAAGAAGGCTTGTCCCATCTTGCCCTTGCCGTGATTGAACCCGGCGACGTTGCCCTTGTGCCAAGCCCCACATACCCGATACATTCATTCTGCATTGTCATAGCCGGGGGAAACCTTAAGAGCGTAAAGCTTTCAAGGGATTCTGATTTTTTTGAAAATCTGCTTCAGGCTTATGAAGAAAGCTGGCCGCGTCCAAAGATAATAATAATAAGTTTTCCTCACAACCCTACAACAGTCACGGTTGATATTAGCTTCTTTGAGAAGGTCGTAGCATTTGCCAAGCAGCGGGACATTATTGTCATACACGATTTTGCATATGCAGACCTTACTTTTGGAGATTATAAGGCGCCAAGCTTTCTTCAGGTGCCGGGTGCAAAGGACGTCGGTGTCGAGATTTATACAATGTCAAAAAGCTACAGCATGCCCGGTTGGAGAGTTGGATTTTGCGTAGGCAACCACAGGATTATACAGGCGCTTGGAAGGCTCAAAAGCTATTTTGACTACGGCATGTTCCAGCCCATTCAGATCGCTGCAACAGTTGCCTTAAACGAGCTTCAGCATGTTTCTGAGGAAATAAGAGACATATACGAATCAAGATGCGATGCTTTGATTTCCGGTCTTAACAGAGCTGGATGGAAAGTAGAGAAACCTAAAGGGACTATGTTTGTATGGGCTGAGATACCTGAAGAATTCAGGAAACTTGGCTCAATGGAATTTTCAAAAAGATTGCTCACTGAAGGAAAAGTGGCAGTTTCTCCGGGTATTGGTTTTGGCCCTTACGGGGAAGGTAATGTGCGGTTTGCTCTTGTTGAGAATGAACATAGGATACGTCAGGCCGTAAGAGGTATAAAAAAGGTATTGAGCAAAGGAGCATAATCCAAAATTGCGGAGCTTCAAATGAGAAAGATTTATGCAGGATTGATTGGGTTTGGAACTGTAGGGAAGGGTGTTGTAAAGATCCTTAAACAGAACCATGACATTATTGAGAAAAAGCTTGGCGCTGAACTCGTGCTTAAAAGAATCGCAGACCTTGACATTAAATCTTCGCGCGGGATTGACATAGACAAATCAATGTTAACTGCCAATGCAAAGGAATTGATAGAAGACCCTGAAATTGAAATTATTGTTGAACTTATAGGAGGGATAAATCCTGCAAAAGAATTTATCCTCGGGGCACTCGGAAATGGCAAACATGTTGCAACTGCCAATAAGTCACTTCTTGCAAAGCACGGCGTTGAGATATTCGGGGCTGCTGTAAAAGCCGGGAAAAATATAGGATTTGAAGCAAGCGTTGGCGGAGTCATTCCTGTCATCAGGTCGCTGAAAGAGGGGTTTGCCGCCGATGAGGTGCAGTCCATTTACGGTATCATAAATGGAACATCGAATTATATACTGACCAAGATGACAGAAGAGGGGAAGGATTTCCCTTCAGCATTAAAAGAAGCGCAGGATAAAGGTTTTGCCGAGGCTGATCCGACTCTTGATATAGGCGGCGGCGATTCTGCCCATAAAATCGCTGTGCTTGGAGCTCTTGCATTCGGGACAAACATCCCTCTTGAAGAGATACACACTGAAGGGATTACCGACATTTCACCGCTTGATATAAAATACGCCTATGACCTAGGTTACAAAGTGAAGCTTCTTGCCATAGCCAAGAATATAGACGGCGAGATAGATATAAGGGTGAATCCGACAATGATCCCCTTTGATAATCCCCTTTCCAATGTGAATAATGAATATAATGCGATTTATATCGTAGGCAAGAATTCAGGAAGGACGATCCTTTTCGGCAAGGGCGCCGGGGAACTGCCCACCGCAGTGGCGGTTGTAGGCGACATGATAGAGATTGCAAGAGATATACTCTCCGGAGCTCAAAGCAGGATATCTCCGCTCTCATTCAAGCTTAACAATATAAGCAGAAAAAAGATAAAACCTGTAGATGAAATAACTTCAAGGTTTTACTTCCGCTTCAGTGTTGTTGACATGCCGGGAGTGCTTTCCAAGATATCAGGCATACTCGGAGATAATGGAATAAGCATTTCAACAGTAATCCAGAAGAACAAGGCGACAGACGGAAAGGTTTCGGTCGTGATAATGACTCATGATGCCATTGAGAAAGCAGTGAGAAAATCGCTTCAGGAGATTGACCGGCTTCCCATTGTCCTTGATTCAACTGTTTCTATCAGAGTTGAGGCTGAGTGAGGTTAGAGAAATGAAATATCTGATTGTATTAGGCGACGGGATGGCTGATGTTGCACTTCCTGAACTTGGCGGGAAAACCCCGCTTGAAGCAGCCAATATTCCCAATATGGATTTTATCGCAAAGAACGGGACAAGCGGAATGGCAAGGACGATTCCAGATGGGATGAACCCTGGAAGCGATGTGGCAAGCCTTTCCGTGCTCGGCTATAATCCCGCTGAAGTCTACACAGGGAGGGCTCCTCTTGAGGCTGCGAGCATAGGAGTTAATCTTTCTCCTAATGACACAGCATTAAGATGCAATCTCGTTACAATAGCTGACGGTAAAATGGACGACTACAGCGCCGGGCATATCGGGACCGATGAAGCATCCATTTTGATAAATGATATAAACAGCAAGCTTTCCGACTCAACCACTTCATTCTATCCTGGGAAAAGCTACCGCCACCTGATGGTCAGCAAAAGAAAGTTTAATGGGGTTAAGCTTGTTCCTCCCCATGATATATCGGGGCAGGCTGTTTCCGGCTACATGCCTGGCGGAGATGGCTCGGATGAGCTTAAGGTGATAATGGAGAAAGCATCTAAGATTTTAAAAGACCATGATGTGAACAGGAAAAGGATAGCAAGGGGAGATAAGCCTGCAACTGATATCTGGCTCTGGGGTGAAGGGACAAGGCCGGCAGTTTCTCCTTTTCGTGATAAGTATGGATTGGATGGCGCTGTGATAAGCGCTGTTGACCTTGTTAACGGCATAGGTATATATCTTGGATTTGAAGTGGTAAATGTTCCCGGTGCAACAGGATACATTGATACAAATTATGAAGGCAAAGCAGAGAATGCACTTAAGGCTTTAAAAAAAGTTGATATCGTTTATCTTCACATTGAGGCGCCTGATGAGACAGGCCATAATGGTGATTTGAAAAACAAGATCAAGTCCATGGAGGATATTGACTTAAAGGTCTTGAAAAGAATTATAGCTGAGATGCCGCAGTTTGGCGAGTACAGGATACTGGTTATGTCTGACCATCCGACACCTGTCAAACTCCGCACACATACGTCTGACCCTGTGAATTTCTCTCTTTATGGCACAGGTGTTAAAGCCAATGGAGCAAGTGCATTTTCTGAAAAAGAAGCTTTGAGTACGAAATTCTTTTTTAGCGATGGATACAAATTGATGGGATATTTTCTGGGCAAGAATGGGTGAGAAGAAATTAACTTGCAGAGAACAAAGAGAAATGCTCTGGAACTCTCTGTGATGACTATGATGATCTATCTGGAGGGATGATGAATGGCACTGATAGTTCAAAAGTACGGTGGAACGTCTGTAGGCGACACCGAAAGAATTAAGAATGTTGCAAAGAAGATTATAGAGTCGAAGAAGAAGGGAAATCAGGTTGTTGTTGTTGTATCAGCGATGTCAGGTGATACAGACCGTCTTATAGGTCTTGCTCACAAGATAACTGACCTTCCTAATGAAAGAGAGATGGATGTTCTCATGTCTTCCGGCGAAAGAGTATCTATTGCACTTGTGGCAATAGCAATCAGGAGTATGGGAGAAAAAGCAGTCTCCTTTACCGGCCGCCAGGTAGGAATGCTCACTGACAAAGTTCACACCAAGGCGCGTATAGAAAAGATAAATGCCGGGCGGATAAGGGCAGCGCTTGACAGCGGACACATAGCCATTGTTGCAGGCTTTCAGGGAATTACGGAAGAAGGGGATGTCACAACGCTTGGACGCGGCGGCTCAGACACATCGGCTGTTGCCATTGCCGCAGCGCTAAACGCAGATGTCTGCGAGATATATACTGATGTTGACGGAGTTTACACCGCTGACCCCAGGATAGTCCCGGGAGCAAGAAGGCTTGACAAGATATCCCATGAGGAAATGCTTGAGATGGCAAGCCTTGGAGCAAAGGTTTTGCAAATCAGGTCTGTTGAATTCGCAATGAAATATAATGTTCCTCTTTATGTATTATCGAGTTTTGCTGAAGGAGGAGGCACACTTGTCACTATGGAGGATGAAACGATGGAACAGGTTTTGGTCACTGGAGTTACACTTGCCCGCGATGATGCAAAAGTATCTATAAGAAGAGTTCCGGACCGGCCGGGTATAGCAGCATCAATATTTAAACCGCTCGCTGATGCAAGCATCGTGGTTGACATGATAATCCAGAACGTAAGCAAAGACGGTTTTACGGATATAACTTTTACGGTCAACAAGGCTGACTGCAAGAAGGCGTTGAAGATCATGGAGCCGATAGTAAAATCTATTGGAGCTGCTGAACTCAATACAGATGAGAATATATCGAAAGTATCTATCATAGGCGCCGGGATGAGGAACCACGCAGGCGTTGCATCGAAGATGTTCGAATCGCTTTCAAAAGACGGTATCAATATCCAGATGATAAGCACCTCGGAAATCAAGATATCCTGTATCGTGGAGGCAAAGTACGGTGAGCTTGCAGTAAGGATTCTCCATGATGCCTTTGCTCTTGATAAGATAAACAGATAACAGGCAGCATTAAATAGAAAATTCGAAAACGCATGTTTTAAGGTGCGCAATTAATATGTGAGGAATATGCCGTGATCAAAGTTAAAAGAGCACTGATAAGTGTTTCTGATAAAAAAGGGATAGTGGATTTTGCAAAGGGATTAAATGAACTCGGCGTTGAAATAATATCAACCGGCGGCACTGCGCGCTCAATGAGCGAGAGCGGGATAAAAGTGCAGGAGATATCTGATTTTACAGGGTTCCCGGAGATGCTCTCGGGGAGGGTGAAGACTTTACATCCTCTTGTACATGGAGGCATCCTTGCCATAAGAGATGACGAGACCCACATAAAACAGGTTGAAGAGCACGGCATAAAATACATAGACATGGTTGTTGTAAACCTCTACCCTTTTGAGGCTACAACAGCAGATGAGAACTGCCCGCTTCCACATGCCATTGAGAACATAGATATAGGCGGACCGGGGATGATCAGGTCTGCCGGGAAAAACCACAGGTTCGTGGCCGTAGTGGTAAACCCTGATGACTATGCGAGCATCCTTGCAGAATTAAAGGGAAATAACGGCGCCCTTAAAGAAGAAACCTGCTTTGATCTTGCAGCCAAGGCTTTCTCACACACAGCAAGATATGACTCTGTGATTTCAGCTTACTTCAATGCAAGGAGGTCTTACAAAGAAGGAGAATTCCTTGCCGGCGAGTTTGCAGTAGGAGTGAGGAAGGTGCAGGAGCTGCGTTACGGGGAAAATCCCCATCAGCGGGGAGCATTCTTCAGGGTCGGAGGCGAAGACGGCGGAGTTGCCGACATGAAGCAGCTTCACGGGAAGGAGCTTTCATTTAACAACATCATAGATGCTGACGGCGCATTAAATGTTGCACTTGATTTTGATGGGATAGGCTGTGCGATAATAAAACACACGAATCCGTGCGGTGCAGCTCTTTCAAAGATATCTGTAAAAGATGCATATCTCAAGGCTTATGCCACTGATCCGGTATCTGCCTTTGGTGGGATAATCGCCATAAACAGACAGATTGACTCTGATGCAGCGCAGGAGATATCAAAGCTTTTTGTCGAAGCCATCATTGCTCCTGCTTTTTCTGATGAGGCATTGAAGATACTCACTGCAAAGAAGAATATCAGGCTTCTTACTCTTGATTTTGACAGGGCAAGAACAAAGAGAGCTGGCATGCTCGATATAAAGAGGGTATTAGGCGGGCTTGTCATGCAGGAACGCGATGTTGCTGACCTTGACAAAAACACGATTAAGATCCCGACAAAGAGAAAACCCACAAATGATGAGCTTGATGCGCTCCTCTTCGGATGGAAGATCGCAAAGCATGTAAAATCAAATGCCATAATATTTGCAAATAAAGACCAGCTCGTAGGTGTCGGCGCCGGACAGATGAGCCGTGTTGATTCCGTGAAGATCGCAAGGATGAAGGCACAGCTTCCAACCAAGGGAACAGCGCTCGCATCAGATGCATTCTTTCCTTTCAGGGACGGGATTGATGCGGCGGCTGAAGCCGGTATAACATCCGTAATCCAGCCCGGCGGTTCGGTAAAAGACGAGGAAGTCATTGCTGCATGCGATGAGCATGGGATTGCCATGGTGTTTACAGGAATCAGGCATTTTAAGCACTGATTTATAAAACCAACATTTGGTATAATACTCTGCTATTGGAGCATCTGCTCCGCATGATGTTCTTTTTTGCGTCTGCTGGCAAAATCTTGTGTTTTCTGAACTGAATAAAATTAATCGAGGGGAAATAAATGGATTTGAAAGTCTTCTTCACAGTCTTTTCCACCATATTCATAGCTGAGATAGCTGATAAAACGCAGATTGCGACTATGCTCTATGCCTCTGAAAATGAGCACAGCAAACTGACAATATTTATCGGTGCAGCCTGTGCCCTTGCTGTTACTTCTGCGATCGGTGTATTTGCAGGGAGTGTCCTTTCAAGCTTTATAAATGAAAAGGTAATGTCAAAAGTAGCAGGCATTGCATTTGTCATTATAGGGGCTTGGTCGTTCTTCCGGGGATAAATCGCAGAGATTATTTTGAAGAAGTTTTACTTTTCCCCGGCTCCCCTGAAAACATAGAACCTGCTGCCCAGCTTTTTCTGGAAGTTGTCAAGGTAGATGTAGATTACAGGAGTGATGTAAAGAGTTATTATCTGGGAAAAGAGCAACCCTCCAACTACGGCAAGACCTAATGGGCGGCGGGTTTCCGCCCCGGCGCCAAAGCCAAGAGCTATGGGAAGTGTTGCCATTAAAGCTGCCATGGTTGTCATCATTATTGGACGGAACCTTATGAGGCATCCCTGATAAATGGCTTCTTCCGCGCTTTTCCCCTCTTTTCTTTCCGCTTCAAGTGCAAAGTCTATCATCATGATGGCATTTTTCTTAACGATTCCTATGAGCATTATTATTCCTACAAAAGCGTAAAGATTTAGTTCAACGCCGAAAAGCATGAGTGTAAGAAGTGCGCCAAGTCCTGCTGACGGAAGCCCCGAGAGAATAGTCAGAGGATGTATGAAGCTTTCATAGAGTATACCGAGCACGATGTAGATCACGATTATAGCCATAAGAAGGAGAAACCAGAACCCCCGCATTGATGATTCAAATGCCTGCGCTGTTCCCTGAAAACTTCTGCTTATTGTCGGTGGAAGCGTGACATCAGCTAATTTATGTACCTCGTCAACGGCATAGCCAAGAGGTATTCCCGGTTTAAGGTTAAAAGAGATTGTGACAGATGGAAGTTGTCCCAGGTGGTTTACGGAAAGCGGGCCAACATTTTTTGTTATTTTTGCAACAGCGCTTAATGGAATAAGCTCTCCTGATGATGAACGTATGTATAGGAGAGACAAAACTGAAGGATTAGTCTGATACTTAGGTTCAAGCTCAGTTATTACTCTGTACTGGTTTGAGGATGCAAGTATGGTTGATACCTGGCGGGCGCCGTATGAATAGTAAAGGGCATCTTCTATCTGCTCTGCTGTGACACCAAGGGTTGATGCCTTGTCCCTGTTGATCTCGACATTTACCTGCGGGTTTTTGATCTGTAAATCGCTTGTTACATCCTGAAGCCCCGGGATCAAACGAATTTTGTCTTCGAGGATCGGAGTATAGGAATAAAGCTCTTCGATGTTTGGTCCCTGCAAAGTAAATTGGTACTGGCTTTTTGTAAGCTGTCCTCCAAAGCGGACTGTGGGAAGATTCTGCATGAAAATCCTGAGCCCCGGGACATCTGCTGTTTTTATCCGAAGGTCCTGTATGATATCATCCACTGTGCGCTTGCGCTGGGAGCGGTCTTTGAGATAAATAAAGATACGCCCTGAGTTTCCGGCAAGGTTAGGCCCTCCGGAACCAACGCTTGACATGAATGAGCGGACATCTTTGTCTGTTTTTACTATATCAGCCATCTGCTTCTGGTGTTGTGCTATGGATTCAAAGGATATTCCCTGCGCACCTTCGGTAAAACAAAAGATCATCCCCGTGTCTTCGCTCGGGAAAAATCCCTTTGGAATGGCACCGAAAAGGTAGATTGTTAAAATAAGAATAATAAGTGATACTGCCAGTGTTGTTCTCCGGTGTTTTATAGCTGTTTTCAAAGTATTGTCATAGAGACTGAACAAGGCATTAAAAAACCGTTCGGAGAGTTCGTAAATGCCGCTGTGTTTTTCCTCTTTCTTTTCTTTTAGAAACCTGCTGCAAAGCATCGGGGTGAGGCTTAATGAAACAAAACCTGATACAAGAATCGACAATCCGATGGTAACAGCGAACTCGTGCAAAAGCTTTCCTATAAGCCCTCCCATAAAGAGTACAGGGATGAAAACTGCTACAAGGGAAAGAGTCATTGAAAGTATTGTGAAGCTTATCTCCCTGGAACCGTTAAGGGCGGCTTCATACACGCTTTCTCCCTGTTCCATGTGGCGGACTATGTTTTCAAGCATGACTATGGCATCATCCACTACAAATCCGACCGAAAGGGTAAGCGCCATCAGCGAGAGGTTGTCTAAAGAATAATTAAAAAGATACATGAAGGAAAATGTTCCCACAACAGACATCGGGAGCGCCATGCTGGGAATAAAAGTTGAAGAAAGATTTCTGAGAAAAAGGAATATAACGAGCACGACAAGGCAGAGCGCGATAAAAAGGGTGTTCTTCACATCGTTTACTGAGTCCCGTATTGAGACAGAACGGTCATATATTACATTCATATCTATTGAGGCCGGCATCTGCTCGCGGAATGAGGGGAAGAGCTTTTTTATGGAATCCACGATTTCAACGGTGTTTGTTCCGGGCTGACGCAACACGGCAAGGATGATAGCCCTGTCATCAACGTACCAGCTCGCAATTTTATCGTTTTCAGTGCTGTCTATTACCCGTCCTACATCTTTTAGCCTTACCGGTGCGCCGTTGCGGTAAGCTACTATCAAAGGCTCGTAAGCCTTGGCGTTATTTAACTGCCCGGTCGCCTTTATGGTGAATGCCTGCTTGGAACCCCAGAGAGTTCCTGTGGGCAGATTTACATTGCCGCGTCGTATCGCATTTGCGACCTCATCGATTCCTATTCCCTTCGTGGCAAGGGCAGAAGGGTTAATCTGTGCCCTTACCGCATATTTTTGGGCTCCGTATATCTGTACCTGCGCAACTCCGCTTACCATTGAAATGCGCTGTCCTATAAATGTATCAGCATATTCATTTACAACGTAAAGGGGCTGTGTTGCTGAACTAAGGGCAAGAAAAAGGACCGGCTGATCTGCAGGGTTTACTTTTGAATATGATGGCGGACTTGGCATGTCCTGCGGGAGCTGCGATGCTGCTTTTGTAATTGCAGCCTGCACATCCTGTGCGGCTGCATCTATGTTGCGGTCGAGATCGAACTGAAGGGTCACCTGTGTGGAGCCCAGCGAGTTAGTGGAATTCATTGTACTTAAACCGGCAATCGTTGAAAACTGACGCTCAAGCGGAGTGGCGACTGCGGCTGCCATTGTGTCGGGGTTTGCGCCGGGAAGACTTGCTGATACTAATATTGTCGGGAAATCGACGTTGGGCAGATCGCTTACCGGAAGACGCTGATAAGAGATGAAGCCAAAGAAAAGTATAGCGAGCATGACAAGCGTTGTCATGACAGGACGCTTTATAAAAATTTCTGCAATGTTCATGGCTGGTTTTGCGGCGTTGCGGAGGAGCTTTTTATTTGGACTTTTGTACCGGGAAGAAGCTGAAGCTGTCCGTCTGTTACAACCGTTTCTCCTGCAGAAATGCCGTTTCCGATTAGAGACTCATTACCGGTCGTACGAATTACTTTTACAGGACGCGAGTCAACCGTCATGTCCGGTTTGACTACAAAAACATATTCTCCCTTCTGGCCTGATTGGACTGATTCTGACGGAATGACTATGGCGTTTTTCTCTGTTGAAAGGACAAGTGTTGTGTTGACGAACTGTCCGGGCCAGAGACTCTTTGCAGGATTCTCAAATGTTCCCTTAAGACGTATAGTTCCCGTAGCAGTATCAACGGCATTATCTATAAATGTAAGTTCACCTTCCTCAGGTGTTTGCCCATCATTAGGAATTAAAGCCTCAACCTTTAACGTTCCTGAAGATATGTTTTTCTTTATCGCGGACAGATTCTGTTCAGGTACCGAAAAAGTAACAAGTATCGGGGAAATCTTGTTAATGGTGACAAGCGAGGTATCATTGACCTTGACTATGTTTCCTGCCTTGACGTCAAGGTTGCCTGTCCGGCCTTCAATCGGGGAATAAATCGAGCAGTAACCTAGCAGTATTTTTGCATTGTCGATTGTTGCCCTGTCGGATTGAACTGATGCTTCCAGCATTTCCCTGTTTGTACGTGAACTGTCGTAGTTTTCCCTGGCTATGAACCCTTTTTCGAATAATGATTTATAGCGCTCTTCTTCTGTTGCTGAATTTTGAAGCTGTGCCTTGTCTTTTGCAAGATTGGCTTCAGCCTGATTAAGGGCTGCTTTAAAAGGACGAGGGTCTATTGAGAAAAGAAGAGCACCTTTTTTTACATCATCCCCTTCTTTAAAGTGGACAGTCATCAGCTCTCCGCTGACCAGTGTTTTTATTGTTACGGATGAGATTGTTTCTACTGTTCCTATGGCATTTATTGTGACCGGGACATCTTTTGAAACTGCCTTTGCGACTGTCACAGCGACTATTCTCTGTCTGTTTGTTTCATCTTTTGTTTTTGATGAACAGCCCGTGAAAAATAATACTGACAGAACCCCAAAACATGCAATTAATAATAAAAAGGCAGAATGATGTTTTCTGAGATTATTGATGTATATAAAATGACCAGATCTTGATTGCATGGTTTTAACCTCCTCACCAGAATTCATAACGTCCGGAAGCTATCACAAAAACGCCTAAAAGAAAATTAGTAATCGCATGGGCAGCTATACAATCTGAAAGTTCGCGTCTGTGGTATAATACGACATTGTATATTGCTCCTGCTATTATGCCTACAAGCCATTGGCTGTGCTCGGAGCCAAAAAGCAAAGAACTTATTATAAATGAAGTCCATGTGAAAGTTCCGAACTTTACCTTCAGAAAATCAACATTTATGATAAAGCGAAGGACAAAAGAACGCCAGAAAAGCTCTTCCATTACGGGTACTACTATAACGCTCCCTATCATCCGGTTGAAAATAAGCCATGCGCGAAACATACGGCTTTCAAATATGCCCGGATCATAGGATGCAGCATCGAGCTTTGGGTAGAAATCATCAAAGCCAACCCATATTATGAATACAGCTATCCCGGCAAAGAGTGCGAAAAAAGTCCACCCCATACTGAGCTCTTTATAACTTTTCCAGTAATATATGATGAGGAGTGCGGCAACCAGTGTTTTAATAGGGTAAACGTAATATACTGACCCTTCTATCAGTCTGCTTATTTCTGTTAAAATCATAAAGGCAGTAAAGGGTATTATGTATGGATAGTATGGACGCCAGTCCGTTTTTTTCTTATCTTTTCCCTCCACACTCTTTCTCCAGATTAATTGCCAGATTAATTGACCGGATATTTCTCCGAGCTGTCTATTATTATTGTCACAGGGCCTGCGTTAATAAGCTCTACGTCCATCATTGCTCCGAAGATACCTGTTTTTACCGGGATACCGTAAGTCGAGATTTTTTTTACGAACATCTCATAAAGAGGGATTGCCTTTTCCGGTTTTGCGGCTTTTACGAAACTAGGTCTTCTTCCTTTCCTTGTATCTCCAAGGAGTGTGAACTGGCTTACTACAAGAACCTCTCCGGAAATGTCAATGCATGAAAGATTCATTTTGCCATCGCTGTCTTCGAATATTCGCAAATTCGCAGTTTTTTCTGCAACGTAGTCCGCATTGTCTTCATTGTCATCTTCGCTTACACCGAGCAGTACGAGCAAACCTTGTCCTATTGATGAACAGAGTTTCCCGTCCACTTCCACCTTTGCATTGCTTACACGCTGGATGACAGCTTTCATAAATTATTAAATAATTATTAAATATTGATTGTTAGAAAATTTTGATATTATGAAATAATTCTAAAAGCAAGGCAGATTAACAGCAATCTTTTTGGTATTGCCTTGCTCCTCCGCGCTGTGTTAATAAACGCCGGATGCAGTGAGAAACCATTTCATAAAGGTGTTATGGGGAATGAGGAGAAAATAGTCTGCCAGAACAAGAAAGCCTATTATGAGTATACGATTCTTGAAAAATATGAGGCTGGCATGGTGCTTCTTGGAACTGAGGTAAAATCTTTAAGGGAAGGAAAAGGGAATTTAAAAGACAGCTATGCGACTATCAGGGATGGAGAAGTCTTTCTTTATAATTGCCATATAAGCCCCTATTCACATACCGGGCAGGAAGGGCATGAACCCTTAAGGACTAGAAAGCTTCTTCTCACGTCAAGAGAGATAAACAAGCTCTCCGGCAAAGTAGAGGAAAAAGGGCTTACCCTGGTGGCGACTAAGATTTATTTTAAAAATGGACTGGCAAAGATTGAGATCGCCCTTGCCAAAGGGAAAAAGCTCCATGACAAGAGAAAAGCGATACAGGAAAAGGAAGTAAAGAGAGAGCTTGACAGACAGGTAAGACAGAGACGGGATTAGATGATGATAGAGAAAAAAATGAGAAGATTTAAAATAAGAATATTGGCAGTCGTAATGTTCCTGTTTTCATTTTTGCTGTTTGCAGGAATGGCAAATATTCTGTCAGCAGAGGGGAAACCGGCACAGTCAGGGAAAATTGTTGTCATAAATCCTGCACAGGGGGGGAAAGATAATGGGATCTCTGTTGACGGAAAGGTCTTTGAAAAAGATATAGTTTTGGGTCTTGCCCTGTCGCTTAAAGATAAAGCGCCCAATTGCGGTTTTGCAGTCTCACTTACAAGGGATAAGGATGCGGATCTTACTCTGTCCGACAGGATAACCATGGCGAATATGCGCTCCCCAATGGCTTTTATAAGCTTCCATGTAGGGGCATCTTTTGATTCTGCTGTACGGGGGATAAAGATATATACCTGGTCGAAAAATCTGGGGATGCTTTCTCTTGGAACGGAGAAAAAATTTAAAAGCTGGACTGACAATACTCCAGGCAGTCAGGATGCGGGTGGAGGTGAAGCATCAAATGAAACTCCCTCCGCCGCTCCAGGTACAGCACCGAAATTAAAGATAAAGCCATTAAGCGAAGTGCAGGAAGGTTCCAGTGAAGAAAGCCAGAAACTTGCATCAGCAATAAAAGATGAGATAAGCAAGCTCCCGGATATCCCATGCACCCTCGAGCATGCACCTTTGGCTGACCTAGGAGGGATTGCGGCACCGGCGGTTGTTATAGAAGTTTTTCAGGCATCTAATCCGAAAGACAAATCAGCGCTTCTCGATGAGAACATAAAAGACAGTATTGCCTCTGCAATATGTAAAGGAGTGGGTAATTATTTATCAGGGAAAAAGATTCAAAATGAAGAATAGAGTAATTATATTTGTTGCCATAATCATTTGTGCCGGGCTTTTAAGCTGTGTAAAGGAAGAGAAGAAAAAGCCTGTCAAAACTGAAGAGGCTGTTGCAGAGAAATTGCTTGTTGATGAAGAGTTATCTATTTTTATCCCTTCAGGAGGAGCTATTGTTCCCCATAAATCGCTATTCCAGTTTCTCCCTGAAGACGGCAGTGAAGAAAAAATAAAAGCAGTTTTAGCCCGTCTGTTAAAAGGAGATGTGAATTTTTCTACGGTCTTTCAATCTGCAGGGCAATCATCCGGGCCCGGAGCCGCCGGAATTGATGTGCTTGATGTCATAATAAGCCGCGAGAACATTGCGTACGTAGATCTAAGCAGATCTTTTATGACGAGGAACCCGACAGGCATTACATCAGAGATTGAGGCTGTCAACTCTGTTGCACTCACTGTCTTGAAAAATTTTCCGGAAATCACGGGAGTAATGATCCTGATTGACGGCAAGGAGCAGAAGACACTTGCAGGTCATGTCGATATCTCAATGCCATTTCGGCTGTCAGATTCTGATAACTCCCAGGGGGTGCAGTAACAGTGCCCGAAAGAGCAATAGGCGTCTTTGATTCAGGCATCGGGGGCCTTACGGTATTAAGGGAGATATCAAAGCTTCTGCCTCAGGAAAATCTTGTTTATCTCGGAGACACGGCACGCGTACCTTACGGCTCAAAATCTGCCGAGACAGTCCGCAGGTATGCAATACAGAATATAGACTTCCTTCTTACCAAGTATGTGAAATTCCTTGTCGTTGCCTGTAACACCGCATCTGCCTATGCGCTTGAACTCATAAGGGAGCACTATGATGTCCCGGTAATCGGGGTTATTGATCCGGGGGCAAAGGCGGCTGTGAGAGCAAGCGCGAATAAGAAAATCGGAGTGATAGGGACAAGGGCTACCATAGGAAGCGGAGCTTATGAGAAAATCATACATTCTCTGGACAGCACCGCCGAGATTTTTGCAAAGCCCTGCCCCCTCTTTGTCTCTCTTGCAGAAGAAGCGATGTTCGAAGGGGGGATAACGGACAAGGTTGTGGAATTTTATCTCAAGGAGATTAAAGAGTGCGAAGTTGACACCCTGATTCTGGGCTGTACCCATTATCCGCTCCTTAAAAAATCCATTGCGAATTACATGGGAAAAAATGTGACACTTCTTGATTCAAGCATTGAGACAGCTTCTGAAGTGAAGAGGATTCTTATTGAAAGAAATCTTCTCAAAAAATCTTTTGAAGGACCTGGGACCTGCGACCTTTTTGTCACAGATGATTCCGAACATTTCAGAGGGGCGGCACATCTTTTTACAGGAAATGGTATAGTGAAGCTTCAGAAAATAGATCTTTATAAGGAAGAAAAATAGGGGAGAAAAGTGAGAAAAGGAAAAAGAAAACCTAATGAGTTAAGGCCGGTAAAGATAACAGTAAGACCGGTAAAATATCCAGCCGGTTCGGCGCTGATCGAGGTTGGCGACACAAAGGTGCTCTGTGCTGCAAGCATACAGGAAGATGTCCCGAAGTTCCTTGCAGGAAAGGGAACGGGATGGGTGACTGCCGAATACTCTATGCTTCCTGCATCGACTAATACAAGAAATCAGCGTGAGCGCGGTGGAAAGATAAGCGGCAGGACGCAGGAGATACAAAGATTGATCGGGAGGAGCCTGAGGGCTGTAGTTGACTTTTCCCTGCTCGGCGAAAGGACAATAATGATTGACTGCGATGTTTTGCAGGCTGACGGCGGCACAAGGACCGCCTCCATCACTGGAGCCTATGTCGCACTTAAAATGGCGGCGGAAAATCTGGTCAGGAAAAAGCTTGTTGAGAAAAACCCGGTTACAGGGCAGGTTGCGGCAGTAAGCGCAGGCATTATAGGAAAGACGATTTTTCTTGATCTTGATTATGATGAGGATTCAACGGCAGATGTTGATATGAACCTTGTAATGACAGGAGACGGAAAGATTGTGGAGGTACAGGCTACCGGAGAAAGGGAGAATTTTTCCCAGTCCGAGCTTTCAAAGTTAATTGGAACAGCAGAGAAGGGGATCAATAGACTTTTTGAGTTCCAGTCGAAGGTGCTAAAGACTGCTAAAAGATGAAAATCAATGAGTCACTTGAGGTCATGGGAATTTGATGATATAAAGAATTTTTTTAATTGAGAGAAAGTTCATATGCCGGTTTATGATCCAAAAACGATAGAAGAAAAATGGCAGAAGAGATGGAAAGAGACTGGAGAGTTTAAAACTGAAACTGACTCTTCCAAAAAAAAATACTATGTCCTTGAGATGTTCCCCTATCCTTCGGGAAGAATCCATATGGGGCATGTCCGCAATTATGTGATCGGAGATGTCATTGCCAGAGGCCGTAAGCGGCAGGGATACAATGTCCTTCATCCTATGGGGTGGGATGCCTTCGGACTGCCGGCTGAGAATGCAGCCATAAAGAACAGGGTACAGCCTGCGGACTGGACATACGACAATATCAGGTACATGCAGGAGCAGTTGAAAAGCCTTGGACTTAGCTATGACTGGGAGAGGGAAGTTGCCACATGTTCTCCTGAATATTACCGGTGGTGCCAGTGGTTCTTCCTTAAATTCTACGAAAGAGGGCTTGCATACAGGAAAGTGTCTTCAGTCAACTGGTGCGGCTCCTGCAACACAGTGCTTGCCAATGAGCAGGTAGAGGGAGGCAAGTGCTGGCGCTGTGAAAACGATGTGATTCAGAAGCAGATGATGCAGTGGTTTTTCAGGATCACCGACTATGCAGATGAATTGCTAAAAGACCTGAAAAATTTGAAAGGCTGGCCTGAGCGTGTTCTCACTATGCAGGAGAACTGGATAGGAAAGAGCTTTGGTACGGAAGTGGATTTCCCAATAAAAGGAGATGTAAAGAGCGGAGAAAAGGCCATCAAGGTTTTTACTACTAGACAGGACACACTCTTTGGGGCAACATTCATATCCCTTGCGCCTGAACATCCTATGGTTGAAGCTTTAATTGCCGGCCTTCCGGAAGCAGAAGAGGTAAGGAAATTTGTTGCCCGTATTGTGGCTGCTAAAAAAATCTCAAGGGATATTATTGATAAGGAAAAGGAAGGGGTTTTTACAGGCAGATATTGCATCAATCCATTGACAGGCTGGGAGATGCCGGTATATGTGGCGAACTTTGTCCTCACCGAATACGGCACTGGAGCAATCATGGCAGTGCCGGCCCATGACCAGCGTGATTTTGAATTTGCAAAAAAATATGACATCCCGGTCAAAATTGTCATAACTCCGGCAGACAAGGATTTAAAGCCCGAAGAATTAAAAGAAGCTTATGTTGAAGAAGGTGTTCTTGTCAATTCAGGTGAGTTCAGCGGTATGAAGAGCAGCAGCGCTCTTGAGGCGATAGCAGATTTTCTTGAAAAAAAATCCATTGGCAGGAAGACTGTAAACTACAAGCTTCGGGACTGGGGAATTTCAAGACAGCGCTACTGGGGCGCTCCAATCCCGATAATTTATTGCGACAAATGCGGTGCAGTGCCGGTCGCTGAAAAGGACCTTCCCGTTGTACTTCCTCTTGACCTTGAGCTTAAGTTTATAGGTGATTCGCCTCTAAAGGACTCTGATAAATTCATTAACACGACCTGCCCCAAATGCGGTTTGCCTGCACGGAGAGAGACTGACACAATGGATACATTCGTTGACTCATCATGGTATTTTGCCAGATACTGTTCCCCGCGCGAGGATAAAGAAGCGCTAAAGAAGAGTGACATTGACTACTGGATGCCTGTTGATCAGTATATCGGCGGAATTGAACATGCCATCCTCCATCTTCTCTATTCGAGGTTTTTCACTAAAGTAATGCGCGACCTCGGTCTTATGGATGTTTCGGAGCCCTTTACAAGCCTGCTTACACAGGGGATGGTAATTAAAGACGGTGCAAAGATGTCGAAATCCAAGGGAAATGTTGTTGACCCTGATGACCTTCTTAAAAAATACGGTGCTGACACTGTGAGGACTTTCTGCCTTTTTGCCGCACCACCAGAAAGGGATCTTGACTGGAGCGATGAAGGGATTGAGGGTGCTAACAGGTTTATCGGAAGGCTCTGGAGGCTTGTGGAAAGGGATATCGAAATTAAAAAAACGGTTTCTGTCGCTGGCCAGAATAATTCTAATAACAAAGAATTATCGGAGGGAGCGCTTAAACTTCTCCGGATCACCAATAGGACAATAAAAAGGGTGACTGACGACATCTTGTTAAGATATCATTTCAATACCGCTATCGCTTCGATCATGGAGGCGGTAAATGAAATCAATTTGATAAAGGATGAAGAAATTAAAAATGATCCTTCGATGCAGCAGGCTTATGATTTTTCGGTAAAAACTCTTCTCACTCTTTTTTGGCCCGTTGCTCCCCATGTTTCAGAGGAACTTTGGGAAATGACAGGTGAACAGACACCCATATCTAAGACTGCCTGGCCATCTTATGATCCTTCAATGCTTCAAGAAGATGAGATAACTATAGTGATCCAGATTAACGGAAAAATGAGGAGCAGGGTTCAGGTGCCGCGCGAAAGCGGAGAGGAAACCATAAAATCTGTTGTGTTAAGCGACAGCAGGGTAAAAGAATATATTGGCGACAACAATGTGAAAAAATTCATACTTGTCCCGGGAAAACTTGTAAACATAGTGATAGGAAAATGAAAAAAAATCTAATACTTCTGTTTATTATACTTCTGCTTCCAGCATGCTATCACATTTCACAGGGAGGAAGCTCTTCGATAAAAGACAACATGGCTCCAGTTGCTGTTCCGATTTTCAAGAATACAACAGATCTCGAAGGGATCGAAGTCCCGGTGACTGAAGCAGTTATCAGAAAAGTAAGCCGTTACGGTGCTGACAAGGTGGTTAGTGTAGAAAAAGCAAGAACCATTATAGATGGAACTGTTATAGGTTATAACCTTTCTTCAGCAGCAATAGACAGCAGGCACAAAGTTGTGGAGTACAAGCTGAGCATCACTCTTAAAGTGAGCGTAACGGATGCACGGGATAATGAGGTATTGTATAAGAATGATTCATTTGTCGGCTCTTACGACTTTAAAGTGCCCCGCGATTCTGTTGACCGCAAGAGAGAAGAAGGCAGGGCATTGGAATATCTGAGCGAAAAAATGGCGTCAGAGCTTGTAACAGAAGTATATGAGGGATTTTGATAGAATTTCTGCAATCATCTATTCTTTTTTCTCGTTGTCTTAACTTTTACTTCATATGGTCCATGGAATGTGCTTCCGGCTTTATTATCAATGTCTTCAATTTTGTACCAATAAGTTCTTCCAGACTCTATATCAATATCTTTAAACGTGTATTTTGCTCCCATTGTTGCATTGCCTTTTGAGGGGATTACTTTTCTATTTAATTTTATGTAATCTCCGTCTTGTGTCTTGCTGCGGTAAATATTAAATCCAATATTATCTATCTCAGATGCTGTAATCCATTTAATAAGTACCTTTTTCCCTCTCTGCTTTAAAGTTACAGATGCCATATCTATAACAGTAGGTAATTGATTGGGAATATATGCTTCTGGATACTGCAAGTATTCTATGCCAGAGCTGCCATTGTTAGCGAGACGAAAGCAGTAACTACAGTCACTATTTGCATTAGGTGTGCTCTTTATGGAAAATTCAACTTCTGTAAATTCGTATCGGCTCAAAGATATGTTACCAGTTTCATTGCCGGCATCCATTGCTTGCCCGGGATTAAAATTGATATTAGTATCAGTAATACCGTCAGGAATATTAGTAGTTAGTTCATAGTTTGTAAGAAAACTCGAATTAGCTATTTGCCAGTGTTCATCAAGGGGTTCTGAAGGTAAAGAAAACCAATTAGTAATTTCTGAACAAGTGGTAATTTTTCCCCCGTATTCCAAACTAAATTTAAAATGAGGACTGATGCTCATTTTTACAATTTTTGCAGGCCGAGTGTTAAAACCTACATAGGCGTAACCATTCCTCACATCAATAATACTTGAACGGGATCTTTCTTCTCCGTTTTCCAAATTTAGAGTTTCCACAATAGTAAAATCTGGTAAATTTACTTTAATTATTTTAGTAGGGGAATGGTAATTGTAATTAGAAAAATACGCATACTCATTAATCGGGTCAATAAATGCTGTCCGAAAATTTGTTCCCAAGTCTGTTGAGACAATAATTGAATTGACTCGCTCAAAATTTTCCAAATCTATTTTTACGATTCGTGCATTATTTGTGTTGTTTCTGTTAGCAAAATAGGCATATTTATTATTTCTATCAATAACAGCTGAACGAAGAAAATTTTCTCCAACAGGTAAAGTTATTGATCCGATACGCGCAAATGACCTTGAAGGGTTAACATCAATTTTTATTATCTTTCCCAAATTTGTATTTGAATTATCTGGCCCTATATCTGTGCTAAAATAAGCATATCCATTATTAGTATCCATAACTGCAGCGCCAAAATAACTTTCATCCGGATAACCTGTAAAATCAATTGCGTCAACTCTTGCAAAAGATCTATTTGGGTCTATATCAATTTTGATAATTTTCCCTGGTTTACTGGGGTCAGGGTCAAAGTCGGAAATATGTGCTCCAAAATATGCATACCCATTAGCTGTGTCAATTACTGCACAATCTAAGTAATTTTCTCCTGTGTTCAAAGTAACTGCAGCGATACGCTGAAAATTAGATAAATCAATTTTAACGATTCTACCGGGAGAGGTATGAGTTCCGAAATAAGCAAATTTATTACCCGGGTCAAGAACAACCGTATTAGGAGCATCTTCTCCGGTATTCAAAAGTATAACACCTTCTTTTTGAAGAGTAGCAAGATTTACTCTGACAATTCTTGTAGGAGAATCTTGGCTTCCAAAGTAAGCGTACGTACCAGTTGAATCCATTATAGATGATGAGAAATATCCTGCTCCTAAAGGCAATTCAAGTGTACCTTCGCGTATAAAACTTGCTAAATTTATTTTTGCTATTTTACCTGGAACTGTGTGCATTCCAAGATAAAGATAGCCGGCAGAGGTATCAATGACAGATGATTGCGCAGAATCTTCGTCAGGAGTTAAATCAATTACCGCAGCACGTGTAAAGGAATTAAGATTGAACTTAACTATTCTTGTTCCTCCGGTAGTTCTGTCGCCAACAAAATAAGCATAGTGAACTAATCCGCTGGTATCAATCGCTGCTGTTGTCATTTTTCCGTCAATATTAGATGCGGATGAGCTTGCACTTACGGTAAAATCAGAGAGCCTTACTTTTACAATTTTAGACCAGGTCTGACCTTCCCCAAAATAGGCATATCCGTCGATTGTATCTATTGCAGATGACAGGAATCCGAGAGTTGAAGAAACACTTATGGTCGATATTTTTTGGAAGGTGTTGACAGGATTTATATCTACTTTTATGACCTTAGCCGGATTTGTGTTGAGACCGAAATAGGCAAACCCGTTTCCAGCATCAATAACACTCGTTGAAACCTGATTTTCCCCGGTCGCGAAAGTTATGGCGCTTTCTTTTGAAAAAGTAGAAAGATTGACTTTAATTACTTTTCCGGGAGTAGTGTTGGTTCCGAAATAAGCGTAATGAGTGCTTCCGCTCGTATCAATTACAGCGGTCTTCAGAGCGTTCTCACCGCTCCCCAGGGTTAAGGTTGCGACATGTCTAAATGTGTGTGAAGGGTTGATATCTATCTTGAATATAAGCCCGCTGCTTCCGTAGTTATTTGCGAAATAAGCATACCCTTCTATTGGGTCAATAACTGCTGACGTAAGAAAGTATTCACCGGGATTTGAATAATCAGCCAGTGAAATGGCATCCACTTTTGAAAAATCGCTGAGACGAATCTTGATTATTTCGCCAGGCGCCGTGTTAGTACCGAAATATGCGAACCCGTTTGCATTGTCAATTACACCGCAGTCGATGTAATCCTCAGGGAAATTCATTGTTAAAAGAGCTTCCCTCTTGAATGCAGAGCTTGCGGAAGTCATTCCGAACCTGAGGCGCTTGGTTTCGTCTTTGTTTATTTTAGGAAGGGGTGTATCTTCAGGTGCAGCGAATGTTGCGCTTATTTCACTTCCGTTATCGTTTCGCCATCGGTAATGCGATTGGGAGGTGTATTCAGAAAAAGCTGAACTACAGGTAAAAATAATTAAAACAAATAAAAAAAAACAAAATATCTTTTTAAGATTTTTTTCCATTTTTTTAATCATAAATATTATTAATGTTATTTTCTTAAATTAGCTTGATAGTTGTTTTAATTATTTATCCTTCTGAAAAATGTTATAAGGCTTAATAATCGCAATCTTCATGCCAAAACTATTTCTTTTTAAAAAGGTTTTGTTTTTCAATTAGATAGATGTGCATATTATTTTAATAAATAGTTATTTTTAAAAAAAATGTCAAAAAATCCGACAGATTTTTTTGTATTTATTGCCAATAGCAAATAAATTCAGTGTGTTAGCTTGTTCAAAAACCCGACGTATTTTTCATGAAAAAAATCCGGGTTCTTGATATACCGAAGTTGTTAAAGTATGCCTCTTGTCTTTAGCAGAAGTATATGAGGGATTTTAAACTTTACTTTGCTGCAGAAAGCTGTGCAACTTTTTTTGAAAGCCTCGAAATCTTCCGTGAGCCTGTATTCCTGTGGATAATCCCTTTGCTTATAGCTTTGTCGATTACAGGGATAGCTGTAGAAAGTGCTTTTTTAGCTTTTTCCTGATCCTTCCCTTCCACAGCTGCAATAACTTTCTTCACCTCTGTTCTGAGATGGCTTTTAACTGTCTGATTTCTTAATCTGTTTTTCTCGCTTTGCCTGATTCTCTTTGCTGTTGACTTATCTTTTGGCACAATTGTCTCCCTTTGTTAATTAGGGTTGAGTAATTATCATAATAGTTGTATTTGTCAAGCATCAAAAAGAGATAAAGGTGATATTGGGATGATAATGGGAAAAATTAATGGAGTAATGAGATGGATTCAACGGCAAGTATCAAAGTAGACTCTCGCTGCTCTAAACGTTTACTGGGCGGACATCTGTGGGTTTATGAAAGCGATATAAAAAGCACTGAAGGGGGCTATTCCGGCGGGGACATTATTTCGGTTTTGGACAGCAGGGGAAAGTTTATAGGAAAGGGATTCATTAATGACCGTTCAAAGATAAGAGCGAGGATTCTTTCTTTCACTGATGAGAAAATTGATGCCGGATTTTTTAAAAAACGAATTCAAAACGCTTTAGCGCACCGCATTTTTCTTGGGTTTCCTCCTCACAGTTCCTTCAGAGTTGTTTTCAGCGAAGGGGATCTGCTTCCCGGGTTGATTGTTGATAAATATGAAGATGTGCTTTCAGTGCAGTTTACAACTCTGGGGATGGAGCAATGGAAGGGGGAAATCATCGAGATATTGAAAGATCTTCTTTTCCCTTCAGCTATAATTGAAAGAAGTGATATAGGTGTGAGGGAAAAAGAGGGGCTTAAACAGGAAAAGGGAATCATTTATGGAAAAAAGAATGGAAAAATGGAACCTCAAAAAACCATAAAGCAGGACGGACTTCTTTTTAAAGTTGATCTCCTTGAAGGACATAAAACCGGGTTTTATCTTGACCAGCAGGACAACAGACGCGTGATCAAGCCCTTTGTGGCAGGGAAAAAAGTGCTCGATTGTTTTTCATATAGCGGCGCTTTTTCCATATATGCGGCAGCATTCGGAGCAACAGAGGTTGTGGCAGTCGAGGACTCAGGAAAAGTGATGGATATATTGCGTGAGAATATAATGATAAACGGTTTTGAAAAAAAAATCAGGACAGAGAAAGGCGATGCATTCCAGTGGATGCGGGAAGCTTATAAAAAAGATGAACGTTTTGATTGCGTTATGCTCGACCCCCCATCTTTTGTCAGAGGAAAAGATGCAAGAGGAGGCGCATTGCGGGGGTACAAGGATATAAACATTCTTGGACTTAAACTCTTAAACGATGGCGGATACCTTGTTACTTCATCCTGTTCCCAGAGTATTTCTGCTCATAACCTTATAGAAATAGTGAAAGATTCTGCCTCTGATGCAGCGTGTTTGGTACAGTTGCTTGAAATCCGTCAGCAGGCAAAGGATCATCCAATACTTGCATCAATGCCGGAAACTCATTACCTGAATTTCATAATTGGTAAAAAAATCTCACATTAATTTTATCAAAAAACAATCCAGATTATTCCCGAGTTAACCTTTGCCATCTTTATAGTTATTGTCAACTAAGCTATTAAGTGTCGGATTCCTGAACATTGTTAGAATCACTATTTATTATTTTTTCAATAAGATAGTTAAATAAATGAAAAAAAGTGTTTCAAGTTCTGAACAGATTTTCAATGATAACTATTGATAGAAACATTATGAATCGCTTTGTTGATAAATAATATGTTTCATATTTTCAATATGTTAATTAACCAATATACAAAACATAATATATTGGCATATCTTTTGCTAGATGATTAAAACAATATGTTTAAAAAATGGGTTCATTCCACTACCATATAGTGGACTTATTTGACGGAAAGAGCTAAATATGTGATTGGGGTGTAGTTGATCTTATATGAATGGAGGATGTGTATGAAGAAATTATTGAGTATGTTTGCGGCTGTTTTTTTTACATTAACAACATTAGCGCTGTTCCAGTTTTCTGAAAGGAATGCTTTTGCAAGCGGGCAATCTATTTTTAACAGTAAATGTTCGTCATGTCATTCTGCTTCACAATTTAAGGGAATATCAAAAAGTAAATTCTTAAGGAAGGCAAAAAAGATGAGTGCAGCAAAGAAACTTACATCAAAACAGCTCACATCAATCTGGAAATATGTGAAGTAGAAGATCAGGCAGAAGGTTTATAAATCAACAGTATTTAAACTTTTATATTTGAGGATAGAAAAATGAAAAAGATGTTTACAACCGCAATGGTTGTGATGTTGATTGCTGCAGTTGGAGTGCTTCAGGTGGTGACAGAACAAAATGCTTTTGCGGCAAGCGGGAAAAGCCTCTACAAATCAAAGTGCCAAAGTTGTCATGGTACTAAAGGTGGAGGTGCAAGCGGCCCTGATATCCGCAGTGAATCATTTAACAGTTTCAAAAAAGCAGTGAAAAGCGGTAAAGAAGGAATGCCGGCATTCAAGAGCCTCTCAAGCACAACCATTAAAAAAATATGGAAGTTTGTCCATATTTAAGTAAGAAGCTCTTTTTTTCTCAGGAAATCTCCTGCTGATATCTTTGACGGGATGGCGATTAAAATCTCCATCCCGTTGTTTGCTTTTAAAACCTCGCTTCCGTTTTCAAGATATAGGTTATTAACCGTGAATGTCACAGATTTCATTCCCGGAGAAATACACTCAAGCTCGTCTCCTTTTTCAATCTTATTTCGCACCTCTAATTTTGCGAATTTTTCCTGAGAGCTGTCTTTAAATCCATTTTTAGTGATTCCGGTTATTTTCCCCACAGGCAGGAACTTTCTTACATAGCGGTCATCGTAGAAAATGTAGTCGCTCTCGTCCCCTGAAATAAATCCTTCTGTGTAATTCCTGTGGCTTACTTTTAACAGTTCCTCCATCCATTCATCCCTGAAGCTGAAGTTTTCCCCCTCTTCGAAAGACCTGTCTATTATGTCCCTGTAAACCCTCACCACATTGGCAAGGTAATAAGATGTCTTGTTCCGTCCCTCTATTTTGAATGCATTCACTCCCGCCTTTATCAGGTCAGGTATCTTCCTTGCCAGACAAAGGTCTTTGGAGTTCATTATGAATGTTCCTTTTTCATCTTCTCCCACAGGGAAGTACATTCCCTGCCGTGTTTCCTCCATGAGATTGTATTTCCATCTGCAAGGCTGCGTGCAGTCACCGCGATTTGCGCTCCTGTTGTTCAGATACTGGCTAAGATAACAGCGCCCCGAATATGAAAGACACAGAGCTCCGTGCACAAAAACTTCAATCTCTATCCCCTCTACAGAGGCTCTTATCTCTTTAATCTGCAAAAGTGATAATTCGCGTGCAAGACCTGTCCTGCTTAACCCTCTTCCTTTCCAGAATCTCACTGATGAGGCATTGGTAGTGTTGGCCTGCGTGCTCAGGTGGATCGGGATTTTTATCCCTGCCACGGAAATGGCATCTATTATTCCCGGATCTGAGACAATGAGTGCATCCGGTCCTATTGCATTTATTTCCGGAAGGATTTCGTTTAAATGTTTTATGTCATCATCAAAGGCAAAGATATTTATGGCAAGATACAATTTCTTCTTTTTGCTTTGCACGTATTTTACCGCTTGCTTCAAATCTTCTATGCTGAATTCTGATATGCTCCTTAAGCTTGCGCCTGAAAGCCCGGCATAAACTGCATCAGCTCCGAAACGTATGGCTGTCTCAAGTTTCTCGATATTTCCGGCAGGGGCTAAAAGTTCAGGTTTAGTTAGTTGCATTCTCGCTTGCCTTTTTCATCATCCTGTAATTGTTCACCGCAACAAGATGCTCTGCGTATGTGTTTGAGAATTTGTGAGCGCCGTTGCCGGAAACTACAAAAAAGAGATAACCGACCTTTGCAGGGCTCAATGCAGCCTTGATGCAATCCTCTCCGGGGTTGCCTATCGGCCCCGGAGGAAGCCCGGTGTATTTGTATGTATTATAAGGTGAGTTATAATTCAGGTCTGCTCTTGTAATGGAAGGTGAAGATTTTTTTAGCGCATACATCACGGTAGGGTCGCATTGTAAAAGCATCCCTTTATGGAGACGGTTATGAAAAACTGCGGATACCATTTCCCTTTCCTGTTTTAAATGAGCCTCCTCTTCAATCATTGAGGCAAGGGTCAGTGTTTGATGAAGTGTGAAATTATTTTCCTTAATCATAGTTTGGAGCGCGGGAGTTATGACTTTCTTGAGCCTGCCTGTCATTGTTGTTAAAATAAATCTTTCGCCGCTCCGTTTGGTAAAGGCATAAGTGTCGGGGAATAGATAACCTTCAAGTGACGGTGCATCAAAGCCAAGCGATTTAATGAATTTTCTGTCCCTTGTGAGAGTCAGGAACACTTTCCTGTTTATGAGCCCCTTGCTTTCAAGGCGGTCAGCAACATCATCGTTTGTGATCCCTTCAGGGAAAGTTATGTAATACCTGCGGGCTTCTCCTTTTACGAGAAGTTCCATTATCTCGTAGGGTGAAAGGTTGTAGCGTATCTCATATTCCCCTGCTTTCAGTATGGTTGCCTTTTTTTCAATAGTTACCATTACCTTGAAAAGGAATGCATTTGATATTACTCCTTGGGTTTTTAATATTGCTGCGATCTTCCGGCACGAAGTTCCCTCAGGAACCTCTATTATCGCAGTTTTGGGGTTTGATGAAATGGGGGTTTTTGTGAAGATGTCGTATATCCGGTATGACCATAAAACAGCGGCAATAATAAGTATGAGAAAAACAAGGAAAACCTTTTTCATTCCTATTCCCTGTCTGCAGGCCCCAGCGAATCAAGATATCCCTGAAGTATGAGTATGGCTGAGACCTTGTCCTTAAGCATTTTTCTTTTTTCTCTTCTTATGTTTGCATCAATGAGGCTTCTCTCTGCCTCCTGCGTTGAGAATCTTTCATCCCACTGGACAAAGGGGATGTCAGTATTTTTTTTGATTGAGTCTACAAATGCGAGGGTCTTTTCAGCCTGCGGGCCTGCATTTCCGTGGAAGTCGGAGGGCAAACCGAATACAACCCTTTTTACCTCGAATTTTTCCATTACCGCGAGAAGTTCTTTTTCTTCTCTCCTGTCCATGTTCCTTTGAATCGTATCGAGTCCGCGCGCAATAAGCATCCCCTCGTCGCTTACGGCAACGCCGATGCGTCTGTCCCCTATGTCAAGTCCGAGTATTCTCATAAATATCCTATTGTAAATAATTTTATTATTTTGATATTCTACATAGTTATAAATATTAATAATATCAAATTTTTAACAAATAAATATTGTTATTATGAAATTAGGAGTTATTTCAGATTCTCACGACAACCTCGATGCCATAGCGCTGGCACTAAAAGTGTTTGAAAAGGAGGATGTCGAAGCCATCCTTCATGCCGGAGATATCACGTCTCCTTTTACAGCAAGGGCTTTGGGAAATGGAGGCAAAAAGGTTTACGCAGTTTTCGGAAACTGCGATGGAGAAAAGCTCGGGTTGAAACAGGCTTTTTCAGAGATTGGCGGTGAGATCTGCGAAGACCTTATAGATTACGAATTTGATGGCAGAAGCGTTTTCATGACCCATAAGGACAGCATCGCCATCCCTGTTTCTGCTTCAGGGCACTTTGATATTGTAATCTACGGGCACACGCACAGGCATGTCGTAAAAAAAACAAAAGGTAAGCTCCTCTTAAATCCCGGCGAGCTTAGCGGATGGGTAACACATCAGAAGACACTTGCTATTTTGGATTTGGATAAACTGGACGCAAAGATAGTGAAGCTCTGATTGCCGCTTTTTTATCCCCCGGCTTTTCTCGCTTCTTCAATGAACTGTTTTACAAGTTCCCTGTTTTTTATTCCCGGTGCTGTTTCAAGGGAGCTTGATGCATCTACAGCATAAGGCTTAACCTTCAGGATCGCCTCTTTTATATTTCCCGGATTGAGCCCGCCGGATAATATTATCTTGCCGTATTGTTTTGCCTCTTCAACCAAAGCCCAGTTGAAGGTAACTCCTGTTCCTCCCTGAACACCCTTAACATAGGAATCAAGGAGGAATGCAGAAACTTTAAAGTCTTTTATGGACTTAATGCTGTTTGCATCTTTTACTCTTATTGCCTTTATGACCTTCTGGGTTGCGAACGACTGGACATATTCAGGAGTTTCATCGCCGTGGAACTGAAGGACATTGAGATGGCATGTGTTATGAATATTCAATATGGTGCTTCGCTCTTCATCAACAAATACGCCGACCGAGCTTATAAATGGCGGTATACGGCTGATTATTTGCGCCGCCGCTTCAGGCTCAATGAACCTTTTACTTTTCCTGTAAAAAATAAAGCCCAGCGCATCTGCTCCGTTCTCAACGCAAAAAAGCGCATCTTCGATAGTTGTTATTCCGCAAATCTTGATTTTCATAGTGCATTAATTATAGAATTCTTATTATGAAAGAGCAATCACTTCGTCTTTTTATTGCCATAGACATCGGCGAAGACATCCGCAAGCAAATGTCTTCTTTAACTGCTGAACTTAAGAACATCGTTCCTGGAGTGAAGCCAGTAAACCCTGATATCATGCATCTTACAATAAAATTCCTTGGAGGCACGGATGAAAAGCTTGTCCCGCAGATCATTGATGAAATGAAAGCCTCTGTCTCCGGTATAAGTCCTTTCACTCTAAGGATTGCGGGTGCCGGTGCTTTTCCCAATCCGGAAAGAGCTCGTGTAGTATGGGTTGGCATTCACACTGACGGCAACAATGCGCTTACTCTTATAAAAGAAGAGCTCGACAAAAGGCTTTCCAGATTAGGTTTTGAGATTGAGGAACGGGACTTTAAACCCCATCTCACTCTTGCAAGAATTAAATTTCCCCAGAAGGGAGATAAAATCCAAAACTTCGTAAACAAATACACATCTCAGGAATTTGGCACTGTGAATGTCGCCAACATCAACCTCATGCAAAGCACACTCCTCCCCTCCGGCGCAAAATATGAATGTATTGGGGAGGCGAGGCTAAAAAACAAATCATAGCATATTGGAGAAAGGCATTTTGTGTGAACGACCATTGGTTGCTCTTGACATGCTTATTGTAATTACAATATAATTACATTGGAGGTGATGGAAAAGTGAAAGTAAATATCGTGCCAATCGGGAATTCCAAAGGGGTCAGAATTCCTAAAATATTTTTAGAGCAGTGCCGGATAAAGAATGAAGTTCTTCTGGAAATGGATGGAGAGAATATTGTCATTAAGCCTTTAAAGAAGATAGCAAGAAAGGGATGGGATGAGCATTTTAAGAAGATGAGAGATAACAAAGAAGATAAGATGCTTATTGATGATAATATGGATCTTAGCATGGAAGGATGGGAATGGTAGTTAAGCAATATGATGTTTTTCTGATTTCTCTTGATCCTGCAACAGGACATGAAATAAAAAAAGTCCGCCCCTGCATTATTATTTCCCCCGATGAAATGAACCGCAATATTTCTACGGTTATAATTGCCCCCATGACAACTCAATCACATTTATATCCTACGCGTGTTCCGGTTAATTTTAAACGGAAAAAAGGCTGGGTCGTATTGGATCAAATACGAACTGTTGATAAAAAAAGACTGATTACAAAACTAGGCGCTGTTGACGTCAATACCATTAAGTCTATAAAATTAGTTATAAAAGAGATGCTCGTAGATTAAGTCCGGAAAATAAAAATCAAAAGATATTTATGAGGATAAAACTATGAAAAAACATTTCATGATATGCGTAAATAATCGCGGTTATGAAGCGTCGCTGGAAATCAGAAAACTATATGAAGTATTGACAGATAGGGTAGCCGAGACTCATCACCAAAGAAGAGTTATTGATGAATCAGGAGAAGAGTATCTATACCCGGAAGGATACTTTGCACCTATACGGTTGCCTCATATCACAAAAGAAAAATTAGAATTGGCGACAGCATAACATTTCACTTCTGTAAACGTCTTTTACTGTTCCGCTGATTTATTCTGTTTCTTTTTTTGCCATCTTATTTTCTTATTTTGTTATCCCTTTGAAAAAGGGGATCCAGAAATAATGAGTAAAAGTGGCTTTTGAATCATGTACGAAATGACAATCTTGACATCGCCTTTAATAACCCCATATACTTTTATTAAGTATCTAATAAGTATAAAAAAGAATATTGGACCAATAATAGGAGGAGTGACTCATTACTAAGAATATTCACGGATTAGGGCGAGATATTCCAGAATACATTCGTCGGCGAGTTCGCCAGGAATGTGGATTTGGGTGCGTCATTTGTGGTCTAGCTATCGCGCAGTACGAACATATTGATCCGCCATTTTCCGATGCCACTGTTCACGATCCAGAGAACATAGCACTCCTGTGCGGTACGTGTCATGATCATGTAACTAGAGGTATCTGGTCAAAAGAAAAGATTCTGGAAGCGCGCAAAACCCCAAAGACGTTTGTTCAGGGCTATGCCAGGGATGCTTTTGATTTCAAAGCACCTTTCGATCTGTTCGTTGGAGATAATTGTTTTGCAGATGTCCATTGTGTTATACGAAAAAGCACTGGGGATGAATGGTTTTCGATTGAAGCGCCGGAGGATGCAGAGGCACCTCCTCTTTTAAGTGCTAAATTTTTTGCCCTAAATGGTCAACCAGAGCTTGAGATTTATCAGAACGAGTGGAGGTGCTCAACTGGTATTTGGGACCTGCAAGTATCTGGTCAGACAATTGAGGTCCGCACTGAATCTCGTAAGGTTATGCTTAGGCTGAAAGCCAGACCTCCACATGGATTAGAAATACAGTATCTTAAAATGGTATTTCAGAATACGGGCATTTCGATAGACAATGATGGAACTGTGCTTCTGTCGGTGGATGGCACTCAGATTCAAATGAAGGGTTCAAAAGTGGCTAGCGCGGATGCAGTGTTCAATTTACCGTGAATGCCTCAAGCGAGAGGACGAGATGCCAGTCTACGAATATATGTGTTTCGATTGCGGTGCGATTACTGAAGTTTTGCGGTCAATCATATTGCGGGATGATGTAACAAGTTGCGGTAGATGCGGGGCCTCAACAGAACGGATCATAAGTAGGTTCAATACGGTTGGGCCTGTTGCTCCACAAACCTTTAATCCAGATTGCCCAGGCAAATCACGAAGCACTGCCGTACGCCTGGCAGGAGGAAGTGTAAAATTTAAGAATTGTAGCTTTCGGAACTTTCAAACGGGCATAAGTGTTGCCAAAGGATCAAAACTAAGCATGGACGGCAGCAAATTTGAAAATATTGACAAGCCCATTGAAGTTACCAATGAATAGAACAATAATGGGTTTGATATTTACTTTCGTGACAACATTGACATCAGCCTCATGTAATCTCGCTGAGTAAAGAAGCACAAATAAATTATAGGGCTCTGTAGCAATATAGGGGTGAAACAGTATGAAATCGTTCCGTAGCGTTGTCGGTAGTGAAGTGCGCTTTTCAGTTTCGCCTCATTTCCCGTGCCCTTGCGGTAGCAGGAAATCCACTTCTCAATGTTGTTTGACAGCAACAGGTTTAAATAAGATTCCAGCTTCGACTTTACCTCCGGCTCCGAAGACAGGAGAATCTCTCAAATCGTGTTACGCTAATTGTTTGGCTGATTGTGATCGTGAGCTGTCGCGCGAACATTATTTTTCCAACTCGCTACTTCACTACTTGAATCGAGATAATGATCTCAGAGTAGGCGGCTTACCATGGACAAAAGGCAAGGAACAGGTTTTGCCCCCAAATGCTTTCGCCTCAAAAGTACTTTGTAAACGTCACAACTCAGCACTGTCGAACTTAGATGCAATTGCCGTCCATCTATTTCAAGTCTTTGACGAAAAAGGTGCAGCTGGTAGTGGTCAGCAGTTGATCCATTTATTCAGCGGACATGATCTCGAACGTTGGTTGCTCAAGATTCTTTGTGGAATAGCATATTCAAATAATCTATCGTTTGAGTTTGACACTGATCTTTCAATCCCGGACTATTGGTTACGTATTTTGTTTGGCGAGGCAGAGTTTCCTAATGAACAAGGACTCTATGTGTGTAAGTCTCGTGGTTATTTATTTAAAGGACCACGTGGATTGCAACTACGGGCAATAATAGGAAGGGGCCGGTTAACCGGAATGGGATTGTGGATTTGTGGTTACGAGCTGATTCTTTCGATGTCGGGTTTTCCATCTCGCGTATTCGATGCGCGAGAGGTTGCGTATCGTCCATTAGAGCTCTACACTACTGGTTGTGACTTCGAGAAAAGTATTTTACTGAGTTGGAACGGCACTGCAGATCGAGGGACAATCTTTGTTACTATTGACTGAGCTTGCGTTGCAGTGAGTGGGCGATGCCATACGACAGCCTTTATTCCATTAGAATACAACTAAGGATAATCATGTTACATTTCGTAGAAATGTGAGTAAAATTATGAGTAAACTTCTTGACTGGGCGATTTTTATTATGGGAGTTGCCTAAGATCTGTTTTCCCTCGATATCAAGCCATAGCAGACGCTTAAAATGTGGCGGGGAAAATATTGCATGTACGTTTCATCATGCTCCTAAAATCTCGTTTAGTCCGTCGACAACCTGTGCAATGATTTCAGGCGAGATATGACCAATCCTTTTTCCTATTCTTTCTACGGAGAGAGTCCTGATTTGACTTATTTTTATCCATGATTCTTTTGGTAACAAATCAGTTTTAAGGTGTAAGGTAAGTGGGAATCCTGCACGCTGTTGCTGGCTGGTAATGGCAACTGCGATTACTGTCCCTGACCGTTCGTTGAAAATATCCTGACTTAGAATTAATACAGGACGGTAGCCTGCCTGCTCATGACCTCGCACAGGGTTGAGGTCGGCCCAACGTATTTCACCTCTTAATATTCGGGCCATTCAGATAGATCCTCTGACAAGCCTTCTTCTGCCAGGGCCTTTTCAAAGCGTGGATCAAGCTTGGCACATTCCTGCGCAAGACGGCTTTTTTCGAGCCTTCCTATTTTTTCTTCAACAGCTTCCTGGATTGCCTGACTGCGGTTGTGAAATATATGTTTCCTCACAAGTCTGTCCACTTTATCTAAAATAGTTTCATCAAGTGTTATTGCTATTTTTGCCTTGCTCATAGATTTACCTCTTGGTATTACCATATATCATACTTTTATATTCTGTCAATTTTTTTAATTATCTACCTCATCTTTCGTTTGAACATCATTAGTGACGTGAGGAAGATTGTCATTCCCAATAGTGCAAGGCAGATAATCTGGAAAGAGAGGTCTGCTGCGCCTGCCCCTTTTAACATTATGCCGCGCAGTATCTCCATGAAATAGCGGGCAGGGATTATATAAGTTGCAAGCTGAATGATTTTTGGCATGTTGCTTATGGGAAATATCATCCCTGAGAGTATGACTGACGGCATCATTATAACAAAGGCTGTCATCATCGCCTGATGCTGTGTGCGCGAAAAAACTGATATGAGAATCCCAAGCCCCAGAGTGTTGAAAAGAAAAAGAAGCATAAGGAGAAACATGAGAAAGACGCTCCCCACTAATGGCACACCAAACCAGAAAAGGGCAATTAATATTACAGTTGATGCCATGATGAGCCCTATTATTGTGAAAGGGATGAGCTTTCCTATTATCAGCTCAAATGCGGAAAGGGGTGTTGCTATCAACTGTTCAAGTGTCTGAAGCTCTTTTTCGCGCACTATGGCGACGGAAGTGGATATCATTGTTATTACAAGGAGCACCATGACTATAATGCCCGGCACCATGAAGTTTTTGCTTTCAAGCTCCGGGTTGTAAAGAACCTGCTCCTTCAAATCTATTATGTTTCCACCCGTCTTGTTAAACGAGTAATAAAGCCTGTTCCCTGAATTATAAAATTCTGTCCCGTAACGGCTCTTTAAAATCTCTGCCGAATAGCTGTTACCTATGCGCCCTGCATAGCCTTCCGCTACCCTTGCATAATTTGAATCAACGCCGTCGACGAGTAACTGGATCTTTGTGCTATCGCCGCGGGCTATATGACGTGAAAAGCCTTTTGATATGACGAGCCCGACTTTTGTTGTTCCTGTTTCAAGGGCAAAGTCAAGTTCACGCCTTCCTCCGCTTTCACCGCGCGGAGTAAAATACCCTGATGAGTAGAACTTCCTCAGAAAATCCCTGGACTGCGCTGACTTGTCGTAATCAATATAGGCGGCAGGGACATTTTTTATATCCAGAGTCGCCGCATAGCCAAAGACCATAAGCTGTATTATGGGAGTCATAAGCATGATGCGTAAAAGGCGCGGGTCCCTGCGTATCTGTATTAACTCCTTTAATGCAACGCTCAATATCCTGTTTAACATTTGAATTTACTCAATGACCTTTTTAAATTTTATAAGGCTCACTATGAAGCAGAGAACCGCCAGAACAAAAAGCGGAATGACATTGCCAAGAAGGTTTGTGATATCCGTACCTTTTAAGATTATCCCTCTTATTACAGGGAGGAAATATCTTGCCGGCACTAACATTGTTATATATTGCATCCACCGAGGCATTAACTCGATGGGGAAGATGTAACCTGAAAGCAGGAATGAAGGAAGCATCGTGCCAAGAAGACTTAACAGCCACGCCACCTGCTGGGAGCGGGTTATAGACGAAATAAGTATTCCCAATGAGAGCGCAAGTAAAAGAAAGAGAAAGCATACAATGGCAAACTCAACTGCATTTCCTCTAAAGGGCATATCAAAGACAATGAAAGCTACGGCAACGACAGTTAAAAGATTTGCAATTGCAATGCCGCAGTAAGGGATGATTTTCCCTATCAGTATCTCGTACCTTTTTAATGGCGATGCAAGCAGGCTTTCAATGGTGCCCACTTCATGCTCTTTTACGATTGTAAGCGAAGTGAGCATTGTGGTTACTACGAGTATGATGATGGCAAGAAGGCCGGGCACGAAAAAATGGCGGCTGTCGAGATTTTCGTTATAGTAGAAGCGCGAGGCTATCTCAACAGGGCGCGTGTCCTTCGGGGCTTGCATTGCCGCACTGATAAAATATTTCCTCAGAGCTTTTTGCGAATATGCCTCTATTATTGAATTTGCATAACCTCTTACCTGATTTGCACTGTTGTTATCAGCGCCGTCAACGATTAACCCCACTTCAGGAGATTCACCGCGGATAAGCTTTTCCCTGAAGCCTTCTTTTATTACAAGCACCATGCTGAGCTTTCCCCTGCGGAGCATTTCTTCCGATTCGATTATGCTTTTTACATCTTTGTGCTTTACGAAGAATCCGGAGTTCTCAAAGGCTGTGACAAGCCGCCTTGAGTCGTATGTCCTGTCAAAGTCGCATACTCCGAAGCTGATGTTATCTATGTCGAACTTGAGTGCAAATCCAAAAAGGATAAGCACAAAGGCAGGGTAGGCAAGCGCTATGTAGAGCACCCTGACATCGCGCAGGATGTGTATCAGCTCTTTTTGTGCGACTGCTAATATGTTTTTCATCTTCCCATTTATTTAGAAAGATAAACGAAGATGTCTTCGATTGAAGGGGCTATCTCATCTATCCCTTCAAGCTCTATCCCTGAAGATTTAAGCTCTGCCCCTATAGCAGGCAATACTTTCTCAGGTGAGCCTGTCACTATGTGTATACTGTCGCCATAAATGTTGGAATCTTCGATGTCTGCGATATGCTTTAAAACTTCGAATGCACGGCTTAGTGATTTTGTTTTTACTGCGAATATTTTATAGGGAAGGGTTCCTGCTTTTAGTTTATCTGGGGAATCGCAGGCAAGAAGCTTTCCGTTGTTTATAAATCCTATACGCGTGCATCGTTCTGCTTCTTCCATATAATGGGTTGTTACAAAAAGGGTTGTCCCTATGCTGTTAAGTTTGTAAAGATAATCCCACATGGTGCGTCTTGATACAGGGTCAACTCCTGCCGTAGGCTCATCAAGGAAAAGAAGCTTCGGTCTATGAACGATTGAACAGCATAGAGCAAGGCGCTGTTTCCATCCCCCCGAGAGTTTTTCAGCCTTTGTGCTGCGGTATTGCTCAAAGCCGAATTTTTCCATTACAAAGCTGACATTGTCCTTTGCCTCATTGCGCGATGTAGAATAGATGTTGGCGTAGAAGCGCATGTTCTCATAAACGGTGAGGTCATTATAGAGCCCGAACTTCTGCGACATGTAGCCGATTTTTTCTTTTATTTTTTCCCTCTCCCGGGAAAGCGAAAAGCCCATCACATCGCCATCGCCTGATGTGGGGTTAATGATTCCGCAGAGCATTTTTATTGCTGTGCTTTTACCTGCGCCATTGGGACCAAGAAGTCCGAATATCTCACCTTCATTTATTGAAAGGTTGAGGGTGTCGACAGCTACGATGTTTTTCTCGTAGATCTTGGTAAGAGAAGATGTATTGATTATTGGCATTGCCCTTTTGTTACTTCGTCTCTACGTATGCGTCGGCGATCATTCCGGGTTTGAATGATCCGTCTTTATTATCGAGCCTTACTTTTACTTCGTATACAAGCTTCACCCTGTCCGCCTGTGTCTGGACATTTTTTGGGGTGAACTCTGCATCTTTCGAGATGTAGATTATCTTTCCGGAAAAACGTTTCCCCGGGAAAGAGTCAATCTCGACTGACGCTTCTTGACCGAGCTTTATCCTGCCATAGTCAGTTTCAGGTATGTAGATTGTAAGCCATATATCCTGAAGGTCTGTGATAAGGGCAACAGGTGAGCCTTCCCTTATGAATTCCCCTTTTTCTGCAAGTTTTTCTGTCACTGTCCCGTCGATAGGAGCAGTGATCTTTGCATCTCGAATATATTTCTCTATCATACCAAGGGCAGAACGTTCGGCATTGGTGGAAGCAAGAGCGGAATTGATGTCTTCCTTCCTGTATCCGTCTTTGAGAATAGAAAGCTGGGCTTGCGCTTCTTTTATCCTTTTATCCCAGACATTCATGTCGGTTTCAGCTTTATCGAAATCGCGTTTTGATGCCACGGCTTTTTCGTAAAGTTCTTTTATCCTTTTGTATTCGCGCTCTGCTTCATCAAAGCTGTTTTTATACTCGCTTACGATTGCTGCCTGCGATTCTATTTCAGCCTTGCGGTATCCGTTGCGCAAAAGGTCATACTTTTTTTCTTGAGCTTGAGCTCGCTGCTTTTGCGTTTCAAGGTTAATCTGCTGCTCTTCAATGTCCAATGAGCAAAGAAGGTCGCCTTTTTTGACCTGTGTCCCTTCGTCAAAGAGACGCTGCTCTATTGTACCTGCCACCTTTGAGCGAACTTCAACCTCTGTTGCTTCGATGGTCCCTGTTGCTTTGATGATTGAGCTTGCAGATTCTTTATTTTCGCAGGCTGATAGTGTGATAAGAGAAAAAAGAATAACAGATATAATACGAAATAATCTCATGATATTTTTATAACATAAAATCCTGTTAATGGTAACAGTTTTCATATATAAACATTCTCTTATGATCAAAGAAATTGTAAGAAAACAGATATTGAAGCTTAAGCCCTATGCGCCTGAAGAGAGAGGCTTTCCGGTGATGCTTGATGCCAATGAAAGTCCCTTTCAGCTCCCGGCGGGGATAAAAGCCGGGATAATGAAAAAAGCCGGGGAGCTTGCATTCAACCGCTATCCTGACCCGCTGGGCAATGATCTTAAAAAAGCCATATCGCGTACACTCTCTGTGACTTCTGACAAGATTGTGCTTGGCAATGGTTCTGATGAGCTGATACTTTATTTAATCGCAGCCTTCGGACGCCGCGGATATAATGTGCTCTATCCGGTTCCGACATTTTCCATGTACGGCATAATTGCAAATTGTCTTGGAAGCAATGGAACAGGAATACCGCTTACAGAAAAATTCGAACTTGACCGGAGCGCATTCATTAAGATGTTAAAGGAGAGGAAAATCTCCATAGTCTTTTTCAGCTATCCAAACAACCCCACAGGGAACTGCTTTTCACGGGAGACGATCCTTGAAACGATAAAAACATTTAAAGGGATTGTCGTAGTTGATGAGGCATACGGGGATTTTTCTGGCAAAACATTTCTGCCTTTAATTAATAAATACAGGAACCTTGTAATTTTAAAAACTTTTTCCAAGATAGGCTTAAGCAGTCTGAGGCTTGGTTATCTTATAAGCAACACTGAAGTGACAGGTATAGTAGAAAAGGTGAGGCTTCCTTTTAATGTTAATTCCTTTTCACAGGCTTGCGGCGAAGTATTTGCAAGTAAGAAAAAAACCATGCAGAAGCATATTGATGAAATAATCAAGGGGCGTGAATATCTTTTCAAAGAACTCAGGAAACTGCCGGGAATATTGCCTTTCAACAGCGAAGCAAACTTTATTCTGTTCAGGGCAGAGGGTAAAAGCAGCTTTTTACATCACGAGCTTAAAAAACGGGGAATACTGATACGAAATCTTAATCAAAAAGGACTTTTAAACGACTGCCTTCGCGTAACAGTAGGCACGGTTTCAGAAAACCGCATTTTTATTAAAGCGATGACGGAGCTTTGTAAAAGGAGTGAGAAATGACAACAGGTACAAATTTCATTGAATCAGCAAAGAAAAGTCTTCAGTCTTTGGGACTGAAACCGGTCGCGATAGAGCCGGGGTTAAAGAGGATAGAAGTTCCCGGAGGAACGATTGACCTTGAAGTGTTTGATGGTGAAAAAATCGAAAAAGTTGTTTTCTCGTCAATCAAAGTCCACGAAATGTCAGTTGCAGAAGAATCTGTCATCATCTGGCCTGCTGATTACTATGATATTCCGGTACTTTGGTGCAATCTTACTGCAATGCCCGGAATGAATGTCTCAATCCTTGATTTCATCCCGCTCATGGATATTGTAGTTTGGCCGGATTATGCGGAGCGTTATCTGAATCTTCTTCCTGAAATCAAAGAAGAGACGTTAGAGATTTTAAAAGAGACTATAACTGAAAAAGATTTCCCTCTTTCCTCGATAGTCGGTTGGACGATGTCGCCATACAGGACATTGCTCAAGCTTACTGATGAGGGTATCCCGAAAATTCCGGCAGTTCTATCGCTTTATTGTAATGCCTATACTGAATTGCTGAGGAAAGCTGTTCCTTCAACCTATGCTGAAGACAGGAAGTTTTCGAAACGGAAGAAGGAAGGAGTACGAAAACTCATGAAGGAAAACGATCCTGGCTATCCAATAATGCTTAGCATTTTCGGTGAAGAAAATACCGGAAAGGTATTTGATATAGTGTTCTGAAAATAGTTGTTCCTGTTAAGAGCCTATCAATGTATGCATTTTCATTCCGGTCATATTTTCAGTTTCTATCCTGAATATCTTAACACCTTTAGGGTTATCTATGTTCTTTTCATAATAAGCCATTCTCTTCTGGAGATGTGCTTCGTCAAGCCCGACCTTCTTCATGTTTGCCAGGACAACTTTTTCAATTACCTTGAGGTCTTTTACCTGTACCATTTCCCCGTCAATGACTACCGAGTACCACTCGCTGTGATCATCCTTCCAGCAGAAAACATTGAAACAGACCTTGTTATTTTTTTTATACATCTCCCATTTTTTCCCCATGGGAAACATTGAAAGATAAACCCTCCCTTCAATATAAACGAACCCGAAAGGGATACAGTAAGGCACATTGTTTTCTGCCAGCGCAAGGACACCATCTCCGACGGTTGTCATAAGTTTTTCAATTTCTTCATTATCCATATTTTTCATGATAATCCCCTTTTATTAAATCATTCCTTCTTCTCTTAATAATATTATTACCATTGTCTGTGCAGAGCCCTCAAAGAAAATATCGGGCAGGCTTGCCACATTTCCTTTCTTGTATTCAGGTTCCAGGAGCTTTACAACTTCGCCTATCTCCTTTTTGTTTTCATAGGCTTTCAGCACGAAGTCCCTGAATGCTGCGGCGTCAGACTTTGCTTTTCTGAAAAAATCTTTTGCATCTGCTCCCTCAATGACAGCGAAATGCCCGAGACATATGGTATCAACATCATATTTTGAGAGATTTTCAAGGGATGAGATAAGTTTTTTGTAGCTGTAGAAAATCATAGGCATCATCTGTGTTCCTGAAAGAATAAGCCCTGCCGAGTCGCTTATGAACATTGTCTGTTTATCCCGAATATAGACGCAGGTACTGCAAGGGGAATGGCCGGGGGTTTTAATGACCTCAATCTTTATCCCATTCCCTAAGTCAAGCGGTTTGTCTTCTTCAAGGATGACATCCACATTTATCTTCTCACTTCTTGATGCTTCGTGGTCAGGCGGAAATTTGAGGTTCAATATTTTTTCAAAATTCTCATCCATCCTTTTCATGGAATCATTGTAAACTTCTGCTGCAAGTGCTTGTGCAATTTCTTTTGTGCCTGCTATATGAAGGTTAGGGTTTTCTTTTTTCATGAGCCTTGCCATACCTACGTGGTCGAGGTGGGAGTGGGCGAAGAGGAGATGGCTTATGTCCTGTGTTTCCACGTTAAGATTTGACAACTGACGTTTTACGATATGCCACATCATGGAAAGTCCGCCTTCAATGATGGCATAATCTTTTCCTTTTATAAGATAGACAGGGATAAAAGGAGTTCCCAGAACATGCACCGCGCCGCCTATGATACTTTTTATTTTTTTCATCTTAACTTTTCTTATATGGTTGCGGGTAAGTTAGTCAAGATTAAGGAGATCTTGACTAAAAAATATAAATTATTAATGGCATCTATCCGGGATTATATAGGGATAATTTCATAGTCAATACCGGTTCTAAATAATATGATTACTGACTAATGAGGTTGGCGTATAAGTAAAATGGTGAAAGGTAAGAATTAATTATTTGTTACGTCGTCGGTAACATTGACCAGGGACATCTTGTCGTTCATTGTCCATATGTCATATGTGTTATCTGAATCTATGTTGCCGGTTGCTCCAATGGTAAAACTTTTTGTGGCTACCGCTACGTCGGCAGGCATAGTAAGTCCGCTTACCGAGCCCGCTGTTTCGGTAGCTGAAAGGAAATATTCATACCTTGTAATTCCACCTGAAACCCAACCGGTCTGAGCAAAAGTAGTGCAGAAAGCATCATGTTCTCCAAAATATGATACCTCTGCCAGGTAAATAGCTGAAAGATTGTTTTTTGCCTCAGACTGCTTTGCCTTAGCCTGATAGGTTAAGAAATTTGGGATGGCAATTGCAGCAAGAATTCCTATGATAGCTACAACAATCATGAGCTCGATCAGAGTAAAACCTTTTGTAGCTCTTATTTTGTTGGTCATATCAGCACCTTCTTTTTCTTTTTACAAATTAAAATCTAGTAACGCAAATGTCGTGCCATAAAAGTAAAAGATATTGATAAGATAATTTTCATGTTAAATATAAGTGAGTTATCTGATTGGAGCAACATTGGACAGGGAAAAATATCGCATCTGAACATTAATATAAAGACAGAAAAAGTCCGTGAAAGTGACTTTTTTTGTCATGTTTGTGGTGTTCTTAAACAGAAGGTTACATTTCCACTCTTGTCACAACTCCCTGAAGCTTGGCAGAGGGCAGCTTGTTGAACTGTACGAAATTGGGGGTCTGGCGCTTAATGATAGAGAAGAGTTTCCAGGCAATATTACTGGTTTCAATATCTTCGATACCGTAGAAAATGACTTTTTCCGTAATGCCGTTGCTCTTGAGAATTCCCTCTATATCCAATATTTCCATGTAGCCTGCTCTGATTTCGATTTCATCCAGACCAGGAGCCAGCCCGATGTTAAGGTTGGTTTCCAGTCCATAAGATTCATCTGTGCGGACAATGGAGATCAATACATTGCGCTCGTAAATAATGTTCGAGCGGATAATGCAATGAACCAGGTAGGGGGGAATAACGCTCCACTCTCTGACGAAGAACAAGCCGGTTCCGGGGATATTTTTTTCTTTGGCATAGATCTGGCTGTAGGCTATCTTGAAGGTGTCGAAGTCAAGCGGCCTCAATGCCAGGTAAAGAGCCTGCTGCCCTTTGGTCCAAATCAGGATAGTGATGAAAGGAATGGATGCCAGAATGATCGACCAGTAGCCGCCGTGGGAAAATTTATTCAGATTGGCGATCAGAAATGCCAGATCTGCCACAGTTACCAGCAGCGCTATCGGCACCTTCCATTTTTTGTTGGTGTGCGCGAAGATCATGGTCATCATGATTCCGGTGATGGTCATTGTACCGGTTACCGCCAATCCGTAAGCCGCCGCCAGATTTTCTGATTTTTTAAAAATCAGCATGATCATGATCACCGCTGCCATCAAGGCCCAGTTTATGGAATTGATATAGATTTGTGATTTCATGTAAGTAGAAGTGTAGCTAACCCTCAACAGCGGCAGAATACGCGTATTAATTCCCTGGTAAACTATGGAAAATACCCCGCTGATCAACGCCTGCGAGGCGATGATTGTAGCTATGATTGTCAGGATCAGAAACGGGATGTAGAGTATGGCAACTTCGTATTGAACCATGCCGAAAAGGATATTGGTAGCGTTCGGGTTATTAATGATGAAAGCGCCTTGCCCCAGGTAGTTTACAACCAGTGCTACAAATACGAAGTACCATGCCCGGATAATTGGTTTCCGACCCAGGTGTCCCATGTCAGCATACAGTGCCTCACCGCCGGTGGCGCAGAGAATTACCTCGGAGAGTACGAAGAAACCTGCCAGGCCGTTATCATACATAAACCGGACGGCATACCAGGGGTTAAGTGCCTTGAGAACAATGGGATGCTCAATGATTGAGAATATACCGGATAGTGTCAGTGCAAAGAACCAGACCAACATCAACGGGCCGAAGGCCCGGGCTACCTTGTCGGTTCCCTTTCCTTGAATTATGAAGAGTCCGACGGCTATGATAGCGGCGATAAAGATCAGGATATTTTGCGAGGTATCTTCCAGCCCCGGTATCAGAGTAATACCCTCTACAGCCGAGAGGATGGAGATGGCAGGAGTAATGACTCCGTCGCCTAGCAGCAGGCATATACCTACGTAGGAAAGAAAGGTGACAAAGGCAAGCGTGCGTCCCGGTTTGATCAATCTGACGAGGATCTCTCGCAAAACAATAGTCCCACCTTCACCCTTGCGGCTCAGGCTCATGGCCAGCCAGGCATATTCAACCATGACCAGAATTACCAGCGTCCAGACGATCAGGGAGATGATGCCGTAGATACTTTCCTGTGATGGTTTGGTGAGGATGACAATGACGGTGAGTGTGTATATCGGGCTGGTTCCGATGTCTCCAAAAACCAATCCCAGAGCTTTGATGATGCCGCCCCAGTAGGATTCTTCTTCGTGCTGCTTCATTAAACTACCTCAAAAAACCTATCGTCATATGTCCGCTATTGCGCTCTTCCATGTGTTTAAGAGGTTAATTAACTAATGAGAAAAGCATGGAAGGCTTAAATGGACTGAGAAATAAAAAAATATTCTTTTTCCTCTATTAAACTAAATCTAATTAAACTAAATTAAATGGGCCCGGGGTGATTCGAACACCCGACCTACGGATTAGGAATCCGCCGCTCTATCCTACTGAGCTACGGGCCCACACATTATAAATCAATGAGTTGTTCTTGGTTTTAGATTTTCAGATTTTGTCTGGTGTCCAAATAGTGTCCATACAGAATCCAAACGGCTGATGGCATCCTGTACATATTCAGGCGATAAATGCGAATATCTCATAGTCATTTTAATATCCTTATGTCCCATTATCTGCTGAACCGTTCTCAAATCCACTCCGCTCATAACCATATGCGAACCGAACGTATGCCTTAAATCATGGAACCTGAAATCTTCTATTTTTGCGCGTCTTAATGCCGCCGCAAATCCCTTTTTAATATCACCGAATGGAGTTCCAAATTCGTCTGAAAAAACAAACTGGCTCTTAACATTCTTTGAAAGAATATGCAATTCCTTAGATAGCGTTTCATTAATAGGAATTACACGTACCTCATTGTTTTTAGTCTTAATAACAGAAAGCTTCCTATTCTTAAGATCAACCTGAGACCATTTAAGATTTAAAATCTCAGACTTACGCATCCCGGTATTAAGTGCCATAACTACTATGGGCTTAAGATGATTCGAACACGCCTTAAGCAAGATCTCGACATCCTGCGCACTTAAATATCTCAACCGACCCGGAGGTTCTTTAAAAAGCTTTACCCCCTTCAATGGACTTGCTGTTACGACCTTCCACTCGACTGCTTTTGTGTACATATGTTTTAAGCAGGAAAGTTCTCTGTTTACTGTAGCTGGAGAGACACTTTTAAGTCTCTCTGCCTTATATTTTTCAATCATCTGTGGAGTGATCTCAAAAAGGAAATGCCCTTCAAATGTTTTTTTCATCGTTGATATACTTAGACAATCGCGTTTATATGACGAGGGTTCTTTGTTTGCTCGTGAGTAGTCGAGGTATTCTTTTGTAAAATCTTCAAATACTATTTTTCGATCTGAATAGACACCGAGATATTCCTCTTTGGCAATCTTTACATGAACATCCATTAAAACCTGCTCAGCAAGCTTTTTAGAAGAGCTAACTTTTTTCCGTTTGCGTTTACCCTTAACGTAGTAATCAATGTACCAGTTGTCGCCTTTTTTAAAGATAGCCATAGGATTTTAAAAATATCAATATTATTGAAAAATCTCTTTTGGTGTTATAACTTTAAATTCATATCCTGCTAGAAATAATTCTTTTTCATATTTAGGTAGATTTCTTTTAATAGGATTAACTATGCTCTTATAATCCATAGTTAAAAAATAATCTATATGATGGATTAAACAATGGAAAATATGTCGTGCATCTCTTTCTCTTTGACTATGATCCCAATCTAAAGATTTAAGCCCTATTTTTATTAATTCATCTATTTCTTTTTTATCTAATCGCAATTTATTTTTTAATTGGAACCACAAAGATACAACTATGTTAAGTTTTAAAAAAAGATTTCGCACCGCTTTATTCTTAATGTCAGTTGGCAAACCACTTTTGCATAATATTGATGAAAGCGTATCCCAGTGTGCATTATAATCTAATGGGATTTTGTAACCCCATTTAGATGGATAATATGTCGCATAGCATTCAACAAGAAGTTTCAAACACTCAGAAATAATAATTTCCTGATCTTGAATTAAAGGTAATTTTTTTAAGGATTTTCCTTTTGGCAATAATTTGTTTTTTATTAACTTCAGAGTTCCATATTTATCATCACTTGCACCTGCAGGACCTTCGCCAGCACCATAATCACCTGCACGTGGATGGAGCATTAGTTTAAGATGTTTTATTTCCTTATATATTCCCAAAATCTTTTGTATTTTATCAATTGATGCATTATCAACTTGTGACCATTTTCTAAACTCTTTAAGTTCATTTTCAATCTGACTAAAATTTCTAATAACACAACCCTGACTTTTCAATCCCAGATAAATTTCTAATCGAGTATCTGCGCCACTTGTTACTAAATTAATTTGACTATTTTGGAAATAATCCCATAAACTTTGAAGAACAGCGCAATCTTCTTTCTGATTTTCTCTATCAGAGGGCTTAATAATAAATTGCAAAATGTTAAAATCTACATAAATGGATTTTCCAATGTATGGTGACTTAACTTTTTTTTCTATATTATTAATTGTTAATCCTTCTGTTTAATAGAAGACTTATTTGACGGTTATATCAAGCCATATAATAAAACGATTTGTATATAAAGAGTAAAGGTGCAAAACATCTTTTTTTAAATTTTCCGTAATATCAGGACCTCCTATTTTACATTCCCAGAACATTTTTTGAAATTCATCCGGTTTCAACCCATTATTTAGAAACTCCTTCTGATGAACGCTTTTATTACTTGCGATTGTGAATAATACTTCAGAGGAGTGAAAAAATCTTTCTTCTATTTGTTCCGTCTCTTTCATAATTATGTGATAAAACGTTGCTTTAAGTGGTGGATAACATGATGTCAAACAAGCCAATAATAAGTATGGTGGGATACGCTTAGTTTCATTAATATCTCTAAATGAGTTTAGCGGTAACAAGCCATAAATTTTCGCTTCAAGTTCAATTAATTTTTGTAATTGAAACCTGTTAAAATGTATTCTTCCGCCAGAACCAACTTTCTTTGACTGGACAAAAACAATTTTCTTATTTTTGAGTTCAAAAACCAGATCAGCGCCTGTGATATGTTCTCCTTTTCTTGCATGAATAAAGGCGACTTTCAACACATAATTGTTCCGCTTAAACGTTTTTAACCAAGGTTCATCGCCTTTTTGTTCAAGCCATCCTTTTTCTTGAATTTTTTCGCACTCCTTTTCAATAAATTCCTTTACATATACAGTTTCGTGTTCCAATTTTTGCAAAAGAATCATGGATATGTTGCTTAGTGATTCTATTTCTTCAAAGAATGTCATTTCCCCTCCCTAATCTATATAGTCCTTTCTATTTATCTCATGACTATTATTTTCCAGCCACTCCTCCAAAGCCACTTTTTTAAACTTGGTGAGCCTGCCAACCTTTATAAATGGCACCTTCCTCTGGATTACCCACTCATAAAGAGTATTTTTGCTTATACCAAGAAACTCTGCCGCTTCTTCAGTGCCCATCAATTGTTTCTGTTTGGGAATTTTCTCAGAAACAATCTTTGTTTCTATATTTACTCCCATTGATCCCGCAGAGGAAAGGAGATTTTTAACCTGTGAGGGCAAGACGAACCTGATCCTTTCCCTTTCCCGTGCATTGAAATGCTTTCTTGAGCTGGACTTAATCTTTACCAGCTTTTCCTCATCCTCTGCTATGCAAAAGATATAGTCATATCCTGCTTCAAGGCATTTCCTGATATTTTGAACCTCCTGCTCAGGCTTGGTTGTAGATGAAATCTCAACCGCTATCTTTATATCATCCTTTATTAGTCCCACATCTACGGTTTCAATGGAGCCTTTTATCTTTTCCTCAATCTTTGCCTTCCAGCCAAAAACTTCTGCCTGTTCTTTGACTGCTGACTGAAGATATTTGTGGTAATCTCCGCCTTTTCCGGCAAGAGGTGAGCTTTCAATAGACCTTGTGCCTTTCTCAGTTATATTTAAAACCTTAGCCAGCCTTCCGCCTTTACCATCTCTAGTCTCCTCCTGAACGATTAAACCCTTCTCGATGAGGTTTTCTTTGAACTTGTCACCCTTGTAACCACTTAAATTTAATATCTGATAAGCTTTAGTTACAAAGATGCCGGGGTTTTCGGAGAGAAATTTTAATAATGACAACTCTTCGTTTGAAATAATGTCCGCTAAGGCTAATGATACGACTGGTTTAACTCTTATCTCTTTAGCTTCACTATATACGGGCTGAGGAGATTTCGTATCCTGCGCTCTTGAGTTTTCAATTAGAATTTTTTCAATCTCCTCTCTTCTTTTTGCATACTTCTCCCGCGAGAGTGCTATGAGCTTTGTCTTTCGTTCTTCTGCCTTACTGTCATCTATCTCATGAGCAGGGAAGGTTTTAAGGTTAAAGTCAAACTCTGCCCTTTCAATTCTGACTATCGCCTCTCCTACACTTAGGTTCTGCAAATCCTTCTCATCAAAGGATGAAAAACCATTAGAAAGCTTCTGTGCATCAAAGTCTCCAAGCCTAAAACATATCCTTGTCCCTGGATTTGAAATGACGGAATTTGCCAGTTCAGTGTCACGGTTCCAAAGCTGCCTTAACTCCTGGTGAGCGAGAATCAAACCCAAGTGATACTTCCGGGCACCGGAAAGTATCGAAGCCATTGACGGTGTGATAAAGTTCTGGAATTCATCTATGTAAAGAAAAAAATTATCACGGTCTTTCTCACTTCTTGCCTGCCTACTCATCGCTATCTGATGGAGCTTTGAAACTATGAGTGTACCCAAGAGATAACTATTTTCTTCACCAATAAGTCCTTGAGCCAGTTTACAAAGGAAGATCTTTTTACTATTTAAGATGTTTTCAAAATTAAGACCATCTTTCTGAGCAACCATGTTGCGAATAAGCTTGGGTCTAAGGAAGGTATCAAGTCTCGTTAGGACTGATGCCTGAGGCTTGCCGGAAAGAAGCGGAAACTCATTTTGCCAATAATATACCACTTCGGGATCTGCTATGGTTTTAAGAAAAGATTCTCTGAAACTTTTTTCAACCAAGAATCTTCTTAAATCTACGAGTGTCCCTCCATCTCTGCTTTCAAGTATGGCTAAAATTGCGTTACCCAGCACTGAGGTCATCTGGTCTCCCCAGCTTGTGGAGAGTCTTTTAAACACTGCCGCAAGATCAGATGAGAGGACATTCTTTTCAAGTTCCGAATGGGCCGAAAGAATGTTTAAACCTATGGGATAGTCTGAATCTGCCGGATCAAGAAGTATTACATCTTCAAACCTCTCTTCAGGGATGTATCCTAAAACCTTATCAATTAAGTCGCCATGAGGATCAAGGACTGCAAGCCCAAGACCATTTTTAATATCCTGAGCTATGAGGTTTAATAGCAGGGTTGATTTGCCGCTTCCCGTGGCTCCTATGAGATAAGTATGCCTTATCCTCTGCTCTGTGTTTAGCGAGACCTTTGTTTCTTTTCCTTGATGGGTGTTGATGCCAAGAACTAGATTGTGTCCTGTAGCAATCGAAGGAACAGGTTTTGTTTTCTTAAGCTCACGCACAAGCTTTGGAGATTTAATGGATGTAGAAGGTGGATGCATTATGGAAAGAAGTTCATCGCTGTTTAAAATCATTCCGCTGCGACAGGTTCTTCGAAACAGCAAGTCATCTTGATGGTATAAGTCGTCGTAGCCATCATTGTTTAATGGTATGAGCTCATTGCTCTTGGGATTTGAGAACACGGTTAAACCGCTTGATACAGCTCTTACAATTTCAAGGGCGCGGTTATGATATGAGGCTTGTGAGGCAACCCTTATGACACAGGCAAATAAAGGTTTACTTATTTTCTCTGCTGCCAAATGAATCATCTCCGGGGCATCTTGAAAAAACGATTTTCCCTCGCCATCAGTTACCGCCCTTGCGATACTTTGAGACCAGGGGTTGCGTACCGCCTGAAACAATATTTGGATGAGACCAATTTCACCGGCTCTTAGATTTTCGAGCGCTCCGATGATTCCAATTAAGGGATCCGGATCAAGACTTCTGAATATTTTTAACGGACGCATGAACTCTTGGGAGAGTCCAAAATCAACAAACAAGACATCTTTGTCCTTGTTCCATAGGTTAATCAAAAAATCTTTTTCTTCATTAAATACAGCCCCCGGAAAATGCGCTTGAAGCTGCTGTTTTAACTGAAAGAGGTCAGTGGTGCGACAAGTCATTTGTACTATAATCGAATCTGCCGAACCGATGATTTCAAAACTTAACGGCAAGGTACAGTGAGTTAAATTCAAGAGGAAGTGTTCAACAATGTCTGTTGAGACTTTCTGATCCGGCGGCAATGAAATAGTTATTTCTGCTATCTCTGAGGTGTCGGTAAATATATATGGCTCGGGGTGATTAAACTCCTCTTCATGGTACGAGTTTTCTGTTTTTGTCAGGGCTTGGGAATTTGAGCCGGTTAGTTTATCAGCGATAGAGCTAAGGAGAGTTGGTTTTTTTGCGTCGTCTATGACCGGCTCGGGATTATAGTAGTGGAAATAAAAGGGCTCGAAAGCTGGTTCAATTTCTACGGGGCATTCCCATACCTGCCAACCTCTGCCTCTTACTTCCCAATAATAAAAATGTGCAGTGAGCTGTTGGGTGAGCGTTGGGCTCATTGCAAGCTATGATTAATTTTTAAAGAGGCTTGAAAGGATAGGCTTTCTGTCATTCTCGGTCAAACTTCTTAAGCCCTTGGCTTTGGTGATTTCGTCAATTACTTCGAGAACAGACTGGCGGACTGATTCCTGGAACATTAAAGCTGTATCACGTTTATAATATGTGTCTGGCTTAAAGAAACGCATCGTTAATTGACCAACAAAAGGTATTGCCAATAAAATAGCTTTTATAATACTTACTCTTTCTCCAAGCCACCAGGAAACGAAGAAACTGTTTCCAAATGGAGCGCCGCAGATATCAAATACATATTCTTTACGGCGGATTCTTAAATATTCGCGTGATGATGAAAATATTCCACCTTCGCGATAATTTACGCGCGAATAATTGCAATCTGGTATTTCGCGCTTTTTCATGGCTTGCTCAACTAATGAATAGAATTGCTGAGGAGATTCCTGGAGTCCTTCGATTAAATAAAACCAATGTGATAATACAAGCGATGGATTGTCAGGCATTGTATAGTTTGGGTAAATTTTTTATATAATTATATTTAATAATAGATGATTGAGTCAACTATAATAGTATTATTTTATAAACTTTTCTACACTGCTGTCCGGGAAAAGTTAAAAAGGCATGGCTTAACAGATGAATAGCGTCAACAGAAATATCCGTTATGGCTGTTGGTATAATAAACTAAACTACTAAACAAGTTAATGGAAATTATTAATCAGATGACACTGAAGAGGTGAAATTAACAGGCTAGTTTTGATCTATGGATAGAAGAGAGAAGAAATAAAATTAGTGTTCTTTTATCTAGTTACGTGCCTATATTCTTTGTCATCTGCAATAGAAAGCACTTTAATTTTATTGTTATCTATATCATGTAAAAATAATGCACCTGGCAAATGAAATGCTAAAAATGATAAGCTAAACTTATTTGCTGTTGCATCAATAATTACCTCGCCAAATATTTTTCTATTTTTTTGCTCATCCATAGAAAACGTTTTGGCATTAGCAATCTCAATTATCCAAATATATTTTGGCATTGGAAGTTTTATATATTCTTCGACGACAACTTCATTCATCTCTGTTGCTAATAGTTCATTTTTTAAATTTTTCTTATATTCCGTAGAATAAGAAAGATAACTTCGCAGAACAATAGGGTTATTTTTATCAAAAAATAAACTGTTAAGAAAATCTATCATGAGAGGTGCCACTTTCTCTTTTTCTGCTACTTCAACCAATTTAGGAATAAAAAGATTTTTTGGATCAAATAGATTATTGATAATATCATCTAAATGTTCACCCAAAATATATGCTTTTGCTGGAAGTGGTACTAAAATACCATCTATATCATCTACGGTACCGTAGCTCCAATCGGGAGGCGGCAAAAATTCACCAAACCCATTTTTTATTAGTTGGTTTTTATCTTTTTTTGATACAGGGAGTAGCCTATAAGGGCCTAATTGATCATCATGTATTATGAAAGCATCTACCCAGTTATGGCTAGAAACTATATTCAAGTCGTTGGGATCCTGTTTAATTTTAAACTTTCGTTTTGGAGAGAAAGTGTGTCCGATAATAACAAAAGCATGGTCGGGTGATGTTGCGATTACTGGTATGCAAGACTCTATATATTTATAAATTGATTCCACTGGATTCCATTTCCCATCTTCTCCATCATCTTTAGTAAAACATATGGGAGAATATCCCATATTATCTAATGCATTAAACATTGAATAAAACATAAGTCCTTCGGAAGGTAAAGTTCTCTGCAATCTAAAAAACCTTGAAGCCTCTTCATTAATTTCAAAGGGTAAATATTCTTTAAAACCGAATTTCAAATGCATATACCTTGCTGCCATCCATATGGAAGCCTGGGCACACGTCATAACCATGGTGTCCTGCTGAATAAATGGAGAACCACATGTTCTAAAATCTATGCCGAATAAATGGATAGATGTATCGCATTTGCAAAGAGGATAACTTCTATTAATATCTTGAATCCAAGGTTTGATAATTGTTCTTCCAACTTTTCCCACATCAATTGGTCTTACAACTGTGAATCCTAAATAACTTTCTTTATCAATATCTGTTATATTTTTTATATCATTTATTTTGTTTATGTTACTCTCAAAAAAATGCAGTCTTGTGCATGTACTATCAAACTTTTTAAATGTTTTTGAATATAATCCTGAAAACTCACTCCTAAAATCTTTATCAATATATTTTTCCTCAATTAAAACAGTTTTACCTTTTCTTTTATACATTACATAATTCAGTAAATTATCAAAGGCACCTGTTCCTTGAAACTTAGAACCAAATTCTCGCAATAAGTCTTTTTTTGTCTGAGCATTTAAAGGAATTAACTTAAATCCATTGATTTCATCAAGGAGATAACTCATTTTAACCTTTCAAAAAAATAAAAGGGCAACAATGAAATTGATAATCATGTTGCCCTAAGACGTTACTGATTCAAATTTACCTTACTACTTTAGTAAAAGCTTTTACCATTGACTTGGCTTGAAGTCGATCAACTGCTTCTAAGCCGGGTCTAATAGCTTCTCCATATCTGCTGCAAAGGTCATTATAAACTTCAGAATTAGATAAATCACGAGGTGGTTCTGAAATTTTTTTCTTAATCTCTCTTAGTAGTTTTTTTTCACTCACATTTATCCCCTTTTTTTATTTTTCAAAGTACTACAATTTATCTCTTGATCAAAGTCAGTGTTAAAAATTCATAACCATATACGAACTACCTTAATGTTTGTCGGAGGAACTTGAGTGAACTTAAAAATTAGTCTTTTGTATTTCACACAATCCTTTTGAAAAGTAAATTTATTATAGATGGGATTTTATAGTTAAATTATATTATTATAATATACGCTTGGTCAAGTAAAACACCGGTTGACTGATAAGTTCTCACTACATGTTTTGAACAATTTTTAATTTATATATCATATAAAAAAAATGTCAATAATGACCATTATTTTCTAAATTTTTATTCCCTTTATATGTTTTAGAGCTATCTTCATCAAAATAAAGAAATTCCACTCTGTTAATCATTGGCGCTATCCTCAATAGAACTATACGCCTATTCTTACTTCTCTGCAAGACTCACCATACCTACCGCCACGGCATCAAACATATTCTGATGAAATTCATCCTTCCATTTCCTGTCTTGGCTTAGATAGACTTTAAGTTCCGGGAATTTCGAAACAATAACCGTAGCCACCTCTTCTTTGCTTGCTCGGCCATTGCCACAGATAAATTTCTTAACCGTATTTGGCGCGTAGCTTACAACTTTTAATCCTTTTCTTTTTCCAATAATCTTGATCTCATCAGCAAAGACATTTAAAAGCGACGAATTCCGGTTATTGGCAAAGAAGGTTTTTTCAACCGCAAGGATGTTAGGCTTTAAGTCATTTATAAGCCTATGAATTATCTTTCTCCCCTCGTTTAAAGTCTCATGGGGAGATTTCTTTTGCTTTATGACTTTAACTCCATGATAGATGAGCTTGCCGTCTTCCAAGAGAGCTACTCCCATAAACTTTGTCCCCGGATCAATGGCTAAGATTTTTGATTTTGTTTTTGACATGATTTTGTTGATAGGCGGGACAGATGAAATACATACATCCCACCCTTTATTATTTATCTAATTTGTGAAAACAGGCTGAAGCTAGAGCTACCGCTTCAAACATCCTTATCCTGTAAGGGTTCTTATGAACTTTTTCATTTTCAAGCTCTAAATAAAGAATTGGGTGTTCTTCGGCTACCATTTCGGAAAGCTTCTTCTTGTTGATTCTCTTTAGAGGCGAGAACGATCTCTCTAATGCTTTTATACTGAATTGATGAATTTTAAGACCGTTACTTTGGGCAACGGTGATCATCTCATTAACAAGACTATTAAGGCACTTCGAACTTCGTGAAGGATTGATGCTCTTTATTGCAAGCACATTGGGATCATATTGATAAATCAAACTTTGAATAATCTGTTTAATTCTTTCCTTTCTTTCATTAATCCTCCCCGACTGGATATTTTTCACTCCCCAGTCCCGAAGCTCAGAGCCATAGCATACGGCAAAGCCCAGATACCTTGAGCCGGGATTGATTCCTAATATCTTATAAATTTTCTTTGGCATATTGTTTAACTAAGTGGTTAAAAAGCGCACCTCGACCTTTTTTGATTTTATTGTCCGGTATGGCTTTTACTTCGGATAGCAGTTGTCTTAAAACCGATTCAGGATATTTCTTAGCATAGGAAAGATAGAGAAACAGAGAATCATGATCATGTAAGCCCCTAGCCAGATCAAGAGCCAATAGCTCTTCTCTGGTCTTGGGTATAAAACCGTCTGGTGGTGGTCGTTTAAAAGAATTTTTATCATCGTAAACGTTATTGTTATTAATTCTTGTTAACTTATTATTGTTAGTGTCAACCTGTGCTACATCTGAGTTTCTTCCAGTTGACATCTGAGTTTCATCTGTTTTACATCTGGTGTAAGATGATAAATCCTCTTTACACCTAACTTTGAGCAGATAATAGACGCAGTGATACCGGCTCCGTTTCTTTATTTCTATCAGTCTGTTTCGCTCTAAAAGCTTTATGGCTCTGTTTATTGTTGTCCTCGAATATCCCAGAGCTTCGGCAATGTATTTTTGCGATGGGAAACAGCTTTGATTACCGTTCGCCATTGAAGCTAAAAAACTATATACGGCAATACCGGTACTTTTTATTTTCTTTGCATATTCAGAAACGACCGCTTTCTGAATCCAGTACCAGTCGCCGTCTTTGAGGTTTCTTCTTTCTTTTTCTAAAAAGCTCCTATTCATATTCTGCTTTTCACAACATTTGCCTCGCTCTTTCTAATCTCATCTTTCAACTGTCTCACCAGATCTATAAATAGCGCATCGGCCATAGTCCGGTAGACTACGGCAAGCCTGAAGGCGTTTGTGGTATTAGGGAGGCTAATTCCCTTTTCCCATCTGGAAATAAGACTTGTGCTGTGAAGCCTTAACACCCGTGCCACATCTTTTTGAGTGAGACCCCGCGCTCTGCGATATTTCCGCAGGCAGTTTGAAATGAGTTTCGCATTATTTTTTCTCATACCCTCCTTGATTAAGTTTTGTATAGTTTTAGAGTAGCAGAGGGATATATAGGAACAAGGAGGGAAAATTTGCCGGAAGAGGTGAATATGAACTTCTAATCAATTATGACAGCCAGATAATAAAATATGTATTGCTTGCCAGTCTTTTTATTGATTTTGATTAATCTGAACACTATAATTTTTCTGTTAATATTTTTTGCAATTTCATTATTATCTCTTTAAGCTATTAGAAAAACAGTTAGATTAGGCATTGTATTTTAAGTGTTCCAAGTGTTAAAAAAAATATGGTAAGAAAAAGAAATAAAAATGCTTCTTTTGTTGCAATTGGTGTAGGACAAGGAGATGCTTTTTTCCTTGAGAAAGCAGGTAGGAATGTAGTGGTAGATGGTGGGCTGTCTGCCTTTGGTTTTCCAGAACTGTTTAAACAATCGACTAAGAGAAGTAATATAGATATTTTAGTTTGCACTCATAATGATGCTGATCACGCGAATGGGATAATAGGCTTTTTAAAAAGTGGACTTGACTGTAAAGAGGTTTGGTTGCCTGCCTCATGGTCCGATCGTCTTGAAGACCTGCTAACTAAGCCCAATCAATTCATTGAAGAATTAATTTCAGATATTAATAAATTAGATATTAAATCAGAACATCCTATGATGCTTCAAGATATCGAAAACAAGTATGCTGAAAATTTATTCAAAAGCGAAGAAAGATCCAAAGAGATAAGTAGTATCGAGTTTATCACTAACATCATGGACAAACACATTGAATCAGAACAAGGGGATAATGATTATTGGATCAATGGTTATTCCCAATTTTATCCAAGGCGCGTACTTTTACCATCACATATGCTTTTTTTACTCAGCGATGAAAAAAAACACCTCCTTTTTTTAGAAGCCATATCAGCCGCAAGTCGTATTCGAGATATTGCAACTGAAGCTTACCACAGAGGGGCATTGATTAGGTGGTTTGATTTTAATACTACAATTAGAGAAGGAGGCTATTCCGAGTTTTTAGTACCATTAAATTCTAGTGAAGCAATCGAAATGCGCTTTGGAAAATTGAGTGCTATTTGTTATCTTGCCTTAACTAAATCCAATAAACAAAGTTTAGTGTTTATATCACCTGACAATGAATATGGCCCGTCTGTTTTATTTTCAGCAGACTCTGATCTTTCCTTTTCTACACCTATATCATGGACAAATGGAATGATAATAACAGCTCCTCATCATGGTTCCGATAGTAATGCTAAAGCATATGATCGGATTACTAATGAAATGGTTAGCGACTCTGAAATATTTTGGGTAAGAAGCGATGGCTGTTTCAGGAGCAGACCAGGCAAATCTTATATTAATGTCAATGGAAGGCGCTTTTGCACTATATGTCGTGATAGAAAACATCCTAAACAAAATATTAAATTTATTGCTCGTTCCAAACAGTGGAGACCACACCTTGCCAGAAAGTGTAGTTGCATTTAAACTTGTTAACCGACCTAAGTAATATTTACTCAAAAAGACATTTAATTTGTCCGCTGTAGCAAATCTTTATTCCTTTCAATCAATATTCCTTTGCGCTGCCGTAACAGTGTATGGACAAACAAAACTCAGAAATCCCAACTCTCTGAGACCGTTACCCCGTAGTTAAGCGAATAGGAGCTTAAAGAAGCTAAGGAAAACCTCAAGTGCTATTTGGAGGTTGTTTTAAAAATATATAGCCACCTTGAAGCAGAAGAGAATTAGGATAAATTTGCCGGAAGAGGTGAATTACAGATTATTTATACCAAACAAAAAAGCCAACCGTTATTGGTTGGCTTAGATATCTAACTTTATGACTTTAATCTTCCTGTTTTAAGATTTTCTGATAGAGTTTTTCGCTTAAATAATAACCTCTCTCTTTTAATAAGCGGATGCTATCTTTGTATTCCTGCTTTGAAATAAGGCCAGCTTTTTTCCCGAAATCTAAAATACCAATAGTTCCTGAAATTTCGGTGCCGGTATTTTCAAACACAGATATAGCTGCTTTTCTTGCCGACTCGTCGTCAGTAAAAAAGAATTTAGCCTTTAGCTCGCTAGCCAGAACAATTGCCTCGGATTCTCCCGGATGCAGTTTGTATGTTCCTTTTATCTTCTCAACTGCGCCCCTGTGAAAGACTGTGTCAACGTTAATCCAATTTCCCTTAGCGGCTTTTAGTTCCTTTTCACCGGGTTTCCCCTTACCCATAACTACTACATCATCATACACTTGGCGAGGGATGTGAATTTCAGAAAAGAGTTTTTTCAGCAGTTCAAATTTAGATATTTTGGCTAAGAGGATCAGAGGAGTTGAATCAAAAACCGCTTTCATGGCTTACCCGCTGCTTTTCTCTCCTTCAACATAGACTGAACCGCCCGTTTATCTTGTTTCCATTCCGCCTCGGTGTAATGAGTAAACGGTATTCCTTTCTCGTGAAGAAGCTCCATAAAACCCGCTGTGCTAAGTCCCAATAAAGCGGCACCACTTCCTAACGAAAGTTTTTTTTCCTTAAATAAATTTAACACTACCTCCTCTTTTGTGCGGCTCACTATTTCTTTTTCCAGTTGTTTACCGACTGTCGGTGGTATATCCCATTTTAATATTAGCTGCCTGGCCATTATTCCGTCCTCCTTTGTTAAAGCTTATGTTATTTGTTGTTTTTGACCTTTTAATGTTCTGTCAGGCGGTTACGCCATCAAATGAACTAATATTAAAATATCAGTTTATTAAGGAGCTGTCAAAGCACTAAGAAGAATTAATGATATGGAAATAATCATATCAGAGAAAATACTATCAAAAAATATAGGATTAAGTAACTTTTCTATCATTAACCATCCACAGCCACTTGAAGCGTTTCTTTCACCGGCTCAGGAAGATCCACGTCATCTGGAACTGGAAGACCATCTTTAAGTAATCCTTCGCAGTGACACTTGATGGCATCAACCGCCATCTCTCTTGCCTCATCCAGCGTACGCCCATCAGTGCAGATCTCCGGCAACGCAGGAACGACCACCATATAACCACCTTCTCTTTGTGGTTCAAAAAGAACTGTGAATAAATATTCTTTCCCTGCCATAACATTTTCCTCCTTAAATACATCTGATATCAATCTACATCCTGCTATTGAAATTGTAAATGTGTGTATCAGGAAAAGAGATGATAATTTAAGCATAGTTATAATTCCATTAACAGCTTGTAAGCTATCTGAGCGTTGACAGAATATCATTAGAAGGTATTATCATAATAATATAGCGAACAACGAATGGTAAATTCCCCTTCTTTGTAAATTTCCCCTGTCTTTTATCAATATCACGCTCCTTTACTCTGGATGTATAGACATCTAAGGATAAAGGACTATGTTAAGCAAAGAAGCAATAGAGGAATTTAAAGAGATTTACTTAGAAGAATTCAATGAGAAGCTTTCCGATGAAGAAGCATATAATTTAGCAGTTGATCTGCTTCAGCTTGTTGATGCCCTGTTAAACCCGGACTCCCCAGTTGAAAATACGTTTTAAATAAAAGCACTATAAATTAATATGAACAAATATTTTATCTACTGCCGTAAATCTTCTGAGGCCGAGGATAGGCAGGTTCTCTCAATAGAATCTCAAAAAACAGAGTTGCTAAAGGTATTTGCTGAAAAAGAAAATCTTAATATCGTAGAGATACTTGAAGAGTCATACTCTGCTAAAGCTCCGGGCAGGTCTGTCTTTGATTCGATGATCAAACGAATTGAAAAGGGAGAGGCAAATGGGATTATTGCTTGGCACCCTGACAGGCTTGCCAGAAACTCCGTTGACGGCGGGAAGATTATCTATCTTTCAGATATTGGTAAAATAGTTGATTTGAAGTTTTCAACCTACAACTTTGAAAATACCTCTCAGGGGAAATTTATGCTTACGATTATCTTCGGTCAGTCTAAATACTACGTGGATTCATTAAGCGAAAATGTAAAAAGGGGTAATAGGACAAAGCTTGAAAAAGGCTTATGGCCTGGACAGGCTCCCATTGGATATTTAAACGAGAAAGTGGGAAAAACCATCATTAAAGATCCTGAGAGATTCTCTTTGGTAAAAAAAATGTGGGATTTGATGCTTACGGGGAGTTATTCCCCAGCAAAGATTATGGAGATTGCAAATAATGAATGGGGGCTGCGAACAGTAAGGAAAAAACGAATAGGCGGGAAACCTCTTGCTTTAAGTACAGTTTATAGAATTTTAACAAATCCTTTCTATACCGGAATCATGGAACGAAACGGTGAAACTTATAAAGGTAAGCATGAATCAATGATATCTATTGAAGAGTTTGACAGAGTTCAGTTTCTATTAGGCAGGAAAGGAAAGCCAGCTCCTAAAAAACATGTCTTCGCCTTTACCGGAATGATTAGGTGCGCTGATTGTGGTTGTCTTGTAACTGCTGAAGAGAAAATTAATCGTTATGGTTATCATTACACTTACTACCACTGCACCAAGAAAAAAAGAGAGATGAACTGCCGACAATCAAGCATCAGATTAGAGGAACTTGAAAAACAAATATTAAATTATCTTACGGAGATTCATGTTCTCGATACGTATAAAGACTGGGCTGTAAAGTATTTAAAAGAAAAACAAGAAAAAGAAAAGTTGCTAAAGCCGGATATTTCTAATTCTCTTCAAAAAGCTCTTCTTCAAAATCACAGCTATTTGGAGAACCTTAATAAGATGAGATACAGGGAGCTCATCAATGATGATGAGTATATGGCTCAAAAAAATGGACTTTTAAAAGAAGCCGTTTCTCTTAAAGAAAAGCTTGGAGACAGGAACCCTGACAATTGGTTAGAACCTTCTCAAAAGTGCTTTATTTTCGCTAATAGAGCCAAAAATTGGTTTGAGAACGGCAATTTGGAAAATAAACGATTAATCCTTGAAACGGTCGGTTCGAATCTTTTTCTAAAGGACAAGAAACTCAGTATTCAAGCGATAAAACCATTCGATATTTTCGAAAATCAGGACAAATTTCTTTCTTGGCACCCCATCGTAGAAGCCATTAGAACCTTTTTTAAAAATAACACAGAATATATAAATATTCCAATCGTTAAAAGCGACTCACCGGATGAGTATCGCTTAATGCATTGAGTCTATAATATTTATATTAACAATCAGAGTAATCAACAACAAGGTGGGGAGATTTGCTATACTGAGTAATAGATTAATATTTCTTTCAAAATGTGAACAAAGATTTTCTTTGATAATTCCTATCATGCATTAGTTTCGCTTTTATCTTCAAGCATCATTTTGTCAAGTTCATTGTAAACATTAATTACGTCATCCTTATATGATGCATTGTAATTTGCAGTGAATACAACCTTACTTTTTAATTCTAAGTTCAAATTTCTAATGGCGACGCTATTGTTTTTCCAGTATTCAAAAAGTTTTTCTTTATCAAGAACCTTTGTAAATTCATCGATATGCGGAATATACTTACGATCATCTTGTGGAGAGAAAATATTAGCAAAATTTATTAGTAAATAATCTACGAAATGCTCATAATTATTTAAATTTTCTACTGGATTAAAACATTGGTCAAAAAGATAGTTATTTATTTTAGCCTTTATACCATTTTTATCTTGTGCTCCTATCTGATCATAATAACCACAACCTATGCCACTTTTTATCATTGAATTGCCTAATTGATAGGTAATAAAAGATTTCATTCGGGTCTTCAGCTCTGCAACCCTTTTATCTATATCCTTAACTTCGCCTGAAGCAACTTTTGCTTCAACAAATGATATATATTTTCCAGTTAATTCAGGTAATGTTAAACGATCAATTAAATCAAAAATATTTTTATTTGCGTTGATATATTGATTTTCAAAAAGCTGAAATATTTTTTGTGATATTTTTCTTATCTCCACAATTGCAATATTATTTAACAATCCGTCTGTTGGAGCTTTAGGATCACTATGTTTTGAAAGGGCACGTTGCAAATTAAATTCATGCCCACCTCGATCTGCGCTGCAATATAAACGGAATACGAGCAGGTCATAAAGACCCAGAACCCCTCTTTCTTCCATTCCTAATGTTGAAATAACACCCTCGTCCTTATGTCTTTTTTCACCAAAAACCCATTCAGTAATCTCAGATATATATTCTTCAGTATTATTATAATGTTTTCCATTTGAGTCACTCCAGCCAACTTGGTCTAATAATTTTATTAAAAAGAAAACTAAGTCATCTCGCAAACCAACGCCAATATCTTTATTAGAAAAAAAAGAGTGATTCGTTATATTATTTAAAAGATAAATGATTAGATTACTACCAACTTGGCTGTTGAATTCTGATAGACTATTAGTGATGACTCGCCAAAATAGTTCGTGGCTGAGTTCATTGTTAGTGTCAGAAAATTCTTCTCTCTCTAAAATTTCTTTAACAGGCTTTCCTTGGAGAACCTCATTTTTACAATTTAAATAAAACTTATGTTGACTTCGTTTTTGTGGTTTGGATAGTCGAACTATTAAATTTAGATATTCTTCGAGATTTCGATTATCTGTCCATCCTCCATTAAAACAAGCGTATGAGCTTGCAATTTCCTGGGGGGTATTATCTATTTTTATCTGAGATAACCTCTTGGATACATCAAACACTTTATTTAGTAGAAATTGTTGATTCTCTGAAAGGTGTTCTATATATTTTTTATATGCTTCAGAATTTTTATATTCATGTTCTATGGATTTGCCACTCTTAGGGTAATCATCATCGTATGGTAATTGAACCGAGAAAAATCCTCTTTTCCCGTGTGTCTCAGTGTTATATATTTTACGAAAAATATTTGGATAATTAATATAGATCAGTAACAAGTGTATTAAATCCTGCTTATCAAAATCGCTGTTTTCAAAATCGGTCTTTTCAAGCTCAAACAATGACATCGTATTTATTAATCTTTTCAACTTTCTAACATCGCCTACAAAAGGCAAGTATTGATGATAGTCTTTAGATTTATAAATATCTATCAATCCCCCAACTGCTTTAGAAATTAGCACGGGATCAGCCTGTGAATTTCCCGTCAGGACCTTTGCCAAATTTTCTGATACATACTTAATAAGAACTTGGTTATCGAGATAAAGACTTACTTTTACATTTACAAATTTTTCAAGAAATTCAGTAATCTTTTCAGTGCGTATTTGTTCCTTTTCTAGCAAACTAATATTATCCGTATCATAACAAATTGCATAAGAAATATTTGGAAGAGTAAAGCTCTTCTTAATTACAAACAAAATATCTTTAATAGTGTGGAAATCCAATCTATCGAGATCATCAACAACAATAATTACTTTCCTATTAAAAGTTGAGAGGGTTGATTCAAGGTCATCGAACGCATCATCAACAGTATAATTACCTGGCGATATCTCAAAATTTAATCCAAAAAATGGGAATGTGACTTTTTTACTTCCTATAAAACGTGAATATTTAGAAATAATTGGCCGTATTTCTGGGGTAAAAACATTTTTATTTATCACACGAATCAACCCGTCTACAAATTTTTCTAGTAGATTTTCTCTATTCTCATATCTCAATGGATTAAAAGAATAAATAATAATCTCCTTGTTATATTTAGTGTTCCAATACTCTTTGCAGAGATTTATGAATGTCGATTTCCCAATACCCCAAGGGGCATCAATGCCAAATACCATACTGTCAGGCGAGCCTTGATTATAAACCCTTTCAGCAAATCTCTCTGCTCCTTCAGAGAAATCAAGGAGATCATCGTCCTTTGATTTTTGTTCAATATCGCTTAAAAAAAATGGTATCTCGCTATCTTTTTTATAGATTCTTAATATTATCGCCCGGGCAAACAACAGGAAGGCTAATACTATTGGTAACAAAATTAATATTAGAAGCTGTTGAGTAGTTAATGATGCAACGATTTTGGTATATATATTGCTACCGATCCCACTAAACGACGCACTTATAAGAATTCCTGTGAAAAACATGATGGCGACATCTATTCGCTTACTTCTAATTATTTTTGTGATGGTTAAGTAAAAATCTCTGGCAATCAAATATATAATAACTAAAAATAGTAATAGTAGGCTAATAATCAATGCGCTAAATTCATACCCACTAGATGCAACGTATATATTAATCTTTGATGCAATTATCTTTGAAAAATACCAAGACTCTGCAGACAAAACACCAAGTAATCCTACCTTTATCAGCGCTATAGTATTTGCGGTTGTTATTTTTTGATTAATAAAGTTGTTCATTTAAATGATATTTTCACTTATATTTACCACGCTTTTTTCTGAGGCCGGCGCACAAAGAGCTTCAAATAATATAATGATGCTCGTTGCATTTTCGAGAGCATCTTCATCTGAAAGCTCCTCTCCAAATTCCTCTTTATATATTGCTTTAAACTCATCTATGGCTTTTTGAGTTATGGTAACTGGATTATATATATTCATAAAATGATAATTAATTTAAGACTTCAATCTTTTTTTGAAAATATAATAATATGGATTAACCAATTTGCGTTTTAATTTACTTTCTACCTGTAACAATCTTTGCTCATCACAGCGCCATTTAGGATGCATTGCTAATCTTGGTAGTTCCGGTGCAACAGAAAATAAGAATCTAAACCGTTTGTAAACATGTAAGACTTCTCCTAAAAGATAAATTTTAGTTTTACCAAACTGTATTTCAACGTCTCGATTTTTAAAGATTTGTGATCCTACAATTTTCAAATATGAATTAAAAAAATTAATCTCAAGATCTTTATGGGCAATAGCATCTCTAATATCTTTAATTCGATTAACTATATCTTCTTCCTCTGAACTCAATAAATTTTTTTGAGATTTAAGGGGAGACTTTTTGCTAACGAAGAAATATCCTAATTGTCTTAGAGCAAGAAAAAGATGATCTCGATGACAATTAGCTTCTTTGCTTGCTAGCCTTTTTGCTATAATTTCAAATGAATCAAGGGCATCATCTAATAATTGTATAATCAATATTTCTTGTTCAGCTGTACTCATATGGCTAATTATCCTAATTTGAATATACAAGAGTGATAAATATTACACAAGAGGCAAATATCTCCTACAATAAATTGTGCTTTAGGGGTTAGAATCCGGCAGAGGGCAGGCGAAAATGGCGAGTTATCCACAGATTGTGAAACAAAAAATGGCTTATCTAAGCCATTTTCGAGGTGTTCACTTTTGGTACATGTCAGCTCCGGGCGCTGTATGACGTTAAGTAGGAAAATTTGCTTCTAAAGGAATATTGAATAATAAAAAGCCTTATCTTTGTAGTATTTACTGATTAATATATTTTTATTAAAATCCATATTTTTTCATTCTTAACTTAAATGCTTCTTCTCCTCCTTCTGTAACAGTAGTAATTTCTTCTTTAATTTTTTCATTATCAATTGCACCGACACATTTGATCTGCCCCCCTGTTTGATCGCCCGCTTTAATATAATCACAACATATAACTAATTCTGCATCGCCATTGACTACAAAGTTTGCATTGTGACTTGCGAAGATAAGCTGTCTCTTGCTTTTAGATTCCCAAATCTGCTCAACAATACTCTTGATCATCTTACTATCAACATCATCTTCTGGTTGATCAATAATAAGAGGTCCACCATGCTGATTGAGTAAAATACTAAGTAGGGCAGTTGCTTGCTGGCCAGCGGAGGCATCTACAAATTCTATATACTCACTTGTATCTTTATTAGTGTAATAGAAAAAATTAGGATTAAATTCCAGTTCTGTAACTGATAAGTCAAGCCACTTCTTTGGCTCAAAGTTATTAACGATTCTTGTTTTTTCACTTAGAATTAATCCACATTTATCTAAAATCGGTGTTAACGGTAATTGTTCATATCCACTTACATTATGGAAAACTAGACTTTCAAGCTCAGTAAGAATGTTATTCCAATTGAACAACGGGTTCTCTGCGCTCAGCATGTATTGACACAGATCATCAATCTTTTGTTCCTTAATATTCATTCCAGCAAATGCGATCTTGAATTTTTGCTTTAGTACATTAACATCTAGACTCTTAGTTATTTCTGCCTTAATGACTCCATCAGACAATGATGAAAATTGCTGGCATTGTTCATCAATAGTAGTAATCTTTTCGTTGTGTAACATATCCCATCTCTCTCGTAAGTCTTTGTATATTGCCTCCGGATCTCCGAGTGCATTTAATGCATTGCGATTCTCTATTTGCAGCTTTTTTAAAGCAATTACCCTTTTTTCGATATCTTGTATTTGCTTTAATTGTTGTTGATTCACGTTTGCGTTTGCTTTTGCTGCTTCATATTGCTCACCAAAATCGGCTTTCAGATTTTCCCAACTTTTAATTTTTTCACTTATATCTTTAAAAGATGATTCACTAACGAGTTCAAAAAGGATGTCAATTTGATTTTTTATTTCTGTGAATTTATTCAAAAATTCATTTTTAATCTCTTCAATAATTTTTGCATTTTCAAGTTCGACTTTTTCTTCCTTATCTGTCAAACTACCACTAAATTCAGATTTAAGCGATTCTACTAATGCTTGTGCATTCTTAAGCTCGTTTTTTAAGTTTTCTATTATTTGATCTTCTGTATCGTATCTTGCCTTTTGAACGATTATCTTCTGATCATCATCTGAAAGACCTTTGAGGTTAGCGCGCAAACCTTCCAATTGTATTGTCAACGAATTGATTTCGATGTTGTACTTATTTATTTCTACCTCAATTTCTTTTTTACGAATTAAATTACTATAAGTAACTCTGGTTTTTGCGTCCGTATCGCGAATATCAGAACGGATTTTATCAAGTGTCTTCTTTATTGGTAGCTCTACAAAACGTTTTAGTTCTTCAATCCGTACACCAACACTGCTGAGCTGTTTTTGACTATAAGCTTGGAGTGGGAACAAATTTCTAATTTCTTGTTCAGTGGTTTTTATAAAATCAGCATCACTAATTTTTAAAAGTATCTCTTGAGTCTTAGAACTTCTCTTTACTACGTGTTTTATATCATTTAGTAAAAAGTTTACATGAACCTCACCATCATATTTTTGCAAGGTATCATCGATTAGTTTTTTCCTTTTAATTTGAACTGGGGCAATATCTGAATCAATGTTATCAATTGACTGATCACAAAGACCCCATCGGAGATATTCCAATATTGTAGATTTACCTGTTCCGCGACCGCCGATGATAGCGTTATATTGCTGATTTAAATCAATTTCAACCCTACCTAAAAACTTGGAGTTGGAAACACTAACTGATGTGATCCATAGACTTGGCAATGCAGGTTCGTCATGGGACATCCTTGATTCTTTCGCGAGACAAGCCTGTCTTAACGCCTCAGCAGTAGGCTCAGACCACTTAATCCATGTGCATGATTTCCCGAGATCTTCATGTGTTCTTTTCCTATTGTCTGAAGTCTGAACTACTGCAATTGACTTGAAGCCATACTCTTGATTTTTCCCATTGATAATCGACTGATTACCGTTACCTAAACTAGACGCAAAACCATCAATATAGCCACCAACACATGGCATTAATTTATAGTAGTCGTAAAAGCCGCTTCTTAGGAGAGTTTTGTAACCACCATCGCTTACATTCGGAAATACAATAAATCTTCCTTTTATGTAGTCTAGGTTATTAAGCTTTTCATAAAGGTCCTTGAAATTACCAGAAACAGTATTTGGAATTGCTTGCGTATGAGCGTGTTTAGCTTCATCATTACCATTTGGTGTAAGGTGTAATGGCAAGGGTTGTTAAAACGCCGTGAAGTAAATTCTCTGGAAAATTTGTATCTAGTATTAGTAGTGCCTGACATGGTGGTGTTGCGAGGGTAAGTTCAAGTCCAGGGAAAACGATAATTTTTCTTTCTGATTCTATTTTGTTGCCATAAGTATCTTGTTCGGATTCAGCGGCTTTCTTTATGTACGGAAAAAAGACAAAGTCGTGATGATCTGTTATGGCAAGAGCTCCGATGCCTTTTTCTCGGCATGATCGAATAAGTTCTTCTGCGTACACCTTGCGTTCATCTGCCGTAGTAGCATTTTCGCCACTCCAATTTAAATCACGAGGTGTGTGTACCTGAAAGTCACATTTATAAAAGTGTGCACCTTTATCCATAAAATTAGATAATTATTTGTTCCAAATTCTTATAACTTCCTGAAACGATTTTGGTTTATGGTCAAGTTTCTCACAATCTTCCTGCGTAATATAAAGCATTTTAAATTTTCTATCGTTTTGCGTTGTCTGTTAGTTCCATATAAGTTATTTTATTTATTTTACAATAGCATAAATTGCTTGAAAGTATATAGTTTCTCTGCAATAAAAAAGCATGAGCCAGAAAACATATATCTTTTTTGACGAATCATATCCCAAAAGCGTAAATTATAGAATCGTTATACCTGCAATATTAGTTCCTCAGATGGAATATGAGAAATATTTTAGTAAAGCGAAGTTCCCTCAGATGATAAAAAGTGAACGAACAACAGCAATCAATATTTTTCTTGGAAAAATTAACGGACGCGCTTGCCTTAGCTTCGCTGATGTTGATAAAATATTAGTTAGCCCCGGCAAAAAATATTCATTGAAAGATGGTGGAAAAACTTCAAATCCAGATTTGATCTGGTCACCTCTTGTAATGTCAGCAATAACCATTCTTATTGAAGAAGCTATTCATAGTGATAAACTACTAATTCAGGAAATAGCTATTTATCATGATCCTAAAAGTCTCTCCCCAAAGCATCTTGAAACATTTTACAATTTTATCACGAATTGTTTGCCAGAATTAATTAATGATCAAATTATGAAAAAAAATCTAAATATGAAAAAGCCAATTTCCATTAAAAGCATTAAACCTATTGCAAAATGGAATAAAAAAAATGGATCACCATCAAAATTTCAAAGAGGTATTTCTATGGCGGATCAGTTAGGTAATTATGCTAACGACATTATTTCAACTAAGAATCAATTTTCAAGAATCACAATTGAAAATTGTTCAAAAGAAACCAATAAGCTTCTGCATAATGTTAATAAAAAATACAATTCTTAATATCGATTTGATTTTATTAAAAAGATCAGACGAATCCGTTCCTTTCAATGCATGTAATTAATTTCTCTGTCGCAAGTGATATTAATTCAATTTTTAAATCACACTGCGTTGTAACTAAGGAGTGTTTTATAATAGGTTTGTTTATGAGGTAGGGCTTGTTCTTTCAGAAATTCTAAGTCAATAGTTCCCTTTTTAATATGTATATCAATCTTTTTTTTATTACAGAAAGTGATTACCTTATAAGCCATCTCATTATAGAAGGTCTTTTGATCTGCATAATTGCCAATCATATAATTATAATTCCACTTACCAAAAACAATTTTGTCTGCAAAAGATACTGCCTCTAAAATTTTTTCTATATCTTGTTTTATCACATTAGGTGTCGGATAGGGTTCAATACTAACCCAGGTTTTCATGCCACGATTATGCAAGTATTTAAGAGATGCTATCCGTTCTTTAATGGGAGAGGCAAACGGCTCAAATCTGTTTTTGAATTGTTCTGAAAGAGAAACTAAGGTAATTCCATATTCATTTTGTGAGCCGTAATTTTTTTTATCGGTTAAATCCTTCGGATATATCCCTTTGGTTATAGAAACAACTTTTATATTATCTTGATTGAGTCGCTTTATAATTTTTAAACTTATCTCGGTAACTTCAGGAACTTTATACATAAAAGGGTCAGTTGCAAAACTCAAATAAACATATTTTATCTTACTTTTATATTTAGGAATTTCTTTATCTAAAAGTTCTAATGCATTACTAACTATTTTCGGCTTTTTCCAATCAGTATAATCTTTGATCACTCCGCTTCTTTTCTTTATCATCATTGCATAGCATGGATAAGTACAACCATGCGAACAGCCTTCCGCATGATTTAAACTATAGTCGGCATATTCCACACCACTTTTGTAAAGTAGTGTTTTACGTATAATTTCCTCCATAATTTTATTATACTACAATTCTTAAATTGTTTACAGAAATTCGATAACACAGCCTGCAGGGAAGAATCCTTTTTTTCGTGCAGCATCTTTACGAGATACTATTATTGCAGGTGGATTAGTTTTTTCCATAGGTGCAAGAATTTGTCTTTTATAATGAGTTTCTCTGAAAGAGGTTTTGGTGAGCACAAAATTTTCTAATTCTTCAATGCTAATAGTTTTTCCTTTAAAATTGTTTATTATTTCTTTTTTGAGATAAGAAAAGTCAGGCTCTGATTCAAATAACATTGTCTGTCCAGGATTAAACGTTGCATCGGAAAATTGGAATGTACCAATTTTATCAACTTTCCACATTGCTTCTTTCATTTTTTTTAATCCAGTCAGATCATTTGTACCAAAGAAAAGAAAATAATCAGTCTTATTAGATCTATTAATCATTTTAAAAGAACGAACATATTTTATGCCTGCTTTTTGCTCTAATTGTTGTTCATAAATATTATGAAGTAAACTCATCCTTTCCTTTGGATTCTTTTCGAATATTACTTTCTTCCACAAATCAGTTCCGAATGTTTCAATGAATCTTGGCCAAAGCTTTTTATCTTTAATAAAACGATTTATATCTTCATACATAAAGTTAATAAGAACTTCGCATTTTTTGTTACTCATAATTCGCTGTATTAGAGAAAAAGGAATTCCAGAAAAACCAAATGGGTCGATAAATACAAAAGCGGGAGCAATCATCTTTTTTTGATCATCTATATAATCAAGAATTTCAGTTAAGGTTTCATCAAATTTTCCACATATACACTTGGCAGTAAGATTTGATGGTAAAGATAAAGATGATATTTTATTCTCAAGAGACTTGCATCTTTTTGGATCTGCTTCAATAAAGAGCATTGTAATTTCAGCGTCGATTGGTGCCTTATGCTCTGTAACAGCTTTAATAGCAACAATTGGTGATCCATTTTTCCCGTCACTATACTCACCGGGTCCTGCAAAGGCATCAATATATAGAACTCTGCCATTCCATCTTGTGATTATTGGTAGCCATGCATTTAAATATTTTCTTAATATTTCAAGCTTTGCTTCGGTATGAGGTTCTATTTTCCAAGTAGTAGATGTTATTGTTGTCATCAATAATTTTTATAAAATTGTATTATTTAGGACGGTAACACTTCTCACTATAGATGAATCCAGTTTTTCGCTCATCTGGTGAAAATTCAGAACAAAGTTCATCCAATAAAGTATTAGTTAAATCAAATATTTTACTATTTTCATTAAGAGATAGCTTATTTTCTTCTGTAGTTTCCCATAGAAATGGCTCATCTATTTGATCAAAATGCACACGTTCAAATGTTAAATGAATTCCCACTATAACTACAACTAAATGATGTAGCCCAGAAAAAATAATATAATTATCAGGATAACAAGCCCTAGGCAGATAAGATATTGGATGGAGTGGGCCAACATGAGCAAAGTTGGCAGAAAAATGACCATACCATCTAATTATAAAATCAGGCATTACATTTTTTACTCTCGAAATAAGACCATTTGTGGAATACTTATTTTGTATAAAACATTGGTATTGGTTTTTTCTTTCAAAAATATCAATTAATACAAAACAATCTTCCATAACAGAACGTAGGAGGATACCACTTTGAAAATATAATCCTTGAGATAAACAGGAAAATGACCCTAACAATGTATGTAGAATATGAAGTTTAATAGCAGTGACTGGGTTATTCATATCCTTTAGTGGTGACTCTTCAAAGCCGAGGTTGAAATAACGATTAAACACTAGGTCTAAATATAAAGAAATTCTGTATATATAAACATGAGTTTTGTCTATAAATGCTTCTACAATAGGATTTGAATATTTATTTATCCATTCAAAAAAAATCGTTTCATCTTTTATAGGCCCATGTTTTAAATTTAAGAGATTAAAATATATTTTACAACAAGTTTCATATGGTTTTCCACTTCCACATAAACAATGATTGTTATCCATCCTAGAAATTTCCTGAAATTACAATTCTAAATTAGTAACTCTTACTCCAAACCTAAACTTACTTCCTCTCCCTTCACCCTCGCTCTCAGCCCAGATTCTGCCATGATGCAGGTCAACAATCTTCTTTGAGATGTAAAGACCGATGCCAGAACCCTCGGCGGTGCTCTTGGCATGCCCCCCCCCTCGCTCATACTTGGTAAAGAGCTTGTTGAGGTCTTCTTTCCTAATACCCATGCCCGTATCCTCTATGGTGGTTATTACTTCATTACCCTCTCGAATCATTGATACGGTGACACTCCCCTTGTTGGTATATTTGATAGCATTACTCAACAGATTCAATATTACATCCCTTATCTTAAATGGATCAGCCATGACTTTGGACAATGATTGTTGAGGTTTATTGAATGTTAGTTTCAAGCTTTTCTTCCCTGCGAAGGTAGTCATGCCTTTTACGCACTCCGAGATAATATCTTCAAGCTGAACCGGCTGTAAATTAACTTCGAATTTGTTCTGCTCTATTTTATTTAAATCCAAGAAAGTATCAACAAGTATTCTCATGTTCTGGGTCTGAGCGGAAAGGGATTTGAAGGCTTCGGTGGCTTTTTGATTGAATGTGCCGTAACTACCGTCTTGAAGCATTTCAAGCTCACCGGCAAAGGTAGTAATGGGAGCTCTTAGCTCATGGTTGGCAAAGGAGATGAAGTCATTTAATCTTTCATTTAGCTTTTGGATTTCCTCGCGTTGGCGGACTTCGGAGATGACACCTCTTACAAGGAAGAAACTGAATATCACAACAGCGATAAAGAGAACTGCGTTCCCTATAAGCTCTGTCTGGCTCTGAAATGTGAATATCCTGATGAATGAAACAAGCACTATAAGCGCTGAAAATAACTCTGCTGCAATTACCTTTATGTTGAAGAGATGATGCTTAAGGATGGCGTAGGTTGTAAATACGACAAAGAAGACTATGCCGAATGGGCCAAAACGACTTACCTGATAATTTTCAGTGATGAACGGAATAATCGAGTTTGCAAGAGTTCCTATCGCAAGGCTTATTGCAAGCCCGGTGATGAAATATTTAAGCTGAATCCGCTCAATATCTTTCGAGGCTTTGAATTTTCTAATCAGTATGACTGAAGCGATTAAAAAATAGATCACAAAGTAGACGGGATAGAGGAAATACAACCTGCCAGTTATTACATTTATACCCCATGAGAATTTTTCAATCCCTGAAACTAATAAATCCGTGAAAAATAACAGTGTAGTCAAAATCAATGCCGGCAGGAATATTAAGGCTTTGCTGGTAATTGATGAATCCGTCTTCTCATCAGGAAATATTCTAGCCAGATAAAGCAAAACCGGAGCGATCAGGGTTGAGGCAAGATAAGTGATTCGTGTCCAGAGGAGATTGTTTGTTTCTGCATTGTCGGCTAAGAAGTTGCCTACCATCCATGCAGTAATACATAAGGTCAGGATTAGAAACCACGTATTCTGCTTTTTCCTCTCATTTTGAAAATATACCAAAAGCCCCAAGACAAGGTTGGTAAAAGAGATTGCTGATAATAGGATAAGCTCAATGGGCATGGGATTAAAGATTAATTAAATTTTACCATATTTCCTGACAGGAACAAAATGCTGGTTGCTTTTCAGTTGTATTTACTTAAACTACTTAAAAACGGAGTTAATGATAAAGGTCTTGATATTGAGAGGGTGAGAAATGAAACTCCTAACGATTGATGAAGTAGCAAAGCTTTTGAAACTGAACAAGCATACAATTTACAGGTATGCAAAGGACGGTAAAATCCCGGCTGTTAGAATTGGAGGGAGCTGGAGAATTGCAGAAGAGGTGTTGAGTAGGTGGCTTGTTGATGGATCTTCAAATAACAAAAGATAGCTATTAAAATATGAAAGGTTTTCATAAACTGGGCATATGGATAGCAATACTGTGTTTTCAGGAATAGTCGCATTATCAACTGTAGTTTATGCAATATTAACATTCTTCCTCGTCAAAGAAACTAGAAAATTACGAGAAGCACAAACAGAACCAAGAGTTGACGTAACATATCGAATGCTTGAGATTGGTCTTTCTTTTATCGATATTGTTGTAAGAAACACAGGCAACGGCCCTGCGTATGATATTAAATTTGAAATTATTCCCGAAACAAATAGTTTATCCACGCGTAGTTTGATTGAAGAGCTTAATGACAAAAGCTTTATACGCAACGGAATAAAATATCTCTCCATAGGTCAAGAATTGCGCTCTTACTTTACAAATCTTCGCGATGATTTTGAGGGCAAGACTTCAGCAATTATCAGGATTAAAGTGACATTCAAAAGTAAAACCAACCAAACTTACAGAGAAGAATATTTAATTGATTTTTCAGAAATGAAAGGAATGGAAAGATTGGGAGAGCCACCATTAAATAAAATAGCTTATCAAATAGAAAAAATACAAAATAATATTGATAAGATATGCACAGGTTTTTCTAAACTGCATATTAATATTTATACAAATGAAGACCGTAATCGAGAAAAAAAGGAAAGAGAACAGTTTCGAAAGGAAATGTTAGATCAAACAAAGTCGGATACTTCATCTGACAAAGAAAAATAACTTGTGTAATCTATACAATAATTAGAACTTTCATAAATCACTTCCACCGACAAAAAACTCATAAATCCTCAGCTTATTCATTTTCAAATATTCCATTCCCTCTTCCAAGTTTAAAACACAAGGATAAGACCAGCCGTTCCAGTAGTGTTTTCCTTCATTGAGCTTTTCAAATTTAAACCCGTAAAAGTGATAGAGGTTATATATCTCCCTCTCAAGTATGGCATACATATTCGTTGAAGGATTTCTTGCTTTAAGCGTCTGGTGCATTCCCTTGAATAGACTCAAAAGGATTGTTGTCTTTCCACGGTACCTTTTATCAATCACAGTTAAAGCAATCTCTACAGGGAAAGCTTCATTTGAATGTATATCAACCTCCGGGAAAGCATCCGACTTTGTGATAGGCAGCCCTTTGGGTGAATCAAAAACGATCTTTAAGACTCCGGCTATTTCATTTCCGTTTAGAGCGATGAGGTCAATCTCTGATTCTTTATATCCTTCAATCACCTTTTCCGCAGGCCAATCTTTTTCATTGATGCAGACCTCATAGAGAAGTTTTTTCATCTGCAATCGCTCATCTTCATTTTGAGGTTGTCTCACAACGATCTTCATTTGGCACCTGTAACAACTACCTCCGGATAATTAAACCCGTTGTAGTTCTGGTAAGAGTTGGTATAGGCACCGGCGTTTAGAATATATACCCTGTCACCTACCGCTAAATCAGGAAGCAGGACATCTTCTATAATTTTATCCAAACTGTCACAGGTAGGACCAGAGAGATTAAATCTCTTCTTATCTACACTTAAGTCATTATCCTTTTCGGTCTTAATCTCGAATTTGAATTTCTCGTAAGCTTCCATGAGACCGTGAAAAACACCAGCGTCAAGGTAAAGCCAGTTCTTGCCGTTGCGATTTGCCCTGCCAATTACTGAGGTTATAAGGACTGAGGCATTAGCGGCTATGGAGCGACCGGGTTCAATAAGCAATCGAAGTTTCTGATTGGGAAAATATTCATCGAGACTTTGCCTTCCAACTTCACCTATCTCTTCAATCGAAGGTACGTTCTTTATATACCTTACAGGGATACCGCCTCCAAGGTTTAGCATTGAAAGGTCAATCTTCTCTCCACTTGCCTTAAAAGCCACGTCAGCACACACCTTGATGGCTTTCTGCCAATTCTCTACCCTTAGACACTGTGAGCCCACATGGAAGGTAAGCCCATAAGGTATGAGAGAGTGATACTTAGCTTTTATCAATAGCGGCACTGCCTCAGCTATTGAAGCCCCGTATTTGTCATTTAAAGGCCATTCACTGCCGTGGTTATCAACATGAAGCCTAAGATAGATATTGGATTTGGGCGCAAGCCTTGAGAGCTTCTGTATTTCTTCCTCTGAGTCAAAGGCAAATAGCCTTACTCCAAGTTCATAGGCTTTCTTAATGTGATCCGGAACCTTTACGGGGCTTGAGAAGGCAATCTTTGAAGATGGTACCAAGTCTTTTACTTTTTCAATCTCACCCCATGAGGCAACATCGAAGGAAGAGCCTATAGATGCAAGTGTTCTTAACACTTCAGTATGGTCATTGGTTTTTACGGAATAGAAGATTTCAATGTCGCGGTTAAAGTTTCTTTTTATCCTCTCGTAGTTTTTCCTGACAACGTCCCTGTCGATGATGAAAAAAGGCGTAGGAGTGGCTTTGAATCTCTCTATAATCTCAGCCGTAAGAATCATCTTTTCTATTCAATAAAAGTGAGTGTGAGTTTCTAAAATTCCTGTGATTTATGACCTAAGTTTTTGAAATTTTTAACTATATCTTTATGCTTAATTTTAGTTTATTTTCTATAAAATAATTCTTTTATTGCATATTCGCTTGACTTTCAAACTCCACTGGAGTTAATTGAAGAGCATGAAGGATGCAATTGAAAGATACCTGTCACACCTTAAGGTGAGCAATTTCTCCGATGGCACGGTCATCATTTACCGGAGCGATCTTGAGAAATTCCGTGAGTTCTTAAAAGCAGAGCTTGGTGAGAGTGTCGCTCTATCAGATTTTGACGATCTTGAGATAAGAGCCTATCTTAAATATCTAACGGAAGCGGGAAACTCTCCCATCACCCGTGCAAGAAAGCTTGCCGCTATTAAATCTTTCTACAACTACCTCTGCCGGGTTGAAAAATTTCCTAAGAACCACGCTCACAACATAGAGATGCCAAAGGTTGATAAGAACCGCCATCTGGCATTCAGCTACCTTGCGGAAGAGGAATACAAGGAGTTTCTAAAGACCGTAAAGAGAGAAGCAACAACCTTCTTTTTTGAGCGAGATATAGCGATTGTTTCAACCTTGCTTGGCACTGGCATCAGGGTAAGCGAGCTTGTGGCATTAAACCTTGATGACCTTGATTTTGAGAATAAGGAGATGAAGGTTTTAAGGAAAGGCAAGAAAACTACGGTTGAGGTAGTAAACGACGGAGTGCTATTAAACATCAGACGGTGGTTAAGAAAACGAGAAGCGCTTCCTTTAAACGGAGAAAAAGGAATCTTTGTTTCAAAGCAGAAAAAGAGGATGGATAAAAGCTCGGTTCAATATATGATTAAAAACTATGGCAGGAAATCCGGCATCGGAAAGAAAATTACCTGTCACACATTAAGACACAGCTTCGGCACTAACACCTTAAAGAAGGGCAACGATATCGAAACGGTAAGGGAATTGATGGGGCATGAGTCCATTTTAACCACCCAGAAGTACATGCACTCAAACCGGGAAGATAAGCGAAAAGCAGTAAATTCCATGGATGTTTTGGTCTAATCTTATTTATAAGAATTATTTTGTGGGAAATGAGGGAAGGAAAATAGGCACGCTTTTTTGCTTTGCTAAGATAAAAATCAGATAATGCTTTTTTCTTTCCATTGCTTCTAAAAGTTTTGTAGAAAAAGCTTTATCATTTTCTTTCATCTTTCAGCACCCGTGATTATATATTTTTGAATCATCTAAACTCCCGCTTATTATTTTTAAATGTAAACATATTGGATCATCACTTGAAAACCTTAATTTTTCGGTAATTATATTATTTCTTTCGGACCAATACCATTCAAAGTACTTATTCAATATTATTTTACCTTTTTCTTTATTATTGTTAGTAGTGGCTTCTTTAAGATCTTTTTCATCATCTTCGGTCGTAATAAATGGAATGCCTCTTTTATTTTTTTCAAAATAATCAATTAATTGCTTAAGAACAATAATTATTTCTTGCTCCGTTAGTGAGTTATTTTTGATATTAATTTCAATTGAAACATCTATTTTAGTGTTTATAATATCGACATAAACGGAAGGCCATGTTTTGAATTTAGTTATTGTTTGATAAGAAAGACCCTCTGGGCGCATAAATTCTTGGATTTCATCACACAATACTAACAAAAAAGCCAATGGAAACATCGTAAATTGAAATGGAAAAAACTGCCCGTAATCTTTCTTTTTGAAATTATGAAGTGCTATATCAAGTGCGGCTCTTGCAATATCTTGTGTTAAAATAAAATCGTAATAACTTGGGAATTCATTTAAGTCTAATTTATACCTATCACTTCGATGGAAAAATGTATCTTCTATATTTTTAAATAAACTTATTGACGCCAAAACACCATGATCAGATTTTTCATATGCTTCACATAATGCTTTATAAAAATATGGATTTAATTGACCATCTTGTTCATAAATACCATCTTTAGGTTTTACTCCATTAGAAAATATCCTTGCTATATTTTTAAAATATTTTTGAATATTTAATTCTAAAGAAGTATCTTTTTTTAGATTATAATCTGTTATTTTAAAGCCAAAATGTTTTAAGTATTTGTTTAATCCATTTATAATTTCTTGAAAATGCTGGATAGGTATTGCTACATCATGAAAATTAGTTATTAGAGTCCAGATAAAAAACATTCGTTTTTCAGCTGAATAAGGTGTGAATTTATTAGGAATAGTCCCCGGTTCAGGTTGTACTTTTAATAAGTTTTCAAGTGTTGGAGTGTCGCACTTAGCTATAATTTTTGAAAGAAGCTGACCCCCGAAAATGAAATTATTAAACATATGAATATAGTGATCTCTGTATCTTCCACTTCCCTCACGCAAAAGACCATATAATGCAAATTCAACCTTCGGAAAATTTTTAAGAACAGTTGCCAGATGATCATTTGAATAATCGCGCCAAAATGCCTCAAAACATTCACTTACGTGTTCTACTTGCTTTGAAAGTTCATCTTGTCCCAATATAGAAATTAAAGCCTTCTTTATGAGTTCCTTTTTTGTACCTTCATGGAACCAGTCATTGTATAAATCGCTTAATATTGCTTCTGCTTGTTCATTCGCATCCACGGTTATTTTTTTCTTCTCTCGTTGATATTTTAAAATCTATTATATGCTTGTTTGTTTTATTTTCAGTAATAGACCGTCTGTAAGATTTCTATTACTTGGCGTAATTTCATTAATACCAAGCTTCTTAGCCACGCAAAGCGCAATTGCGTTACATACTATTGCACCATCCATCCATTTCGGATTAGAAGGATCTGGTGCCAAAGCATATAATTGATTATTTGTCATTTTCCGAATCTTATCCGAGAATTGTTCAAAATCTATAATGCGAGCAAGTTTAGGATGAGCAGGTGATAAACTAACATCAATAAGATTACATCCAGCGCTTTTTACATAGTCAAGTTCTCCTCCTGTATGCAAAAAAATAGTTTTATTATGAATTGATAAATTATTTATTTTTGCAATTGCAGATTCAATGAAAGATACCATTTCATTGTGTTCTTGATCTGTCGGAGAATCTGATTTAAGAAAATTGTTTCGCAAAGATCTAACTCCAAGTTCATTGAAATGATATTTTTGTTGGATGTTATCTTTCGTACCAATTATAAGTTCTGTAGTACTGCCACCAATATTGAGCACAGCGAAGGTTAAATCATCTGAAAAAAAATCATAAATAGTTCCTTTGTATAATATTTCTGCTTCATCATTTTCAGTAATTATTTCCAAGTTTAAGCCAATCTCTTTTTTTACTATATCAATTAAAAGATTTTTATTTTTCGCGTTTCTAGCTGCACCAGTAGTTATAATTTTTGTTATTTCGACATTAAAATTTTTGTTTGCAATAAGCCATTGTTTAATTACTTCTATATTTTTGAAAATTGTATCTGATTGTAAGTTTCCTGATTTATGAACATCATCTCCAAGGGGAGCTCCAGAAAATTTCTTCTCGTAAAGAGGTTTTACTAAGCCACCGCAAACATCAGCTACAGTTAGCTTAACAGAACTAGAACCAAAATCAATAATGGCGTAACGGTGAGTTTTTTGAGAAGCAGAGTATGTTACCATTAATTCTAAGGCTGATTTCGAATAATTTTTTAAATATTCTTTGTCGTCCCCATGTTGTATCATTTCAGAAACACCAACCTTTATTTTTTCTATTAAATCTATTTCGTCTTTATAAATTAAAATAACCGTGGGAACGAGTTGAGGTAATCCATAAATAAAAATGCTTGGGTCATCATTATCTTTTAGTAATATAATAAGTTTTTTTTGTAACATTACCCCTGTCGCAATTTCCATATGCACCGCTCTACTACTTTGAGGTATTGCAACTATCCAATCACTTTCTCTAACTTCATTAATACATATATCTGCTATTTCGCACGGATCAATATAATTAGCTCCCCAATGCCCCTTGTCCCTATGAGGCAATGAAACCTTAAAGTTAAAGGATTCTAGAACCTTTTCAATTTTTTCTAATTTCTGAATAAATATAGGGTTGGAAATTTTGCCATAAAGACGCCCAGGTAATTGATCTGTCAAACTAGTAAATGGCGCGGCCAAATAAATTTTATTCATTTTTTTATTCCTCTTTATATATGTCTTTATCTATGTGGGACGAACCATGTCCTTAAAGCATATTTTAAATGTAAACATGGTTGCAAGTCAAGGTGAGATAACTTTACAATATATGATATTCATTTGTTGTTAGTAGTTATAAAAAAGGAAGCAGTTTTTCTGCTTCCTTCATCTTAACCCCCGTTCTTTATTTGGTCAAGCTTTCTCCTTGTCCTCTACACTCCACTCCATACTCACAATCTTTACACATAAAGCTCTGCCTCGGCATGAAAATCTCTGCCCTAATCCCCTTCAATACATCCCTTGCCATAGAGAATAGCTTCTCATAATCCTCTTTCCCTCTTGTCGTCTCAAGCTCTACCATCTTGGGTGTTCTGGTTTTAATGAAGTTGATAATCTTTAAGCTCTTTGGCCTTTTTCTGAAAAGCATCTCATAGGCATAGGAGTATGCGGTAAGCTGAAGCTGGTCTTTAAGAGTCTGTGCGTCAATCTTTCTTGCCGAGGTTTTAAACTCAACGATTGTGTCATCATCTTCAACAAGGTCAATTATGCCTTCAAGTGGGACTTCGAGTTTATCTCCATTATTTCCAAGCGGCAGATTGTGAAAAAATATCTCTGCTCCTTTGACCTTCCTCAAGGGCAAGTTGTAATAGAGAGTTAAAAACTCTTTCCCGAGGACAGAAAGCCTCATCTCATCTTCGCCTTCTTTAAATCTTATCTCCACATCCGCCTTCTGAGCGTACCAGTCAACCTCAAATATTTTGTAGAGAGCTTCAAGCGGAATCTCTTTTCCCTTCATCATCTCTTTATGAAACCACTCTAAGCTTGAGTGCATGACGCTTCCGAAGGCAAGTCCTGATGACTTAAACGTCTTTGGCAGTTCATCTATGTACTGAAACCTGTATTTGAGACTGCACATGAGATAGAGGTTAATCTGACTTACGCTCAAGTGATCTATTACCATGGCATGTCACCTCCCTTTTCGGCTCTGACAGGTGTTTCGGGGCGCTGGTTTCTCTGTATCTCCAGTATCGCTTCGATTGCTTGGCTTGCCTCAAACTTTGTGGCCTTCTTTAAGGTGGTGACATTGAATCTCTTCTTTAATGCTTCATGCGCTTCTTTTTCTTCAAGACCTTGTTCTGAAAGTAGCCGAAAGAGATACCGTTTCTGAGCGTCGGTCATGAACTCCTCTTTCTTTTGAGACTTGCCGTTACCATTGTCTGTACTTTCCTGCTTTGGTTCCTCTGCCATATTCTCAACTATGCTGATGCTGAAAATGGTTTTTCCGTCCGCTGTCTTTACTTCAATTAACTTTTCTTTCCTGTCCATGCTTCTATCCTCCTTCTTTATAGTTGGTTTTCTTTGGTTGAAAAATAATTCCCGGAAGGCGTGATGATGATGTTGTCAATAACATCGATACCTATAAGCTCTCCTGCTTCATCAAGACGCTTCCAAAGCTCTTTGTCCTCAAATGACGGCTTTGTCTGTCCTCCGGGGTGGTTGTGGACGGTGATGATGCTAGAAGTGTCTTGAATGATGGCTTTCTTAAATATCTCTCTTGGCTCGGCAACGGTTCTTGTGAGAGTGCCTATGGATATAAGTTCTTTTTCAATTATCCTGTTGCCTCTGTTTAGATGGAGTACCCACAGATATTCCCTATCCGCTCTGCCTTCTTCTGCCATGACATTAGCCACGGCTCTAGGAGAAGCAACGATCTCCCCCGAAGCTTCCCTTACTTCCAAGATTTTAAGCTTCATATGATTTTCCTCCCCGTTGGTTGTTAAAGAACCTTTGAGTTCATTTTGTCTTTGAAGAAAGAGCACAACAAGCCAGGGAGATTTGCTTAATGAGGCAAAGGCTACAGCCTTTTTTATGATTTATAAGCGGGTAAGATTAAAGTCATGAGCTATATCCACCATGATGATTCCAATCAGGTCACCCCCTTTGCCGTAACTAACTTCAGAGACAAGAGGGTGGTTTTTGGTATTAAGAAAGGAAACAGACGTGGGCACATGTATGTCATAGGAAAAACAGGTACGGGCAAAAGCACCATGCTGTTAAACATGATCCACGCTGATATGAAGACGGGAAATGGCATTGCCCTAATAGACCCGCATGGAGATCTGGCGGAGAGTGTTTTAGATTTAGTGCCGGAAAGCAGAATCGAAGACGTAATATATTTCAACCCGGCTGATACGGAATATCCGATTGCTTTTAATCCCTTGGCAAATGTAAAGCAGGAATACCATCATCTTGTATCTTCCGGGCTTATCTCGGTGTTTAAGAAGGTCTGGCCGGAGTTCTGGGGACCTCGCTTAGAGCATATCTTCAGATATTCCATAATGACTCTACTTCAGTATCCGCAAAGTACACTTCTTGATGTGACAAGGATCTTAACTGACAAAGAATTCAGAGCAAGAATATTAAGAAGGGTTAATAACCCACAGATTCAAAACTTCTGGTCTCTTGAGTTTGATAAATATTCTGCATGGTTAAAGTCTGAGGCAATATCTCCAATTTTAAACAAAGTCGGACAATTTTTGATAAGCCCGCCGCTATCTAATATCCTTGGACAAAAAGAAAACACCTTCAAGCTTAGGAAGGTGATGGATGATGGAAAAATTTTAATTGTTAATCTTGCCAAAGGGAAGATCGGGGAAGATAGTTCCGCGCTTTTAGGCTCAATGATGGTGACGATGATACAGCTTGCAGCGCAGACAAGGGCAGGTATGCCGGAAAATAGACGAAAGCACTTCTATCTTTACGTGGATGAGTTTCATAATTTTATAACCATGTCCTTTGCAGATATTTTATCTGAAGCTCGAAAATACGGTCTTAACCTCATCCTTGCCCATCAGTATATTGAACAGCTTGATGAGAAGATAAGGTCGGCGGTATTTGGCAATGTAGGGACTATTGTATCATTCAGGGTAGGCGCGGAAGATGCCAAGTATCTTGCGAGGGAATTTTATCCGGTGTTCAGCGAAGATGATTTTGTAAATCTACCGAATTATTATATCTATCTAAAACTTATGATTGATGGAGTGACTTCTAAAGCGTTTAGCGCGGTGACGCTGGAGCCGGTTGAGGGTGGAAAATTATATAGGGAGAAGATTGTTGAAGTTTCAAGACAAACATATGGCGAACCAAAAGTAGAAATAGCGTGTGAAGTTTTATCTCATAGGAAAGTTGAATCGAGAAATACAACTAAGCAGAGGAGGTTGTTTCAATAATCTGCAACGAGAAAAACCAGCCATTTAATGGTTGGTTTGAGGGTATTTGCCTACCTCTATGAGAAATTTTTAATAGAAAGCATCTTTGATTCTAAAGCCTGTTTTCCTCAACTCATCACCTATAAGTCTTATTTTTTAATGGAACCCATAATTTCAGCTTCCTGAAGAACTCTAAGACTTCAGAAACAAACAATACTTTTTTTGCAGAGTGGTCATCGATCAAAGGTAGCACTTCTTATTTTAAAGCAAAAACAATTCGGTATTCAGTTAAATTCTACCGTTGCTTTATATTTTCCATAATTTCGTTCCACGATTTTCCTTATATTAAGTTCAACAAAATTTGGTCTATCTTCTTTTTTTACTGATTGTACAATATAATCTGCTGATGATTCTAATCCCCCGCGTATTTCTTTATTAAACTGATCTAGAGCCTCATTTTCATCAAGCGTAATTATTAATAATCCTCTCCTATCTATTTTCATGATCCGAATTAAATAAGGAAGAAATGTAGAATCGGCAGCTAATAAAGGAAAACGCAAAGGAAGATGATAAGTACTTAGAAAAACAATTCGTTGAATAGCTCTTATCTTTACTTCTTGAAGAATAAATGAAATGCATTGTTCAGGCATTAAATACCCTGTATTAAAACTGACAATAAATATTGCCTTTTTTGTGCCTGGATAAAGATATTTTTCTATTCTATATTTTTCATCATCTATACTCTTACTCTTATCATCTGATGACCAGTTACAATTTATTAAATGTTTAAATTTAGGTACTTCTTGATAGTTAATTTTTTTTATAGTTTTATTTGGATGCAGGTTGTCAACTTGAATTTCAGGACCAAAATTTATAATCATCACATTCCTATTTTCTTCTTCTTTTTGATTATCTTTATTAGACAGATAACTATAAAGATATGGCATTGAGATTGCGAGCTTATTTGTATTTCTGGCACCTTTGATTAAGATAAAAGAATCATCCCTTATTTTGAATATGGAATTGCTTTTAGGTATCGTGTTAGTATTATTTTTTTTATCTTTTGCTAAAGTAATTCCAAAATCTGATTTGGGTACTTTTAGGTCATTTCCAAATTTACGTTGCCATCTTTCTTGCTTTGCAATTTGTGTATGCAAACTTGGATAGATGACGAGACCATTATTTCTTATTTTGAATGGATGCTTACCAAGAACATGTCTTTGGTATCGTGATTTTGTAACTTCTATTTGTTTAAATGTATAGTTTAGCGTATTCCAAGATAGTTTGATATGTATATCTGTTAAAAAAGAAACCTCATTCAAAAAAGAATCAGAATTATGTGAATTATCCGCTTCTTCATAAATAAAAATACCTAAAATTCCAGACCAGGTAACCAAACGAAATAGTTGGTATATTTGTTCCCTATTAAGTTGTTCTTGACCGAATGCGTTTAGACTATCGACAGCCATTGCTAAAAGTGTATTCTCCTTTAATTCGTTTTTCTGCTCTTCTTTATTTGTTTCCCAGTCACCTTTGGACCAAGAAGCATTTTCACATAAACGACACAGCTGTTTAAACCTTTCCCAAAATACAATTCTCTCATTTTCGTGAGACAGTTGGCTGTAAAAACGAGGAGAAAGTTTTGGGAGAAGCAAAGTTCTATACTTGTCAGCATCCTCTGTTATTTTATTATACGTTTCAAGATAAGGCCTTCCCATTTTGCCATCATAGCTTGTAGATCCACCGCCAGTTGGTTCAAACTGCAAATTTTTAATCTTAATCTTCTTATCAAATGATTTATATCCACAGCTTGTTAGAGCTATTCCCTTTTTATTATTTTGTGTTAACATTTTAGCTGTTTTCTCTATTGTTACTGATGACTGTTCAATCGAGATATATGCAACAACCCCATTCTCATTTTCGTTTATACTACCCGTAGGGCATCTTCCAGATGATTTGGAACAACTTATTTTTTGCAACCTGCAAAGAATTTCAAGAGCTAAAGATGTTTTTCCTATTCCCGGAGGTCCACTTATCACAATATTGATACCCATAGGTCTATTCTGATCATGAAAATTGTATTGTGGAATATAAATTCCTCGTCCAAGAATTCCTTGGCACATATCTTCGTCAAGTAAATAGTTTAATTCACTGTTTGAAGTAACAAAAAAATTTTGCTGTGTTTTATTCATAATTCATTCGCCTATACTTTTAAGTATTGTAAAATTATGTTAATTTTTTTGAACTCGTTCTTTCAATGTGTCAATAATATATGCGAATCTTTGGCATATCTCATTTTTTACTTTTGCTAGGTATTGTTTTGTTTCTATTTTAGATAGTTTTATACTCCATTGTCCATCAAGTTCATCAAAATAGATTTTATTATTTAATCTTATCATTCCACTTCTTTTAAAAGGTATATGCACCTTAAAATATATATCATTTGATAAAGAAGCTATGCGATGAAAAATTCGTTTTACTTCATCTATTTTTTCTATTCCGGCTTCGCTAGCTAATACTTCCCAAGTAAATGATACTTTTCCCAATACTCCAAGACGTAGTTTAAACATTGCTTCAAGTACACGGTCAACTTTCAATGGTGTAATATTAGGTTCAATTGTCAACATAAAATCATATGGTGTGGTATTCTGCTGATCTTGGTTTCTTAGTGTTTGTCTTTTTGTAGTAATTAAATTATTATCAACTAAAATTGTACATGATCTTAATTCTAATCCCATTTGTTTTAACTCTTTACCCCAACTTTCAAATACTCTTTCTTTTTCAATTATGTCATTGTAAATCCAATAAAGTTTTTCATTTTTTTCCCCCTTAGCTAACAAAGATAAGAATTCTGGTGTAGGATACATTAATAAATTCCGACCTACAAGGTCTAATTCGCAACCACTAATAAGTCCTCGTACATCTCCTTTAGACCCTTCAGGACCAAAGCCAATCTCGACTTTCCTATGATAACTTGTATCTAGTTCATCTGCTAAACACAATAGTGCTCCAAGCCATTCTATATGAATAGTACCATAAGAATCTAAATAAACGTTGCTGAGCCACCCGTGTCGATCTGCTATCTTACGATTATTATGATTATGAAGTAGACAAACGCGAGCTATACAATCACTCAGTCCTGCATCAAAAATACTAAATTTTGCCGGTGTTTCCAATATGGTAAGTGCGGATAATAGAGAATGAGCCTTAGATCCTTTATTGCTTTCTATTAATTTATTTTTTGAACGCTTAATCCACCACTTACTTACATTGGCCCTATCCTTATCAATTCTTGATAACATTTGTTGAATGATGCCATTTTCACTATGCTTATTGTCAGTACTATCCACCTGTTTAATTTTTCCAATATCATGTAAAGTCAATGCAGTAAGCAAAACATAAGATTCTGCAAAAGAAAGGTGTAAATTCTCTTGGATCTCTAAACAAGTATTTATTCCAGCTTCGATATTCTTTATGTGCGGTAATCCGGTGTGAGAACCATTGTCTATTGGAAAATTTGGAAGATATTTTTCTATGAAAATTTTTTCTAAATTATTAAAGTTTTCAACCAGAGTTGAAACATATTTGTCATTACCTTTAGACATTAGATAACGTAGATTTCGCTCTAACTTTACTCTACTCTTGTCGTTAATCATTTATTTTATTTATAAAAAATTTTCAAGACATCTACTGCGACAGTTGTAATTAGACTTTTGCAATATCGCATAAGTGAAGATAAAGTGAATCAATACATTATAAAATAATATAAATTAAATCAATGTCAACAATTTAATGATTAACCCAAAATTTTCATGATATGTTACTGAAATTAAAAGATATCTTATTTTTTAACTGAATGTTCCATAGTTAGGAAGAGGGGTTACATAATTTTTTGCGAATTCATAATAAAAATGAGATACAGAAAAAAAATTTAACAAAAATCAAGAAAATTATTTTTAAAAATTACCTTAAAAGAAGGAATGGGGAAATTCAGGAAACTTTTTTTAAAGAAAGTTTTTATATTGAAGAAGCCAACCGTTTTGGGTTGGCTGATGAGAGGTTATAAATTATTTCTCCAATGCTTTTAGAAATTCACTCAACGTTATACCTGCTCTGGTAATGAGACTACGTAATGTCCCGCGAGCTACCTCAGAATGATTCGGCACTGATAAAGTTGCTATATGCCCTTCCTTGGTTAAAATAATATGACTACCTCTTTGACGAATTACTTCCCATCCAAGTTTTTCAAAAGCTCTTACAACTTCCCGAGGTCTCAGTACCGGCACTCCGGCCATTAGAGATGTACCTCAACTTGATGAATCTTTACTGTCAGAGGCATTCCCTTTTCGGCGCGTACTTCTAAGCATTCTTTGATTGCTTCCTGGATGTTCTTCTCGGCTTCTTTTTCAGTTTTGCCTTGACTTATGCAACCTGGTATTGAAGGACATTCAGAAATAAACATGCCATCCTCATCCTGAAATATGGTGATAAGAAATTTCATATATTGTACCTCCGAAATATTATCATTTTTCTATATATTCATTTATATGGTTATTTGAAAAGTGCTATATAATTAACGATAACAAGAAAAAGTGGAAGCTGTCAAATTCTCTGCAATTGCTAATTAAATAAACCTACTTTAATTTTTTTAATTTAATTGTTTCTTTTTTTGTAAATTCGGATTTTGCCCGCTCAACAGCTATTCTTTCTTCTTCAGAAAGAGGAGTTATATCAAACTCTAACAAATTGCTTGATTTGTCTTTCATAAGATAACGCCTTCCCTTTTAATATTTTCATACAGCGGCATAGCTTTGTACAAAGGAGTACTCCAATCTTTTCTACTTGTGAGATTAAGGCTAAATAATAAATCTGTTTCAAGTTCAATCGGAAATACCTTGTCTCGAATGACATCCTCTTTCTTAAACGTTGCCTCTCCATCTGTCAAGATAAGTAGGTTATAATCAGACTCTGACCCAGCATCTCCTCTGGCTCTTGAACCATAGAGCATAACCTCTGCAGAAAGGTCAATTGCTTTGATTGCCTCGCGACATCTTTCCAAGATATTCTTTTCTGCTACGCTCAGAGCTTTATAGTCTTTTAACTGTTTCATATTTTCACCTTTATTTTTAGAGGAACTTATGGCCCATTGCCATAGTTTTAACGAACTATCTTCAGCATAGCAATAGAGTGGATTTGCCGTCAAATGCAATGCAATTGTATATATTGCAACTCCGCTGATGTATAATCTCATAAATTTTAAAGTGTTCTTGAACTCTTCCTTAACTTTAAGCATGAAGATTTATTTTATTATTTTTATAGATTGATCGCATCATGCCAAACCTCACTATTTTTAAAGTTATATAGGCTGGTAGAGTTGCAGAAATAGTAACAATCGCTGTGATTTTTAATTCGACTGCCCACAATATAAAACAGATTGCGATTGTATATACTGCTGTTCCTATAGCCATAAATATATATGCAATAAAAGAGCATTTTCTCCGTTTAATTTCGTCGTTTTTTATAAAGAACCTGCTTTCTGAACTGGCTGTGTAATATAAATATGATGATATTACACAAGAGATAATTGATAACATCATACAACTTGAACCAGCTTCAAACCACATTGAAAAATTTTTAAATTTTGGTGGTATGCTTGTAAATATAGTAATAAATAAAACAAAAGTTGATAGAGAAATGCCAATCCAAGTATTTGTGAAATTAACCCATAATTTATCATCTACCGTTGAATAAATTTTCATTGTAAATCTCCTTCAAAAAATTATAATTTAATTATGAGATTTTTTTCTACCGCTTTTTTCTCACCGTTTTAACTGCCTCATCTACTAATTTCTCTATTTCTTCCTCCCGAATATCACGAGTTTTTGTCCATACTTTTTCAAGCATTGTTCGAAGTTCTTTTTTACTTTGTTTCAAAGATCCATTCAATTGTTGAAGCTTCTTACGAGGAGACAATGATTTATTTTTTTCGGTATCAATCGCTCTAAGCAAATGGATCTCGTACATGGCATCGTCTTTGGGAAATTCCTGACGAACCTATTTTTTGATCCTATTAATTACTTTTGCCGAAAGACCGGATTCTTTAACTATTTTCTTAAGATCAAACAAATAATTCTTATTTACCATTAGGTTGTTTATCTCGTATAAAAGTTAACCGTTCATTGGAAGGCTAAAGGACAATATAAAGACATTCCCTTACTTGAATCCAATTTGACATAATTTAAGTCCGCGCAACTCTTCTGTCAATCGCAATGTGTTTTGCCTCTTCACGCAAATTTCCCTGCCTATCCACGCATCCTTCACCAGCTACACTGAAGGAAAGTACCTTAACAACTAATCAAAAGGAGGCAAACTATGAATCTACAAAGACTAATAGAAGAACTGGAACGGCAGAAACCGTTAAAATGGGATAGGAGGGCAAATTCAGCGACAATGCAAATGCTCTCGCATGAAAGCGGCCTTACATTTAAGATTAACGGAGACGGGAATATCTTTTCAATTACCAAGCCCTGCCATCAGCAGATAGCTGAGAGGCTGGAGATTCCAGCTAAGTACTATCACAAGATGGAGTCTGAGGCACCGGAGCTTCTGGTCAACAATGTAAACACTTGGCTTGGCAATATGGGCAAAGATTTTTTTGTCCGGGGCATGGGAGAGAACATGAGAGCCTTATTATCTGATAGGTACCGGGTCATTGACCATCTGGACGTGCTTTATTGCGCTTTAAACGAGCTACAAGCCCATGAAGCAGAGATTGAGGACTGTTACCTCTCGGAGACAGAAGTTAACATCAAGGCAAAGAGTCGAAAGCTTAAGGACTTCATACGAAACAGGGATGACCTGATAATCGGTGGACTTCTTTTTACCAACTCTGAGACAGGACATAAAGCTCTGCGGCTTGAACCGAGACTGTTTCGGGTAAAGTGTACCAATGGAATGGTGATAGAGAACATGGTGACAAGACAGATACATCTTGGAAACGGTGAAGATGAATCTGATGAGATGATTTATCTTTCCATCAGGCGATCAATCAAAGAGCTGTTTTCAAGGTTCGGAGAGATAATTGAAAACCTGCGTGAATCTACAGAGATTAAGATTTCAAATCCCCAGAAAGTAATAAACAACGTTGTAATACAGTATGGATTAAGTGAAGGGCAGAAGGAAAACATCTTGATGGCTTTTGGGGCGGAGCCGGAACTTGACCAGTACGGAATTGCCAATGCCATTACCAGAGCTGCCCAGATTGAGGAAAGCTGGGAGCGAAGTCTTGAGCTTGAGAGGATGGGCGGAAGACTTGTTTCTCTGTCTCCAAAAGAATTCAAATGTCTTGAAGCTTAATCTGCGTTTTCAGAGTTCAAAATAAAAATAAAGGGGATGTTGTTAATACGATATCTCCTTTTTGATTTCAGAAAGAAGATCCAATAGTTAAGAAAGTATTAAATTTCAATAAACCCCTGTTTCAATTTTATCAATTGATTTAAAATTTCATCAAATTTTTCCCTAAATGTACGCAATCCCATTATCATGTCTGTAACTAATCTGTAATTGTCTTGCTCTTCAGTTTCTTTATCCAATATAGACTTAATCTCTTTCACGGTATCGAGGTCTGCCATTTTTGCCATGTCACGTCCAAGTAACCTGATGCCTGCAATCTTGTTATCAAAGCCCTCTTCCTGCAATAACGACTGTTCTTCATTATATAATCTGTCTCTGTTTCCGGTATCTTCATATTTATTCATAATGAACAATAAATCCTCAGCATCTTTTTGACGTGACGGATATTTTTCTTTCCATGAAATAATCTTCATCAGCGCAAGACCGGGTAAAGTTGGAAGCTTAATGTCAAGATCAGGATTACTGTTTAACCTGACTGTTATTGAATATTCGTAAGCTTCCTGGAATCCAAGCATGTTCATTATCAATTCTTGTTCCGGAGGCCAGCTTATCCTCTTATGTTCTCCTGCTATAGAACCAAAGGGGATGATATCTATAGAAACATTACCGAACAGGAGTCTCTCTTTTCGCCTGGTGTTTGCAAATTTTCCTGTTGAAATCAGAAATGTGGTTAATTTATTGAACTGATCCCAGTCAGAGACTTCGACACCCAAATCAATGTCAGTCGTAATCCTTGGAGATTTAATATTATAGCAATGTTCAAAAATATAATCCCTCGCTGATGCGCCAACAATAAAGAAAGGAATGCTTAGTGAATCTGCCACTTTTTTTATGGCAAAAAGGGCATCTATATGAGAAGGCTCTTTAATCTTCCCTGATAAGTCGAACAATATATTGCTCATAAATCACCTTTGCAGTTTCAATATTTCTTTCATTATCTGTTGCAATGAGATCAGCATAAATCAGTATGGGATGAACTGTGTCCTCGTGTGTCCCTTCTTGTTCTCGAATCCAAAATCTTTCGAGGATCTCAACTTCTCCTTCCGGATCTTTCCTCAGTCTATTTTCCATTAGCAGTTGATTAATCTGCAGAGTAGTCGTGTAGATAGTGATGAGTTGGGGCTTTAAATATTGAGTTAGCTTAGCAGCAGCAACTTCGCCTCCCCACTGAGCATCCAAGGGATTTAATTCTTTTTGTTGCCACCAATCCTGTTCACCTTTAAAATGACCTAATATCTGTTTGGGCCTCAGCTTTTCAGGATAAGCAGTTACCCATCGCTGAAACAATTTTTCCCGCTGGATTATCTTATTACCGCGTTTGCCCATGTCAAGGAGATAGCCTAATTCCTTGAGCTCCTTCATGAGCCATACAACGGTGCCGAGCGCTACACCTGCCGTAGCTGCAATTTCGCGGTAAGATTTATTCTCTAATCCTCTATTACACAAGAAGGCATAGATCAATTTAAGTCCTGTAGGCTGAAATGTCCGTCTCAGAGGAGTGCGTGTAAAGGTTTCCGGAGGTTTGTTTCCTTTAATAAATATGTAAAGAGGAGGTTGGTTGATATAGGCATTGCCGGCTGTATCGATAAATTCAATTCCGTTCTGTTTAAACTCGTCTGCCATCTGCCTGTTAACATATTTGGTTATAACAATCATTGGATTGAGATTTTTCACATTATCAAATTGTATCAAGCGAAGTCCTGTCCTTGTAACATTTGCTTTAACTTCAACACAAAAACAGATCTCTTTGCCCTGAACAAGCATTTTCAAAATGCAGTCTCTCTGCGGTTTGTCATTCGCTCCAATTATCTCAATCTTTGCCTCTATTTTGAGATGTTTTTTTAGTGCATCTAAGGCAAGTTGAATAATTTCATTTTCTATGATTTCTCTGACCATGGTTCTTCTTGTCGTTCAATAAAATAATTAGTTCATTTGTAATGAACATAATAAATAATGAACGTTTGTCAAGTGTATTTTGAAAATAAACCTTAATATCAATATATTATAGCCGGAAAAGACAATTTGTTCATTCTACTGATCTATGATAAATAGCAACAAGATGTAGGATTTGCCCAAAGCGAAGAAGCATGGGGAGTAATCCTTGAGCTTAAGAGTATTAGAGGAAAGCTTGTTACTTTGGCGCCAAGAGATTTTAAGCAGCTTGAAGCTTAAGCTAAGCTTCATAATTTCAGAATAAAAAAAATAAAGGAGATGTGAAGACAGCATCTCCTTTTTAATTTCTTTGCTCGAATACAATGAGTGATCTCAAGATTGATAAAAAAGAGAATGGAAAGATTTTGGCCGATGATTGACAGTTGCAGTTTCTCTTTGCTATATTTTAAACAGCTCTTTAAAAAAGAGTTAACAAAAATTAGACGATAATGAAACAAATCTTCAAAAAATTTAAAACAAAAAAGGGAGGAATAAGAATGATAAGGGCAATAAATGTAAAAGATTTATCTGAAGAACAAATAAATCTAGTTAAGGAATTTGTAGAATTTTTAAAGAAGAAAGCATTAACTAAAGAGTCTATTGAAGAGGGAAGAGCCAAAAAAAGAATTTTTGAATTGATAGAAAAAAACTGGAGGAAGAACAAAGACATTCCCTTAAAAGAAATAGAAGCTGCGGTTAAAGAAGGAGTAGAAGCTGTCAGAAAAAAATCGGGAGCAAAAATATATGCTTAAGGTAGTTCTTGATACCAACGTTTTGATTAGCGCTACTTTATCTCCTAAAGGTAATCCATCTCAAATCATCAAGGCTTGGCGAGAAAAGAAATTCAGGCTCATTATTTCTTACAGTTTATTAGAAGAGATAGAACGAGTTATTTTCTATCCTAAAGTTAGAAAATATAGTGATTGGAGCAAAGAAGAAATAAACGATTTTTTAAAAGAAATAAAACAAGTCTCCGTTATTAAAGAATCAACGAGATTTTTCTCAGAGATAATCAAGGATGACCCAGATGATGATAAATTTATTATTACAGCCATTGAAGGAAAAGCTAATTATATTGTAAGTGGAGACCAGCACCTGTTGAAACTCAAAACTTACCAAGGTATAAAAATTATCACTCCGGCTAACTTCCTGAAAATTTTAAAGGATCTTTAATTTTCCAGCCAACCACAAAAGGTTGGCTTTTTCTATCTTCCATTTTATCAAAAAAATTTGACAGCTTCTTATCGCAAGGAATAGACTTAAAATACAAACATCATATTAATGAAATCAACATGATTATTAAATGCACTCAAAAATTGCTCCGACAGCTTAAGGTAAATTCGGAGACAGCAATTGAGCCATCCGATTCAACCAGCAAACTTGGCGACTGGTATGCCAATCTGCTTTACATCGAAAGAAAGAAATGCCTCCTTTTTACCAATGAAAAGACTCTCTTTTCCTTTTTTATGCCATGTGTCAATAAAGAGGGTTTCATGATTTTGCCAAAACTATTTACTGCAACATTGACGGCGGTTCTCCAAGAAGAAAAGATTGATGACAACATCATCAATGAAATCATTTCTGAGATTGGAGATATCCGATACGGAAAAACTTCAAACAGGTCAGTTCTTGGTTCAATGAATGATATTGCTTATCATTACAAGGTAAGAATCTTTGATGGTGGAGGATTATTTTATTGCGACTTGTCAGACATCATTCGCCGTCTAAATAGATTGCCCATGTTAACAATGCATTCATGCGGAATAGAAGAGCTTAAGAAGATTTTCAATATCCCCTACGACGTATCAAGGCTGTACTCGATGAATGGAGATTAATCTATTTTTGGAAGTTGAGGTAAGTTTTATAAACCACCAAATTGAAATCATGCGAAGCTTCTCAAAGAATATCTTTCTTGCACATGCTCTTTTATTAAAGAATAGAGCGTGGGAGCTTCCGGAACATCGGCAAGATGGGCTATGCATCCTACATGCAGGATTGTTTTATCCGGTACCAAAACCTCCAATATCCTATCCCGCTGATATTTATCTCTGTCCCTGCCAACTATGCTACAACCAAGAACCAATTGCCTGACCATGGAATTAACTTTTGGAATATCTCTTTCCTTAAAATGTTGTTCAAAGGGCAGGTAATTATTATCATTCAATTTTAAAAGTTCTTCGGCACTATCTGACTGAGGAATCTTGTCTGATGCTTTCAGGTTTTGAAACATCTCTTTCATTCCTCGAAAAAATGTTGTCGGATTAAGCTGGAATTGTAACTTCTTTAGGATCTCAGGAGAATCCACATAGACACATGGGATACTTTTTGATCGTGCATACGCTATGGTGGTGTATATCTCCTGTCCGTAAACGCTTCCATCATTTGACCTTGCCAGATTATCAAGGATTTTCAAGTCAGTCCGTATTTTAAACTCGTCAAACAGAGCCAGTATTTCTTCTTGGAATTCTTTTTGCCGTCTTTTAATTTCAGGTTTTGCCAGATAATCTTCAAATTCCTTTCCGGCATACTCCAGTGTAATTATATCCGGAGAGAAAAATTCAAAGGCTCGCCTTAAACGGGCATCACTTTTAGGGTCGGAGTGGACAACACCAAGAAGGTTAATTTTATTGAAATTCATTTTATTATAAATAACTGTTTAACGTATCTTTATTGCCGGCTGTTGGATCTGAGGCTCA
>JACRJM010000005.1 GCA_016219965.1 Candidatus Schekmanbacteria bacterium
CATGGTAGAGTTGTTGATGTTCTGACTTATTTCAAGATAGACGAGATAGCAGAATATTTACCAAAACTCCGGCTTGACTCATATAATTTAGAAAAATGGAAGAGGCTTATTGAGGTTTATGGAAACCATTGAAGAAGATAAAGCTTGTTACGCTTCACAGGCGCAGAGAAGTATACTAGACCTGTTGCTTTTTAACAACAAATGATAAAATTAGTATGTAAAGGTATTTTAAAATTAACTTAAAGTAAGGATAAAAATATGATGAATATTGAACGTATCTTTAAAAATGAACGTTTAATGCTAGCCATAACAGGCTTAAATGCCAAAGAATTTAATGCTTTATTGCCCATATTCTCTAAAATTTGGCAACAGAAAAAGATTGAACAGCATAACCTTAACTCTACAGGAAAACGGGCTCTTGGCGGAGGCAGAAAAGGATTCTTAAAAACCATCCCGGAAAAACTGCTTTTTATCCTTTTTTACTATAAATGTTATCCTACCTACGATGTTATGAGTTTCTTTTATGAATGTAATCGTTCCAATGCCTTTCACAGGCAAGAAGAATTAAGCAAAATATTAGAGTTAGCCTTAGGTAAAAAGCTGGTTCTGCCCAAGCGACAAATGAGAAACGTGGAGGATTTTTTTAAAGCGTTTCCAGAAGCCAGGGAAGTGTTCATTGACGGAACAGAAAGACCGATTCAGAGACCAAAAAACAAGGATAAACAGAAAAATAACTATTCCGGCAAAAAGAAACGCCATACCGTAAAGAACATTATTATTGCCGACAAGAATAAACGAATAGGATTTCTAGGCAAAACTTCCAATGGCAAGGAGCATGATTTCACTCTTTTAAAAGATCAGTCTCCACCTGATTATATTCCCAAAATAATCAAGAAGCATTTAGATTTAGGGTTTTTAGGATTCGATAAGCAGTTTCCCGGACATAAGATATCTATACCTAAAAGAAAGCCGAAAAACAAGAATTTATCTCAATTTGCCAAAAAACAAAACAAGAAAAAATCAAGCCTAAGAGTCTTAGTGGAGAATGCTTTGGCCGGAGTCAAGAGATTAAGAATAACTACTGATGTGTTCAGAAACAGGAAAGAAGGGTTTGACGATCAGGCAATGTTTGTCTCCTGTGGGCTCTGGAATTACCATCTATCTATGAGATAATAATTCCAGAATCTAGAGGATATCCTGTTTACTCTACGTTGTTATTAAGCAACAGGTCTAGTATTTACTCCTCTGTCAACTGTCATCCGTTAACTTTTAACTGTCAACTTCTTTTTAGAGGGGAATATTTATTTACCCACTTACTTTGAGAAAGAACCTCAAAACATGTCTACTTTACCATAAGTTGTTTCCAGGCATTTTCTTACCGTCCCAGTTTGTAAATCTCAAAGCCGGCTTCTGCCAGGTAGTCAGGGAATTTGCATACAGTTTGGTGGTCTTTGTCTTTCTCGCTTTTCGGAAGTTTTTCCCAATCAACCAAAGTTGGGTTGATCATCCTTTTTTCATCTCTTCTTTCCCCCGGCTTCCACCCTGCCTTGAGCTTGTGTGCAACAAATCTTTTATGCTCCATCTCTGACATTATTTCAACTTCTTCAGCGGTAAACCTGACTTTGTTTATCTCCCTGCCGATTACCGGCTGAAATCCATATCCAACAGCTTTTAAATAAAGCGGGATAGAGTCAGCCTGCTGACGGTTAGATTCTTTGAAATCTTCCGGCAACTCCTCCCATGGTTTCATGCCAATTGCCCGTGAGGATTTTTTTCCTTTTTGATTTTTCCTAAATGCTTCATGAATAGCACGGGCTAATTTTTCACGAGCTGCCCCAAAAAGAATATCGCTGGCCATTAATCGTGAGAATAACTTTGCATCAACATGCAGATCGAGTTGGTTGGCAGGTGGGAGAGCCGACTGCTCAAAACTTCTGCGGCCCGAGAGCACACTCATATCAAGTATCGAGCCCATTGACCGCATTCCGTGTTTATATTCAGGAACTTTAATCAACGCCCTGAGCACATCCTTATCAATATTAGCCCGCCCGACGCTATCAAATATATGCTTTGCTTTTAAGTATAGTTGTATACGCAAAGCCACAGCACGACGGATCATGTAAAGTCTCTCACTCTCACTTATTGGGTTTAAACCGAGAATATCGACATACCCGCGTAACCTGCTGACAAAGTCCGGACCCTTGACTTCTTTGAACCGATCTATTTCCTTCTTTTCCTGACCGACTCTGCTAAATTCTTTCAGCGTGCTGCTTGTAGCTCCCGCAAAGATAAATATTGATTTACCGATAGGATGAATGCTTTCTCCGTCTTTAAAATGACCGCTTTGCATTGGATCGATAAAATACTTAAGCCACCCAAGCAGCCCTTGAAAATTTGAATCAAACTCGTCAAAAAAGACCAGCGGTATCTTTCCTTTAAGAACTACATCACGGACTTGATGGAAGGCTGAAATCAGATTCAATGGAGAATCCCATTGCGACAGGTTAAATTCAAGCGGTTCAATCGATCCTGG
>JACRJM010000006.1 GCA_016219965.1 Candidatus Schekmanbacteria bacterium
GTAGTGATGTATCTGGTTATCCTTAAGTGAAAGTATCGGCTGGAACCACGGGCTTATTCTGTCTTCCTCAAGAGCGTTTTTAATCCGATCCTTCCATTCAAGCCTTGAGTGCATCTGTTCTAAAACACGATCTTCCGATAAATACAAATGACAGCAGTTCCCCTTTTTTTCCTTTGCCCGATACAGAGCAGCATCAGTTTTGGTTAACAGCTCTGATGTAGAACTGCCATGCTCCGGATAAATACCTATGCCTATGCTGACCGTGGAAGAAATCGGTATCCCAGCAAAATGCGTTTTCTCTATTTTTAGCCTAATCTCTTCGGCTAACCTGATTCCTTCCTCTTTGTCTCTTTCAGGTAGGAAAACTCCAAATTCATCGCTTCCCAGATAGCCGACTATGCAGGCGCTACTCGTATAATATTTTATTAAATCGAAGTTTATGACCGTGTCTTGGATAAGCACGGCAAGACGATGTAGAAGCTCATCTCCAACGGAGTGCCCGTAAATGTCGTTGATTGACCGGAACTCGTCAACGTTGATTAAAAGAAGCACGCTGGTTTGATTTGAAGTATCTGCCTGGGATGTTAAATTCTTAAACAATTCCATAAAGCAGGTGCGGTTGACAAGCTTTGTGATCATGTCACAGGAAAGAGCAGTGAAGTTTTCGAAATTATATTGCTGAGAGCTAGGGGTATTTATATTTCTTTCCATTACAATCCACTCAGTCTTTTATTTGTTGTCTTTAAAAAAAGATATGTTTTGAGTTTCTAATACATGAAAAGCAAATATTGACCTACTATAACGTAAAATATTTAAGAAATCATTATTTATTTTAAACTATTTTTGAATTACGAAATAAAATATGGACACCGGAATGGACACCAAAGCCAAAGTGCCCACTCGAGAAAAGTCGTCGGAGTATTCCGCTCCAAGAGGAAAAAATCTGGTGTCCAAATAGTGTCCATAACATAGCGAAAATGACCTATTTTGACCTCACAGAACCTAAGTCAGAAACAACTAAATTGTTTCTATATTTCAAAGCGTTATCAATGATTTCAAAAACTTAGAAAAACTACCAAAATCAGATCCGGAGTCTGCCGCTCTATCCAGCTGAGCTACGGGCGCAAAAAAAGTAATGTATTCAGGAACAATTTTTCGCTAATATCTTCACCTTAAAAGCAAAACCTGATATCTCTGAATTTTGTAAACGAAAATTAACTGAAGATGACCCGCTTGCAGTCAATGTACCATAATAGTAATAAGGAACATTTGCATAAGGCGCACCATCTATTGTTACATCCATATATCCATCAGGTGAAAGCACTGAAACCGATGGGGAAGAGAAATCGTAAAGTACTATCCTTGATTCATAAAAATTGGCAGAGCTAAGATTTGTAACATCTACAGCACCTGAAAGCACCTTGTTAATTGAATCCCAGAAAGGAACACCGCTCAATGAAACTTCTGTATCAGAAACCGGATAATATTCTGAACAGGAAGTTGTCCAGCCCAGTGCTGCATAAGCATCTATCCTCTTAAATGTTAATCCCGTAGCAGAATCTGTTACAGGCACCCCGGTTGATTTGAATTTCGATTGAATCTGCGTCGGAGTCATAGCAGTTCCATCAAGCTTTTTGGCATTCTGTTGGATTAAAGCTGCCGCACCGACAACATGAGGAGCTGCCATCGATGTTCCGCCATAGTACGCGCCGCCATCAGAAACTTTGATCTGACTTCCCGGAGCCAGCAGGTCAAGCAAGCTGTTCCTGTTGGTAAAACATGTTATTTTGTCCGCATCAGTTGTAGAATCCGTACACCCGGGAGATCCGCTCCACGAGAGGCTTCCCCAGTCTTTGGAATAAACGGCACCGACAGATGTAGAACCGGATGCACAGGCAGGCAAGCTTATCCCATTGGTATAGCCGTCATTGCCTGATGCAACCGAGACAAAGATACCGTTCGCTACAGCGAGATTCACCATCTGTGAAATATAAAACTGGTCACAGTATAACGAACTATTGTATTTCCCACCGTCTCCAAAACTCATATTTATCAAGCTTATCCCATATTTGCTTTTATTGGCTATACACCACTCTATCGCTGCTGCAACATCTGAAGCTGATCCGCTACCGCTCTTATCCATTACTTTCAGCGCAACAAGTTTTGCTCCAGGGGCAACTCCAGCGTACACAGAATCCTCCGAGGCAATTATCTTTGCAACAGCGGTACCATGATTATTATCATCAAAAGGGTCATAATCATCGCTTATAAAGTCATAACCTCCAATAACTTTCTGACAGTTATTTAAAGGTTCTGTGTTTGTAATTCCATCTGCAACTTTTGTAATATTAAATCCAAAACCATTTACTGATGCATCGCTTATCATCCTTATTGTAACAGTATTTCCTGGAATTGAGTGGCTCCAGAAGTTATTGTTATAATTCCCGGTCAATGTCTGTATGATATTATTGTCTCCATCCAAAAGATAGATAAAATCAGAACCGTTTTGAAGCTCTATTTTCTGGAAATATACTGCTATATTTGCATATCCCGGTTTAGTGATAGTCCATGAGTTATCATAATTTACAGGATAATCATGGGGTGAATCAAGGGTATAAGTCTCCTGGGCTGTTATAGTTATAAGATCCGAAGGAACACAGCCTCCAAGCGCAGAATTCTTATAATTTACGCCGGTATCTATAACTGCCACTGTTTCACCTGTTCCATTTATATAATCAGAATTTATTCTCACAGCCTTTACATCATTGCCGTTTATCAGAGGAACACTTACATCAAGGTCAGGCGTTATCCTTTTGTTCTCAGATATAATAAGGACATCTTTATTCTTACGTAGAATTCTGTACCCCCTTTTGGTGAGTATACCGCTAAAGGCCGGGATTTTTGTAAACTTTCTTTTGGTTTCAATTAGGCTTTCATCAGTTCTTTTTTTCCTATCCAGAGTTGAAAGGATACGTTCAACCATTTCCTCTTCGCTTTCGTCTGAAAAAGTACTGACACTCTCTTCAAGGTTTTTGAGTTTTCCTGAAAGCTTCTTTATTTTCCTGCTGAGTTTGGCTTTGTTGTCTTTAAGATCTTTAACCAAAGATTCATCTGAATATTTAGCTTTAAGTTCTTCTTCGATATCTTCCAGAGACCTCTTTTTTTTCGCAATATTGTTATTAATGCGGGAACAGAGCTTTTCTGCCCTTTGAGTGAGACGGGAATAGGCAATGCTCTCAGGGTTTTTTAAAACTACGATAACATCGGAGCGGTCATTTTTTTTATATTTATTGATTACTCCTGATTCCACAAAAACTCCGCAGGCATTAAGTTTTACTTTTGCATTAACTATACGCGGGTGGAAAAAACAAGATGTCATAAACAATATAATTGGAATAGCTATCTTTGCAGCATTTCTAATCTTCATAATGCGACAATCAGTTACAATTTTAATACAATAATCAGTCAATGCGGCAACAATGCGGGAGTATTAATAAAACAACAGGATAGAAAAGCAAGTGTTATTTGAAGTGGCACTAAAAGCAGTTTGCCCGTCCACTGCGGACGGGCAAACTGAATTAGCTTATATATATAACTAGGAAGTGAAATTTACCTAAAATTTCGCTTCTATACCTACTGAATACTTCGCGACGTTAGAAGGTATTCCACCGTCTTCATAATAAAGTTTGCTGAATACGTTATCTATTGCAAAATTAATTTTAACCTTGTCACCCCATATTGGCTGGGCTACTTTGAAATCCCAAATCCAGTGTTCCGCTTGGGGGAATTGACCGCCCGGATAAGAAGCTGTGGTAAAAATTGTGCGGCTCTTGAATCTGCCGGTAATATCCATATTCATCCCAAATGGGAAAGTATAAGATGTTCCGACTTTCAGAATATGAGTAGGAGTATATTCTATCATGTTGCCTCCTTTGAATATCGGCCCTACCCCTTTACCGTCTACCAAATAAATATCCTGCGGAGTCCCCTGGCTGAAATCAAAGGGATTTGGGTTTCCTACTATATGTCTCTGGAATGTATACGAAACATTAAGATCCCAGTTTTCTATTGGGTTAAACTCAAGTGATGTGTCAAAACCCTGCGCAACTGCTTTCGGACCATTGATGAATATATGTGCTCTGTTCTGACCAAAATTCTTTCCTGAAGCTAACTGTGCGGCTTTTGAAATTCCAAGTACCTTTTCACTGTAGGTTGAAGCATCATATCCAAGAATAGCAAGAGGTATAGGAATCTCAAGTTCAGAATAGTCATCATAGAAGTAGGCAATGTCGCCTTTTACATATTTTGTCATAAACATGAAACCCATTTCATATGTCCAGTTTATCTCAGGTCCAAGGTTCGGGTTGGCAAAAAGTTTTCCGTCTGACTGGGCAAACCCGTTTGTCCTTGCAAATTCAGGGAATCTTCTCGCTCGTCCGACAGAGAACCTCACGCTTGTTCCGGGAGCGATGGAATAATTTACTCCAAAACGGGGAGAAAGCTCATCAGAAAATGTTGTCTGAAATCTGTTAGCCTGATCCCACCTTGCACCTAATGAAAAAGTGAAATCCTTTATAGACTGCATATCCTGAAAAAAGAATGAATCCACTTTCCTTGTTGCGCTCAGGGTTGTGTAACTCATATCAGGAGACATGGTTTTTGACCACTGGTATTCCTGCCCGAAGGAAACTGTGTTCCCGTCAGCAATATCAAACTTATATGAAATATCATTTGCAAAGTTAAAACTTCTGTTCAGTATAAAGTCCGGCGCTGCTCCAAATGGGCTTTGAGTACCGTTCGCGAAAGCGTCTTTTATTCCGGTTCTCGCCTCTTCTTCTTTGCTGTAATCAATAAAATCATTAACAAAGATAAAATTTGCTATATCAGTGCTTTTCATCAAACCTACTCTGAAGTTGTAAGTCAGCTCCGGTGTAATATCCCATTTGTCGGCAATATTAATAGTATCTCTCCTGTTTGAAACTTGCAAAAGGTACTGAAGAAAAGTGTCATCTGCCACCTTAAGAGGAATGAAACCAGGAGACGCCAATGCTGTATAAAAATTAAGGTATGAATAGGATGGACTGATTCTGAGTTTATTATTCTTAAATAAATTTATGCCCAGGTTAAGAGAGGCATTATATCTTTCACCCTTGTCGTGGTCACCTACATCGAAAAGCTTATTAGGGTTTTGACCTACAAGAAATGGAATTTCCCTCCTCCCTCCAGGGACAAGTTTTATGCCGCTGGGAAGTCTTCCCTGTCCCGGATGCTCTTTAGCAAAAAGGATGTAAGCATTTCCAAGCGGGTTGGTGTCGGCAGTTGTAAAACCGCTTGTGTGTGAATATTGCAAGCTTAAAGAATAGTCAAAAACTTTATTTCCCCAGCTATGTGTAAACGCATAGTTTTCTATAAGCTCCCTTTCAGCGCCATGCCTCATCTGATAGGTACCATAATTCACCGATGCTTTTGTAAAAGCGACCTTCTGTCCTTTTTTCGTTATGATGTTGACAACACCTGCTGCTGCCTGTCCTCCGTACTGAGCTGAAGATGCTCCTTTAAGAACTTCAATCCTCTCAATATTTTCAGATGGGATCTGATAGATGTTTGCATATCCTGACCCCGGGTCATTTGAAGGAACTCCGTCTATAAGAAGCAATATACCGGCAGATGCGACTTTCGGAGGAGCAACGGTTCTGCCTCTTATTTTTATTGTCTTTGAGAATTCTGAACTTCCTGATTCTACCTGAACGCCGGGGGTGTTTTTGAGGAGGTCAGAAGCATTAGTGGCAACAGAGATTTTATCAACATCTTTTTGCGAGACTACGGAAACAGTTGCCGTTGTCTTTGAAAGGGGAACTGTCAGCCTCTCACCTGTTACAATAGTTTCCTCTCCTCGTATTACCATTTGCTCTTCCATGGAGAGGTTAACTGTATTTGTTTCTCCTTCTATAATCATGACATTAGAAGCTTCAGCAGGTTTATAGCCAAGAAGTTCTGCCCTTAGCTTATATGTTCCCGGAGCAAGATCTATGCTATATTCTCCTTTTTCATCAGTATAGACAAGGATATTTGTCCCCTCGACCGAAACCGATATTCCTGGCAAAATCCCTTTGCTTGACTTGTCTATAACTTTTCCTTTGACTGTTCCTGTCTCTGCTGAACACACGACACTGCCAAGAGAAATTGCGAATACTGTAAAAAAGATAATGACGGTCATTGACAATTTCTTTTGTTTTAGTAGAACATTACTCATTGCCCCCTCCTCCGTATTTGGTGGGATTTTATTTTCAAAAGTTTTTATTTTTTTTGCCTTTTCCTTGACAACAAAGCAAATTTAATTGTTGACTATACCATCGCTTTTTTTTCGTGTCAAGAAAAGTGAGCTCATACTCGGAAATTTATTTTTTAGTTTTTTACAACGTGTTAACAACCAAAAAAGGAGGAGCTATTTTATGACGTTAATGCCGGATGCTTTTTTGAATTATGCCTATTTTTGGAGGAAGAAATGGGCTGAAGAAATGATAAATCTTCAGGGGCCTCCAAACCCCCATAAGATGCTCGTTGACACAACAAGAATACTCCCCGCTCTATGCACAGCAACCAAGGGACCTGACGGTTCGCTGCTGACAAATGCCAAAATCATAGGAGCCGGGTTCGTACCAAAGAAAGACTATATGATAGAGGTCACAAAAATATTCAAGGACCATATAAAGAAAGAAGGGATGGCTGCTGATTCGACATCAGCTTTCGGGCGGCACGAACATGCCACCAAGGAAGACAGAGAAAAGCTTCGCGATTACCAGAAAAAATCATTAATAATGCTCTCAAAGTTGATGTACCTTGAAAAAGAAGTAGCGGGACAAAAGATGGATTTTTCCAAGGTCTGCACAATAGAGCTTGGTCATCAGTATCCTGACAAACCAGGACATACATGGGATTATGTGCAAAAAAGCGACAAGGCAACGCTTCTTTATTTCACTCCTCCTGTTTTAAGTTTTGAATTAAGATGCAGCGTTGAAGTCCACACAGAAGGACCTTACTTTGATTTCTCTCATGGAATTCACGATGCATACTTTGGAGAGGATCCAAGTGAGACACATCTTCCTGTTTACATATTCAACGTGGAAGAAGTCTTTGACAACAGCGCAACACCTCAGGGATACGGCAAACAGATAGCGTAAGAAATAATGAATGAACCTCCATGGATTTTACTCCGTGGAGGTTCATCATATTCGCTCGCAGACATTTATAACATCCCAGACAATTGCACGTTCGGAGAACGTGCCCTACAAAAAATGTTGTTTGGTTTCCACATCTTTTACAATTCTCACAATAAAAGCTTACAAAAATTAACCAAAATAATTTGACTTAACGCTGTGAAATCTGGTTTTAATTTAACGATTTATTTTTTTGCATTCATCAAGGTAGGAAAATCAAGGTGAAAAAATATGACAAAAGATAATAAGTTCCTCGGGATTACTGTAGCGCCGGATCTGAGCAGGAAAAACTTCATCGGAGTTTTCTTAAACTCTGCCTTGCTGCTGCTAGCCTACATGATACCTACCATCGCATTGCCCCGTTTCCTCAAGGAAACAATCGGCATAGGCGACGCTAACTTCGGCACTATAAATTCGGCGATACAGATAATAGGCTCGGTGACTGTAGTTATATTTGTAGGTTTTGTCGGCTCACTCTCAGACAGGTATGGCAGGAAGATATTGCTTTTCTACGGAATGCTTGCCAGTACTGCTGCGTTTCTAATCTATTCGCTTCCATTATCCGCCTCTGCATTCACAGGATTGCCGGCAATCTACTTCGTTTTTCTATTCCACTTTATCTTAGCCATCTCTATGACATTTGCATTCCCGCAGCCAATGATAATCACAGCAGACTACACAGATTTTAAAAGCCGCGGAAAAGCAATGGCAATAAGCGCATCGATGATGGGGATAGGCGTTACCTTTTCATTTTTTATTTTTTCCGCAGTGCAGAAAATTTACGGCGTATATTCATTATTCTTGGCAGGTGCAGGGATTTGTTTATTATCACTCTTTGTGACAAAGTTCATGGTCATTGACAGAAAGCTTCCTCATCACGAAGGAAGGGGAAGCGAACGTCAGTCAACTCTTCAAAGCCTCAAGGAGGTATTCGCAGAGCTTAAAATCAATAAAGGGCTGAGGTTTTGCATTGTATCAACATTCCCCGCATCATCAGACAGGATAATACTCGGTATATTCATAATGATATGGGCTGTTGAAAGCGCTCCTGATTTCGGCTACACAAGAGCGCAGGCAACTGCCATGGGAGGAATAGTAGTCGGGCTTTCAAGCATCTGTGCGCTTGCCTTTACACCTGTCATGGGAATCCTTGTTGACCGGATCGGGAGAAGGCCGATTCTCGTCAGCGGACTTGCTTTAAAGGGACTAGGATTCCTATTGTTAGGCTTAACTTCAAATCCTTTTTCTGTTGCCGTTAAACTCTGCGGCATTGTCACGGGTCTTGGCGTAGCAGCGGTCTCAGTAAGCTCTTCAACACTGACTGCCGACCTTGCGCCAAAGAAGATACTCGGCTCAGTGATGACAACCGCCAGCATAGCAGGATCGCTTGGAACACTTTTCTTTGTCCAGTGCGGAGGTATCATTTTTGACCGGATCTCCCATTCATCTCCCTTCATCCTTGTAGGTATAGCCGATTTACTTGCTCTCATTTATGGATTAATTGTCTGGACACACGTGCCAAAGATCAACCGCCACGCAGAATATAAGGAAAGAACATAAATATCCAACCTAACCATCCTGCTCTAAAAATATTTGACAGTCATATATTCAATGATTAATTATAAGCTGTCTTAAAGGAGAAAAAACACACTTGCCCTATAAAATCGACAGACGCGAATTCATAAAAAAATCCGGCAGAGCTGCGCTTGGTGTCACAGTTGCAGGTGGAGCGGGATATCTTCTCCTTGGAAGAGAAAAATCAGAAGAGAGTGCCCTCGCAATCCAGAACAGGGACTACTCCATTGCCGGCTTAAAAGAATCTCCGGTTTTAGGCATCGCTGAAGGTGAAGATATCGCGAAGCTTGTTGATAGGGTTGTTGAAAACATAGGCGGCATAAATAAGTTCATCAGCCGGGGAGACAAGGTCACGATCAAACCAAACATCGGGTGGGACCGCGTCCCGGAGCAGGCGGCAAACACCAATCCCTTTGTCATAAAACGTCTTGTCGAGCTGTGTCTCAATGCCGGCGCGGCACAGGTGATTGTTGTTGACGTGTCCTGTAATGACGCAGTGCGCTGTTATGAGAGAAGCGGGATAGCCGCAGCCGCAAAAGGCGCAGGTGCAATCGTAAATCTCCCCAAGGAAAGAAATTTCAGGAAGCTTAAAATAAACGGCACCGTATTAAAAGAATGGCCAGTTTACAGAGATTTCATTGAAGCGGACAAGGTAATCAATGTACCCATAGCCAAGCACCACAATCTCTCCGGACTTACCATGGGTCTTAAGAACTGGTACGGTATTTTAGGAGGAAGGCGCGAGGCATTGCATCAGAACATAAGCGAAAGCATTGCAGACCTTGCAGCGTTCATGACCCCAACCTTTACGGTTCTCGATGCCTACAGGATACTCACGGCGAACGGCCCTCAGGGTGGGAACCTTGATGATGTGATTGAGAAGAAGACCATTGCCGCATCAACCGACCAGATAGCAGTCGATGCGTTCGGCGCAAGCCTTTTTGGAATAGAACCGCTTAGCCTGGGATTTTTAGCTGAAGCACATAAAAGAAAGCTTGGCGAAACCGATATTTCGAAAATCAAAACAGTGAGGAGTGCTGTCTGAAAAAAACAAAAAAAACCGGGTCTATAAGATGGATAAGAACGTTGAGGATAGTGTCACAGACATTTTTCCTCCTATTGTTCATCTTCTTTATATTCCAGAGCGAATACAGGGGAACTTTTGAAAATGACGTAACTGATATTCATCTTAATTACCCTGTGCAGATATTCCTCGAGGCAGATCCCTTAGTCGGTATAACTACATCGATTGCGGCTCACACACTCTTTGAAGGTCTTAAATGGAGCATCCCTGTTCTTATTCTCTCCATGCTTTTCGGAAGATTCATCTGCGGATGGGTATGTCCTCTCGGCACACTGAACCACCTTACCGGCACAGCAGTGACCGAAAAGAAAAGAAGCGCATGGATAAAGGAAAACCGTTACAAAGAAAGTTTCAGGATAAAATATATCGTCCTCATAGTAATGCTCGGAGCTGCAACGTGTACAAGCCTTCTCACTGGTTTTATGGATCCCATAGCTCTGCTTACAAGGTCGCTTGTCACCTCTGTAATTCCTGCTTTGACATTAAGTATAAGATGGACTCTCGATTCCCTCTCGCTTACAAATATGAAATTCATCCAGCGAGCAGGGGACATTCTTTATAATCTTGCAGACAAGAGCGTGCTGAGTTTCACACAGCCTCATTTCCACCGCGGCTATATCATCGGAATAATATTTATAACCATTCTTCTACTTAACCGCCGCATGCTTCGCTTCTGGTGCCGCATACTCTGCCCGCTTGGCGCGCTTTTAGGTGCGGCATCATGGTTCTCGATCTTCGGAATGGAAAAGAGGAATGAAAAATGTACGGATTGCAATCTCTGTCTTGTAAGCTGTCAGGGTGCATGTGAGCCGATAGGGAGAGTCAAATGGCGGGCGCCCGAATGCCACATGTGCTTTAACTGCAGGGTAGTATGCCCTGAGGATGTAATACGTTTCAAAGTGATGCCAAAGGGCGTGGATATAATTGAAACCCCGGACATAAGGCGCAGAAAGGTAATTACATCAATTGCCGCAGGGCTTGTCATTTACCCTTTTGCACGGACAAGCGACGAAGTAGAGGTGAACTTCAATGAAAAGCTGATCCGCCCCCCCGGCTCGCTTGCCGAAAAAGATTTCCTTGCAAAGTGCATAAAATGCGGACAGTGCATGAAGGTATGCCCCAACAATGCCCTTCATCCCGCATCATGGGAGGCGGGTCCTGAAGGAATATGGACGCCGGTTCTTATTCCGCGAATCGGCTACTGTGAATTCAACTGCACACTCTGCTCTCAGGTATGCCCCACGGGAGCCATAAAGAAACTGACAGAAGCTGAAAAAACCGGCAAAAATGGTGTACCTGTAAGAATCGGAACAGCATTTTATGACAGGGGGCGGTGCCTTCCCTGGGCTATGGCAACTCCCTGCATAGTCTGTGAGGAATGGTGCCCTACTCCCAAAAAAGCAATACGTCTTGAAAAAACTGAGGTACGCGCCCCTGACGGCAGGATCATAACAGTGCAGCAGCCCTATGTTATCCCCGAGCTTTGCATCGGATGCGGAGCCTGCGAGACAAAGTGTCCTGTGCAGGACAAAGCCGCAGTCTATGTCACATCAATTGGTGAGACAAGAGCGCCTGATAATCAGATACTCTTAAACCCCGCTGGTCCAAATAAAAGGAGAAAAAGCTGATATGAATTTTAAAACTGCAAATGTCATTTTGATTATTGTAATGATTTTTTCTCTTAGTCTGATTTATGTGCAAACTATCCATGCTGAGGAAGATGGGCTTGCCTCACTCCTCCCTTCGGAGATGAAAGAGAAGGGATTTACCAATCCATATAAATATGAGTTCTACGATGATAGGAATCTCTTTGATTACATAGATGGCGGCGCTCCATATTATATAGACAGGGGTTTTGAAAGGCTCGTCACAGAGGCTTATTCAAAAGACGGCGAATCATTCACGGTTGACATCTACAGGATGAAGGACGCTAAAAGTGCGGTCACACTCCTTGAAGGAATGAAAAAGAAGGGACTTCCAAAACCTGCTTTCGGCGCAGACGGACAGGAGGGGAAAAACCAGACAGAATTCATCCGCGGAAAATACTTTGTAAGGATAACAGCCTTTAAGAGCGACCCAAAGACTCTTGCCGTCATAAAAGATTTTGGCAAAGCCGTTGACTCCAGAATTCAGAAAAAAGAGAAAGGGGCAAAGTAATTATGAAGAAGCATCCGGAAAATGACACAAAAGATATTTCAAGACGGAATTTCCTGAAGGGCGCAGTCGCAGGCTCTCTGGGAATAAGTGTCCTCTCATTGCCTTTTACATCGTCGTTAAATGAAAGTGCAGCAATGGAAGCCGCAGTCAACAACAACTCATCATCCTCTGGGGCAGCGGGCGTTCCTAGGAGCGGTCTGAAAGACCTTTTCATGAAAGACGGAAAACCTGTTGTCGTGAGCATTTCCGGAGGCGAGAAGATAAAACGCCTTGAAAAGGGAATCGAAGCCCTTCCGAACTTTGCCTCGATAATGAAGGGAAAAAAGATAACTCTAAAGCCCAACACAGTTGCCGCTGGTCCCTACCCTGTCTCATCGGATCCGGAGCTGGTCATTCATTTATGCAAGATACTTAAAGACTGCGGGGCGGCAGATGTTTCAATCTATGATGCATCGGGAAGGACTGCCGCAAAATTTTCTATGATGGGACTTGAAGCCGCAGCGGCAAAAATAGGTTTTAACCTTGCCCCTGATGAACCGGGAAATAAGAGTCTATTCAGAGCTGTTACAAATCCTGCATGGCAGGTAATGCCTGTCATAGACCTTTCCAATTATCTTTGCGGGCGCGACATTATAATAAATATGCCGACTGTGAAAAGGCATTCCGAAGCTGGTTTCAGCTCTTCGATGAAAAACCTTTTTGGCTGTGTTTACGGACCGAACCGCTATGAGAGCCATGCAAGGCTCCGCCAGCGCCAGAACCCTCAGGAGTTCGAAGAATCTTTCAGGATTCCATTCCGCATGCTTTCAGCGGAGTTCTCCGATGCCGTAAGGTGCGAGCTTTCAGTTGTTGATGCCGCAGACCTTCTCACAAAGAGCGGTCCACTGCTTGATGGTGCAGAGATAAAGAAAGGCGTAAACCAGATGTTCATCTCAGGTGATATCGTAGCCTGCGACACGTTAAGCTCAAAATTGATGGCAGAGCATGACTCAACCTACAGCGAAGACATGTGGAAAGATGCCCTCGCCCACGCAAGAAAGCTGAGATTAGGAACAGATGATTTAAATGCAGTGAGCCTGGTGAAATATAATCTGGGGTAAAGAAAAACAGGCTACTGCGATTTTGAGTTTCATGAGTAGATTTAATTAGAAGAATCCCTCTATGCTCTGCATCGGGATAAATTGTTGTCATCCCCGCTTATTCTTTGTCATCCCCGCGAACGCGGGGATCCAGAAATGAGGTATTATTCAGACTGACTGATTCGGTCCCGTTCCTATGTTGCTCTTACATATTACAAATTTCTCCATGCTTCATCTTCTTCCGGTTTATTCCAGTCTTTTTTAAGAAATGATTCACCGGTAATAGCGATATCAAGTTTTTCTTTTGTTTTTTTTGACTTCAGAAAATGCACAACCTTCCCATTTGTTTCCTACTAAAAAATCTAATAGAAAAGATTACATTTGTGTTCTTTGGTTTCTATTGCTACTACCCATTGACATAAACGTGCACCTCTTTATTAAGTCGGCCACTTAATCGGTCTTTTTCAATTTCAAGGTCATACCGTGCTTGTAGATTTATCCAAAATCGTTCTGAAAGACCAAAAAAACGTGACAGCCTCAAAGCAGTGTCAGGAGAAATGGAACGTTTCCCCTGAACAATTTCATTGATACGCCTTGCCGGCACACTAATATCTTTTGCCACTTTATATTGGCTAATTCCCATAGGTTTAAGAAATTCTTCCAAGAGGATTTCACCAGGATGAATCGGCTGCAGCTTTTGCTTAGTCATTTATAGTCTCCTAATGATAGTCAGCGATTTCTACGTTGTAAGCATCCCCATCATGCCATTCAAAGCAGGGAATCTTTTGGTTTGAGTTAGGTCGCAAAATGCTACCACATATTATTATGCAACTTTCCGAGATTTGTTCTTTGCAGGAAATTTAGTCAATTTAATGCCGTTATCAGAAAGGAGTTTCTCTGCATCACTTTTTATTTCTTCGATATAGTCCTTTGATGGTAATCCTTTTAAATGGTCATAAACTTTTTCTTTCCATTTCCATACTTCAACCAGAGATTTGTCATTTTTATTCATCAGACACCTCCATAGGAGTTATCAATTCAAGCCTGCAATTTGTGAACTCAAAGATTTAGTTACGAACTATTTCTATAACTTTGTCTATAACAATGGAATTGGAACAACTATAACATCACCTTTTACAAATTTCTCCATGCCTCATCTTCTTCCGGTTTATTCCAGTCTTTTTTAAGAAATGATTCACTGGCAAGAGAGATATCAAGTTTGGAAATTAGCATTAAGCATGGCATAGCTTACGAACCGCCTAGAATGATGACACGTGGATTTGTTGAATACCTGTCTAAAAATAAATTATCAGATCCAAATGCTTTTAAAATCCTCAGTCCTTTAAATCTGTTATTAAATTCACTTGCAAGCTTCCGACGGGCTTGATCTTCCGGAAACCAGAAGTATCCGAATTTATCTGAAGTTATAAAATACTGAACTTTATTTTCTTTAAACCATGACAACTGTCCCCCCTGATCGCATTCCAGAATATTGATTTTTTTCACTTTCAGGTCATTAAAATAAAAATGTAACTGTGATGCTACAGCGATGGTTGAACCCTCCGGGATATTCTCTTTAACCCATTCTGCTGTTTCCGTTCGTGAGTCCTTAAGATAATGAAGTTCTTTTGCATCGGATACAGATTTTACAAAGGGCCATATAGTCAAGATTACCATACTGCCGCATAAAATATGCTGCTTGTATTTGCTGATCCAGCTCTTTTTTTCAGCCAGATATTCCAATGAATAGTAAAGTGCAATAGCCGCAAAGATACATGCGAAAGGTAAAAGAGGCATAGTATTTCTTATAAATCTGACTCTCTGCATTGACATAAAAAAATAATATAAAACCGGGAATGATAAAATTATCAATTGAGCCTTGAGATTCTTTAAAAATCCTATCACCAGACCTGAAAGGCAAAAGATGGTCAATGGTATCCCCAAAGAATAATCATACAAAGATGAGAAATAAAAAAATCCGCTGTCAGTTCCTTCGGCGCCGGGATGATCCACTAATTTATAATGACGGACTTCCCAGCCTGCGCCTTTTAAAAAACCCGGCAAATCCCATAATGCATACGGACAACCCAGATAAAACCCAAAAATCAAAAAAAACATCATAAGGAAAAAATTTTTTTTGAAAAATCCCTCTTTTCTTTGATTGAAAGCATGGGCAATGATCAATGGGAATATAACCCAAAAATTATTATATTTTGTGGCAACTGCAAATCCTCCAAATAAACCGGCTAAACTGTAGATAGTGGAACTGCCGCCATACTTATAAATATAAGATGCGAACAAAACAGCAGCCAAAACAAATAAAGTCCCCGGTACATCCGGACCTATATATCTCGAATGTTCAATATGCCCCGGAGAAAGGGCCAGGAATAATGCAGAAAGCAGAGCGACTTTTTCATTGATAAGAGTCATGGCTATTTTATAAACAAAAAATATCGTTATTGTCCCCAATAGACATGTCAAAAGACGGCCCCATAAGTAAAATGAAGGGTGGCTCATAGTCCAAGGCCAATGCGTATCAGCTTCAGTCTTGATTTCATCAAGCGAAGAAATAATCCCTGTCCCCATGGCATAGAAATAATGGATGACATAAACAATTAGCTGAAGATAGATATAAAGCGTGGGGTATTTGAAGAAATGTGGATTGTAATCTCCGGTCTTCATCATTTTTAATGCGGTATCTGTAAGCTGCGATTCATCCCATTGATAGGGATATGGCAATCCGAAACCTATGCCTGTCAGCCTTAACAGAAAACCAATAACAAGAATGAAAATAAGAAAACACTTAAACAGGAAGTTATTAGGAAATGTTGATTCTTCGCTCATATTCATTGTCTGCTGCCGTGGAAATTCCCTGTTATCTTTGCAGTGTATGATGTCCCGCTGATTTTAATGGACATCCTGCCGGAGATTCTTCCGCTGATTTTGCCGTCTATAACAGTGCCTTTGAGATTCATGTAGCGGATGGAAACGTCAACATTCTTTAAGCCAAAATCTGCAAACTGTTTTTTCATGAATTTGGCAGTCTCACTCTTTTCATATGACACAATAAATTTATTCCTTCCCTTCTGTTTCCAGTGTCCTTTCATCCCGATGCTGTCGCTGTAACTCCCGCCGGAATTAAGATGGATTTCGTCGGCAAACGGCATGGATTGTTTTTCTCCTAAAATAGAAACATATTCCTTGCCTGTGATGTCATAACTGCCGCTGATGTCCGACTGCACTCTTCCCGTGTCACTGCGCGTCGCCGCCGCAACCTGAAAGCAAAGGGAGAGAAACGATATTATGATTAATCCCTTGAAAATAAAAATGCCGGAGATTTTTTTTAAATAATCCTTTTTTACAGACATCATCATCCACCCTTACAAAGACCAATCCCACTGCTTATACAGTAAAATCAAAAACACGACTACATAAATATAGCTGATTGAAGTATGAGTGTAATATTTCTTTTCAGTTCTGTTTTCAGAAATATATGATAGTATAAAATTTAAAATAGGAGAAATATTTTGAGTGTAAATGAACTTCATATAAGAAAAGACTTCCTTCCGCTTTCTAAACCAACATTAAAAAAAGAAGAGATAAACGAAGTTGTCTCCTCCATGAAATCAGGCTGGATAACGACGGGGCCAAAAGTCATAGAATTTGAAAAAAGACTTCAGGAATACACCGGAGCAAAGCATTGCATTGTTTTGAACTCAGGCACCGCAGGGCTTCACATCGCACTTATTGCGCTTGGCATAAAAGCGGGCGATGAGGTGATAACAACACCGATGACATTTGCCGCAACAGTTAACGTCATTGAACACGTCGGGGCAAAACCTGTATTCGTTGACATCAATCCTGACACGATGAATATCCTTGAAGACCAGATAGAAAAAAAGATAACTAAAAAAACAAAAGCTATAATTCCCGTGCACTTTGCAGGACAGCCCTGCGACATGGACAGGATTCTCAGCATTGCAAAAAAACATAAGCTGGCCGTCATCGAGGATGCAGCCCATTCTATCGGTACTGAATACAAGGGAAGGAAAATCGGGACACTGAGTGACATGACTGTTTTCAGTTTCCACCCGCTAAAGAACATAACAACAGGCGAAGGAGGTCTCATAACAACCAAGAGCGATAAGCTCAATGAAGAACTGCGGCTCCTCCGTTTTCATGGCATAACGGCAAGCGCATGGGACAGGTACTCCAAAAAAGGAAAGGTACAGTATGAGCTCGTTATACCGGGCTTTAAATACAACATGCTCGACATACAGGCAGGGATAGGAATTCACCAGATAGGCAGGCTTGACGGCTTCATTGAAAAAAGGACAAAGCTTGCTGAACTTTATAACCGGGAGCTAAAAAACTGCGATGGCATTTCTATTCCCGGAGTGGTTGATTATGATTGCCGCCATGCATGGCACCTGTATATAATAAAAGTAAATCTTGAAAAGCTTAAGATTTCGCGTAATGAATTTATCGATGAATTGAAAAAATTTAACATAGGGACAGGGATTCATTTCCCTGCAATACATATCCAGCCTTATTACAGAAAAAAATACGGATACAAAAAGAATGATTATCCGGAATCCGCTTTCGTATCTGACAGGATTATTTCACTGCCGCTCTATCCCCGCATGAAAGCGGCTGATGTTAAATATGTCTCTAACGCAATCAAATGCATAACCGAGGCAAACAAGAAATAGATTATGAGCGTCAAACCCTATGAAGAAGCCCTGAATCCCGTTTATGTTTCTATTGTTGTGCCGGTCTATAACGAAGAGGAAAACCTTGAAGATTTTATGGTTGAACTTGATGGGGCTCTTTCAACGGTCGGCAAAACTTATGAAGTAATATTTGTAGATGACGGAAGCAGGGATAAAAGCTGGGATATACTCGTTAAACTTAAATCAGCAAATAATCACATCCGCATTTTCCAGCTTGCAAAGAACTACGGTCAGCACACAGCCATATTCGCAGGCTTTGAAGTTTCAAGAGGGAAAGTGATAGTTACCATAGACGCAGACCTGCAAAATCCTCCTGAAGAGATACCAAAACTCCTCGACGGGATTGAAGCAGGGCATGACTCAGTCGGCGGATGGAGAAAGAACCGTCGTGACCCTTTCCTCAGGAAGGCTATATCAAAATTCGGCAACCGCGTTCTTGAGAGGATAACAGGAATAAAACTCAATGATTATGGCTGTATGCTTCGCGCATACAGGCGGGATGTTGTTGAAAGGATAATTGAACTTAACGAATTTTCAAGCTTTTTTATACCAGCTCTCGCATTTTCTTATTCTAAAAATCCTACGGAGATTGCCGTTGACCACAGGGAACGTGAAAAAGGAGTCTCAAAATATAACACTCTCAAACTGCTTAAACTCAACTTTGACATACTGACGAATTCTTCTCTTTTCCCTCTCCAGCTTATAACGCTTCTCGGTATAATATTCGCAAGCCTTGGAGCCTTAGCAACAGTCATACTGTCCGTATTATGCGTTCTCCTCCCGGAAGTCCGTTACATACATGTTTTAATAGCAGTTCTTTTTACATTCCTCGGTATACAGTCAATACTGTCAGGTGTGCTTGGCGAATATGTAGGAAGGATCTACATAGAGGTGCGCGGGAAGCCCAGATATGTCATATCAAAGTTCGAATAAACCATGAGAATACTGCTTTTCGCCTACCACAACATCGGTTACGCATGTTTGGAGGAGCTTCTAAAGATGAAAGCTGAGATCGTGGGTGTTGTCACGCATGAAGATGACGAAGGGGAAAATGTCTGGTTTAAATCCGTAGCTAAACTCGCCGCAAAAAAAAGAATCCCTGTGTTTAAGCCTGAAAAGGCTGAGATAAAGACAGAGGATTTCCTAAACATTGTAAAAAATTTAAAACCTGATCTCATTTTTTCATTCTACTACCGGCACATGATCCCTGAGACAATCCTCAATATCCCTCCAAAAGGCGCAATGAATCTTCATGGCTCATATCTGCCTGCATACAGGGGAAGGTGTCCTGTAAACTGGGTCATAATAAATGGCGAGCCATACTCTGGAGTAAGCCTTCACTTCATGGAGAAAACACCTGACTCAGGATTGATCGTGGCGCAGAAGAAGGTCGCAATCTCCAAAACAGATACTGCGTTCACGCTCTTTAACAAAATGGAAAAGGCGGCACGTGTGCTAATAAAGAAGACCTATCCTCTTATAGTAAAAGGGACATACAAAGCTGTTCCTCAGGACATATCAAAGGCAAGCTACTATGGCGGAAGAAAACCTGAAGACGGAATGATACATTGGAACGAGCCGGCGTTTAAAATCTATAATCTGATACGAGGTGTGACTCACCCATATCCGGGGGCAGTCACTAACATTGGCGGCAACAAACTTCTTATCTGGCAAGCCTCTGTTTCGGGGAAAAATGACAACCGAAGCAAAGTACAGCCCGGAACAATAGTGAAAGTCTCACCTTCAGCAGGGGTTCTCGTAAAGACGGGAAAAGGATATCTGCTCATAAAATCATTGCAGTTTGAAGGAAAAGGAGAGATAAAGGGAAAGCAAATTTTCAAGCAATTGAAAGAATTTGAAGGGAAAACATTTAATAATTAAACCACAGAGGTCACGGAGGACTGATGATAAATCTCTGCGTTATCTGCGGTTAAAACTTCAATAAGATGGAGGTCGCAATTTGAAAGTACTCATAACCGGCGGAGCAGGTTTTCTTGGCTCACATTTAGGCGATGCATTCTTAAAAAGAGGCGATGAGGTGTTTGCCCTTGATACGGCAAAGGACTTCAAGATTTCACATAACATAGGAAACCCTAAGTTCCACTACATCCGCGACTCTATTTTCAACGACGAGCTTTTGGACACTCTCGCACTTAAATGCGACCTCATCTATCACATGGCAGCAGTCGTGGGTGTTGAACACTATGTAGGCGACCCATACAATGTCCTTAACGTAAATATCAACGGCACACAGAACGTTCTTAAGTCAGCATTCAAATATAATAAAAAAGTCGTTTTCACATCAACATCCGAGGTCTATGGCAGGAACCCGAAAATACCCTTCAGGGAAGATGACGACAGGGTATTAGGTTCCACAAAGATTGACCGCTGGTGCTACTCCACTTCCAAGGCTGCAGGAGAACATTTCTGCTTTGCATACCACAGCATGGGGCTTCCCGTAACAGTGGTGCGCTATTTCAATGCCTACGGGCCAAGGTTAGACAGGGTCGATGTCGGAAGGATACTCACCATATTCATGGGGCAGATATTAAAGGGAAAAGACCTCACGATAATCGGTGACGGGAAACAGACACGCTGCTTCACTTATATTGATGATGCGATAAGGGCAACTATGGCGGCGGGGCTAATGGATGAGACAAACGGCGGGATATTCAATATCGGCACAGATGTAGAAACAGATATATTGACCCTCGCCAATCTCATGATAAAGATTGCAGGCGCAAAGGTGGGCACAAAGCACGTCACCAAGGAATCAATTTACGGCGACAGCTACGAAGACATTCAGAGAAGGGTTCCTGACAATACACGCATGAAGACGATTCTCAAGGTAACTCCTGAAATCTCTCTTGAAGAGGGGCTTAGAAGGACCATTCAATGGTTCATGGAAAATGAAGGGCGTTACTAAGTCCGACCTTCCCCCTACGATAGGAATAAAGGTTGATGTCGATACTTACATCGGCATGAGGGACAATGTCCCTTCCCTGCTAAGAGTGTTTGAGCAGTTCAATATAAAGGCTTCATTTTTTATCTCCATGGGGCCTGACAATTCCGGCAAAGCGCTTGTAAGGATATTCAGGAAAGAGTTCTTCAAGATGTCGGCGCGGACGCGGAAGATAAAAAAATTCCCTCTCAGGACTTTGTCGTATGGCTCAATATGCAAAGCTCCAATAATAGGCTCCGGCAACAAGGATGTAATAAAGGAAGTTGACGCTCGCGGCCATGAGGTCGGGATTCACGGCTATGACCATGTCAAATGGCATGAGAAACTTTCCTTTCTCACCGAGGAAGAGATAAAAGAAGAGCTTTCAAAATCATCCCGCATCTATGAGGATGCCCTTTCTCGCAAACCTCTTGCCTGCGCCTCTCCCGGCTGGCGGGCAACTGATTCAAGCCTTAGAGCAGAGGACTCATTCGGATTCACCTATCATACGGATACACGAGGCACTACGCCCTTTTTTGTAAAATCACCGTCGGGAAATTTCAGCACTCTCGAACTTCCAACGACTGTCCTCACCTTTGATGAGATTTACGGCATCGACGGCATAAGGGAAAAAGAGATGCCCGGCTATTACATGGGAGAGATTGCAAAAAGCGATCTTACAATAATGACTGTACATCCGGAGCTTGAAGGGGTTGAGCCGGGAACAACCATATTGAAAAATCTGCTTCAGCGGTTGATTGAGCACGGCACAAAATTTTTGACTCTCCGCGATATTGCAGAGCGGTGCCTTAAAGATAAAGAAAATATCCCTGTCTGCGCGATTCAGGAAAAAATGATAACCGGCAGAAGCAGTAAAGTTGCGGTGCAGTTACGCTAGGGAGCTGAGCAGTTATAGGAGGAAGATAAAAAGAATGGAAGAGAAAAGCAGAATTAACGACATCTTTCTTCTTCTTGCAATCACTGTTGCGGGAACACTGCTACGCTGTTACAACCTCGCTCTGATAGGCTTCTGGGGCGATGAGATTCAGGCGACAACATTCGCAGAAAAGCCTTTCAGAGAGATATTCCGCCTCATCACGCAGACCGAGGTGTCACCTCCACTCGATTATTTCATACTCCATATAGCACACCTGCTCGGGGCATCTTCGGAATTCACATACAGGATACCGGCACTTATCTTTGGTGCAGTCGCCATCATAGGAATTTATTTTCTTGGAAAAGAACTTTTTGGAAAGAAAGAAGGCTTTATATCATCAATCCTCCTTTCACTTGCGCCGCTTCATATCCTCTATTCCCGTGATGCAAGGATGTATTCTCTCTTTGCATTGCTCTCAATATTGTCCTCGCTCTTTGTTTTGAGGGCATTAAAGACAGGCAAGATTTTTTACTGGGGATGCTATTCCGCGGTAACTGTTGTCTCATTCTACACACACTATTTCACCCTATTCATAGTCATATCGCATATAGCTTATGTAATCACATTATCCGGTTTAGAAAAAAAATTATCTCATATACGACAGCTCGCAATCAGTCTCGCTGTTTCAGGAATCCTTTATCTGCCGTGGCTCAGGTTTCTCATTACTCAGGCTCCGCACAGGCAGGAAATGATAATCCCGCTCACATTTGCCGAGATTTTGAGCAATGACTTTTCCACGACATTTCTCTGGTTAGGAGGAGGGAACATAACTGCCGCAACATTTATTCCGGTTTTTTTTATCTGCGGGCTTTTTGCATTCAAGAGAGAGAAAAACTCCGTAATTTTCGCTATCATAAACTCGCTTCTGCTCGTTCCTTTGATTTCATTTTTTATATTCAAAACAAGATGGGTATTCCAGATAAGATACGTCATCTTCCTTCTCCCCCCTTTCCTGATCCTCTGTTCAAGAGGTATGACATTTTTATCTGGCATGAGGGTTTTCAACTCGCAAAAAATGAAAATATCAGCAGTGCTTAACACATTCATTGCAATTCTCATATTGGCTCTCTGGTATCCCACAATGCACGACGCAATCTTTCTGCAAAAAGAAAACTGGAGGGACGCGGCAAGTTCAGTAAAAAAAATCTACAAGCCCGGCGACCTTCTCATAAGCGTACCATACTGGGGACTCTGGTGCCTTGAAAAATATGGCGCCATGGCGGAAGATGGAAAAATTACAACGCCGATTTTAGGAGAGCATTCGCTTGTCTTCATAAGACCCTATGGCGACCATCCCGGAAAAATGTGGGAAGATATGTGTGACGGCGAAATGGAGATCGTCTCGACTTTCCCCGGATGGAATCCCATTAATATATGGAAGGGGAAATTAAAATATTCATTTTATGCGGTCAAACCATCAATTAAAATCTCAGGCACATCTGTTGATAGAGAAAAAATCCTGCTCAACAATGCAGGCATGATTTTTATCTCCGGCAGGGAGAAGACCTCTGACTATAGAATTACTCCGCAGTTAATGGCGAGGTTCTTTGACGCAAACGGGAAAGAGACAGGGAGCAGCAAAGAGCTAAATGCAAAAGCGCTTTTAACCGGTGACTTCACTTACTGGGGATGGATACGTGATTTTGTAGATATCCCGGAAGGTGCGACCACAATGGAGCTATCATTCTCAATGGCAGGAAATGATCCGGCAGATGGATATACCGAGTTTAAGGATTTGCAGGTTTTTCTGTCAGCTCCCCGTTAAACCGTCGGATTTCTGGACATTTTTTATCTTTAAAAATCAAGAGGTTAAAAATCCCTTCAAAAAGTGTCAGGCAGAGTGAACAGTTTTAAAATTTGCAGCTCTGTGGATAAACAAGACTAAAAAAGTATAATGCAATAAATCAGCAAGTTATCTCCCACTCCTTCAATTTCTATTTTTGGCATATTGTTTGCTTCTTTTTACGCTATCTTTAAGTTTTTTATATTTCGCTGTTAAAAAAACATTCTTTCTAGATTTCAATAAGGGGAAGTTATGAGAAAGCCAAAATCAATTCTAATTACTTATTTATTTTTATCCATTGCGTTCATCATCTTTATAAATAACATTCACGCGGGTGAAATAACATTGGCACCCGTCATTGATGGAACAGTGACAAAACACTTAGCTAAAGGCTTTGGGGGATATGGTTCATACTATAACACTTCCAGCATACCTCCTCTTTCATACACCCATCTACCCTGTGGCTTGGGGGGGTGGACAAAAAGGGCAGAAACAATAAGCACCTCACTTGAAAATGATAACATAGAATTATTTGAATATTATAAAAATCATAACGGCGTTATATATGAGAATTACCGCAGAATTGGAATATTAGAATTTGATATAAGCTCATTAAGCACATTGCAGCAAAACACCTTCACAGCAGAATTATTATTCCAAATAGATAATTCATCTATCCCGGCTCATACTGGAGGAAACCAACTTATTATTCTCAGAGAGAAAGAAGAAAACCAGGATGGAGCAATCAGCGCTGAGGATTCTCCAAGAACATTTTATTGCAATAATCAATCCGGTTATTCTGGGGTTACAAGAAACTATTATTATCCTGATTCTAAAATCGGGACTCTTATCACGTATTCAAATGGGGGTACGCTACCTATAACAGGAACACTTATTTCTGTTGACGTAACATCAGACATAGAAAGCGAGATTTCAAATATAAGTTCAAACAATTATGCTGGCTTTCTTATCTTCTGGAACCAACTATATATTGCTAACAACTGCTTCCCTTATTCTTGTAATGACCCGACTATTGCCAATAGCCCTTTAATTTCATTCACCGACTCATCTGAAGCAGGGACGTATGCAGCACCTGTACTTAGAATTATCACCAATGAACCTACTGCCATCACCCTCTCATCTTTTTCAGCAACATCCAAAGATAAAAAAGTAAGTTTGGCATGGCAGACTACAACTGAAATCGACAACATTGGCTTTAACATCCTCCGCAGTGAATCTGAAACTGGTCCATATACGAAGATTAACAAAAAGCTTATCAAGTCAAAAGGCAGCAGTACAAAAGGTGCAAGCTACAAGTTAAAAGACAAGAACATCGAGGCCGGCAAAACCTATTGGTACAAGCTCGAAGATATTGACAGCAATACTGGACCGTCTCAGCATGATGCTGTGAAAGTGGAAGTTACGGCGAAGAAGATTAAATCTAAAAAATAAAAAAGAAAGACTCTGGATCCCCGCTTTCGCGGGGATGACAGAAGTGAAAGTGCGGGGATGACAGATTGGTTATGCTGGGGTAACAAAGTGGTTGTGCGGGGAGAACAAAAGACCAGTAGAATAATTTTAGCTGCTTTGAACTACAATAAGGGGAAGTTATGACAAAGCTTAGATTAAGTTCATCTATTCTGTTCCTGTTAATTTTATTGGCTCCATGCTTTGCTTTCGCCAATACTGCGCCAGATACATCAAAGATAATGTCGAAAGCCGCAAAGCTTCAAATCCCATTCATCGAGAATCAAGGACAGATACAAGATAAGTCAGTAAAGTTCTATGCAAACACCTTTGCCGGGAATGTTTATGTTACTGATAAGGGTGAAATCGTTTATGGGTTGTCGAACAAAGAAGATTCCACATCTCTACGCGAAACACTCATTGGCTCAGCACCCTCAGCCATTAAAGGTGAAAGCAAATCCGTCACAAACGTAAATTACTTTGTCGGAAATAAAGACAACTGGAAGTCAAACATCTCTACATTTGAAAGCGTAAGCCTCGGCGAAGTCTACGAAGGCGTAGAGCTTAAACTCAAAGCCTATGGCAAGAATGTTGAAAAACTTTTCTATGTGAATGAATGCGGTGATGTTGAAGACATAAAACTCAAGGTTGAAGGAGCAGAAGATATTTCAGTTAACAAAGACGGCGAGCTCGAAATCGAAACAGAACTCGGCACCATAAAATTCACCAAACCTTTTGCCTATCAGGAAATTGATGGAAAGAAGATTGAAGTGAAATGCGACTTTGTCATTGATTTTTCATCTTATTCATTCCGCGTCGCGTCTTATGACAAAAACTATCCTCTTGTAATTGACCCGTTGATCGCCTCAACATATATATGGGAAGTAGGTGAGGATTATAGTTATGATATAGCATTAGATTCAACAGGAAATGTTTTTATAACAGGACATACTGTTGGTAATTTCCCGACTACGGCTGGTGCATATAGCCCCACGCGTATTGATATTCATAATGCTTTTGTATCAAAGTTGGATAACACATTAAGCACTTTGCTTGCCTCAACTTATCTGGGAGGAAGCATTTCTGAGACAGCCTATTCTATAGCCATAGATCCATCAGGAAATGTTTATGTGGCAGGGACCACCGGTTCTTCTAATTTTCCAATAACTGCGGGCGCATATGATAGCTTGATGAATAGTAGCGATGTTTTTATATCTAAATTCAATAACAATTTAAGTTCATTGCTTGCGTCGACCTTCTTAGGTGGCAGTACTTATGAGGGTGCCTATGACTTAGAATTAGACCCAACAGGGAATATTTATGTGACCGGATATACAAACTCATCTGATTTTCCAACAACCACAGGTGCATATGACATATCACATAATGGTGGATATGATGTTTTTATATCAAAGTTAAACAGTACCTTAAGTACATTGATGGGGTCGACTTTTTTAGGCGGCGTCAACAGCGATTATGTCAAGAAAATGGCATTAGATTCATCAGGAAACGTTTTTGTGACAGGATACACCCGTTCATCTGACTTTTCCATAACTACAGACGCATATGATACTTCATACAATGGGGGTGAAGATGTTTTTATATCAAAGCTGGACAATACGTTGACCTCACTCCTTGCTTCTACCTTCATAGGAGGAACCTATAATGACTATGGGCGTGCTATAGCTATAGATTCATCGGACAATGTTTTTGTGACAGGGGAACCTTCAACTGGGTTTCCTACAATAGCAGGTTCTTACGATACCTCGCCAAACGGTGGTTATGATGTTTTTGTCATAAAGATGAATAATCAATTAAATACCCTGGTTGCTTCTACCTTTATAGGCGGAAACAATAATGATTATGGGTATGGTATAGCCGTAGATTCTTGGGGAAGTGTTTACGTAACCGGCGAGACTTCTTCATCTATTTACCCTGTGGGTAGTGCAATTCCTTTTCCAACCACAGAAGGTGCTTTCGATACAAGCCATAATCTTCAGCGTGATGTTTTTGTATCAAAACTGGACAATATGCTAACTTCCCTGAACGCCTCAACTTTCTTAGGTGGAGAACATAGTGAATATGGCCGTGCCATAGTCTTAGACTCCTCAGGAAATGTTTATGTAACCGGGGAAACTGATTCAAATGGATCTTCCGGTTCACATGTTTTTCCTACCACAGAAGGCGCTTATAACACCACTCCAGAATATTACGTTACTTTTTTTATTTTTATATCAAAGCTGGATCATTACTTAACCGCTGGAAAAGGAATCCCTACCGCCATCACCCTTTCCTCCTTCACTGCTGATTTAAAAAACAAGAAAGTTCTTCTTACCTGGCAGACCGCAACTGAAATCGACAACCTCGGCTTCAACGTCCTCCGCAGTGAATCGGAATCCGGTCCATATACGAAGATTAACAAAAAGCTTATCAAGTCAAAAGGAAGTAGCACAAAAGGGGCAAGCTACAAGTTAAAAGACAAGAACATCGAGGCAGGCAAAACCTATTGGTACAAGCTTGAAGATATTGACAGCAATACCGGACCAGCTCAGCACGATGCGGTGAAGGTGGAAGTGACGGCGAAGAAGGTTAAAGCTAAAAAGTAAAACTCGTCCCTGAAGAAGCAGTGCTCGGTGTATGCAAGAGCGACACAGGTGCAGGTCCTAATCAGTCAGCATGCATCATCCCGCAGTGCTTTAACCCGGGAAGCTGAGGAAAACAGCCCTCACCACTTTGTTCCGCCATTGATGAGGCTGAAGCGCTTTTTGAAAAGATAGAGAAGGTTCTTGGTGCCGTCGCCCCAGAGGTTGAGTTTGCTCACCCCTTCCCTTTTCTGGTAGAAGAATTCAATAGGAATTTCCCTTGCGCGAAGATTCTTGTTCGTGAATACCTCAATCTTTAACTCCTCGGAAAAAGGCATCCCGTCGCTCAACACATTGATCTGGGATAAGACTTCACGTTTAAATACCCACATGCCCGATTGCGAATCATGGATTGATTTCCCGAAAAGAAAGAGGACTGACAGTGAGAGCACCGTGTTGCCAATATATCTAAGCACAGCCTCCTTATAGTTCTTCTTACTGAGGATATCCCAGCTTGAGAAGATCCTTCTTGCCGAAATGAAGTCAAGTTTATCAACAAGAAGTATGTCAACAAGATATGGGATGGCAAGCGCCGGATAAGTTCCGTCACCGTCAAGTGTGGCTATTATATCGCCTGTCGCGCATTTCAATCCTGTCTTATATGCCCGTCCATAACCTTTCCTTTCTTCGAAAACAACCTTTGCCCCAAGAGAAGTTGCAATCTCTCCTGTCCTGTCCGTGGAATTATTGTCAGAGACTATGACCTCATCAACAAAGCGGGGAATACTCTTGATCACTCCGCCGATTGCTGCCTCCTCATTGTAACATGGCATTACAACAGATATTTTTTTGCCGTTATACATTAAGCTTTCATCCTCCCGATCTTTATCCCTGCCCATTCCCGGAACACAGTGGGAAATATGGAAGGGGTAAAAAGTATGCTGTTAGTAAGAAAACACTCATAGGTGCAGAAGCATTTTGACTCTTTTATATAGCGCCTTATATTATCCGCAGTTTCGCTGTTCCAGACTTTTTTAAAATCATAGTTTGCATCACGGAGATTTCCCATTTTTCTGTCCAGCAGTTCACAGGGGCAAAGCTCCCCGTTGCTTGTTATGACAGCGCTTAAAGAGCCGGCATAACATGGGAGGACTGATTTATTTTCTGTCACTATCTCGGCAATCACTTTCTGCCTCACTATTTTCATGGCATTTATAAGGTCGCATCCAAAAAAACGCTTATACCCTGACAATGCATTTTTCTTTGTATCATTTTCAATTATATTGGCAAGCTCAAGGTATTTGTTAATATCTACCTGTTTTGCAGAAGGGTCACGCGGGGTTCCCCTCGTCAAAAGATACGTTATGGCATCAGCGCCAAGCTCATCTTTTAGATAGGCATAGATCTCAGGGAGTTTTTCCTGATTGTAGCCTGATGCTGTAAGGGCAACATTCAGATTGAAGTTGTTATACTTCTTTTTTAGTTTCCTCAGTTCCCTGTATGTCCACAGGGCTTTTTCGAAAAGCCCTTCATAACCTCTAAGCCTGTCATGCTCTGCATCAATCGCATCAATGGATATATCTATGGCAAAATCAATACCCGGGCATTTCTCGAGTATCTTTTCTGCAGAAGAGACCACTTTTCCCTGAAGCGAGCCGTTAGACGGTATGCCAAGATTACTTACCCGGTTGTTCTTAAAATAGATATAAGCGATCTCCGCAATGTCATCCCTAAGGAACGGCTCTCCGCCTGTAAGAAGAAGGAAAAGTATCTCATCCATCGAGGCTGATATTTTTTCAATCTCATCAATGGTGAGTTCGTCTTTGCGGGCTGCCCTTTCGCCGAGAAGGCAATGAACACATTTTGCCGTGCAGTTCTCTGTGATGAAAAAAACAAGGTAGAGAGGTGTCGAAGATTTTTTCCTGATTATATCGCCAAGATGTCTTAAATAACCTGATGCTTTCACTATATCCTCTCAGTAATAGCGGCTGCCAAAGAGATATGACACAAAACCCGTTATCAATCCCGCTGCAACCGCCAGATTATCAGAAACTATGAAAAAAAAACCTGCCATCGCGAAGGCAGCTCCTTTCTTCTTTTTTAGAAAATTAAGAAAACTGATATTCGCAACAAATATAACCAGAAAAAAGAATAATCCTGCCAGAAGAAACATTTTTTCTCCGGTCAAGGCAAATGACAAAAAAAGGAAAAGAAAGAGCATAAAAAAAATGACCTGCATGATATATGTGTTTGGAACAGAAGTTTTATTTCCACCACTAAACATTGCAGCACCTCTGCGCATTGTCATTTTTATAAGCCCGCGGGCCCTGTAATAATCTGTCTTTAGAATAGACCAGAAATTGTACCCCTTCAGGTGCTCCACGGCAAGCTCTCTCGCAAGAAGAATCTTTACTCCCTTCATAGCAAGCTTCTGTCCAAAATCAGTGTCCTCAACATTAGGCATTCTGTAATTCTCGTCAAAACCACCCATAGCGAGAAAAATATCCTTCTTTATCGAAGCCATGCTTGTATAAAACAATGAAACATAATCGGGCTGGCTTAAATAAGTATAACGCATCCATAGGTTCTTGAACTGGCTCAGGAAATTAGTGTATCGCAGGAATTCGGACTGTACGCCGACAACAGCATCAACATTCTTCTCATTATAGATTTTCATTATCTTATCAAGAGAATCTTTTTCTATCAAGATGTCTGCATCAATAAACAGGATTATTTCTGCCCCGGCAGCGGCAGCGGCAGCGCCGGTATTTCGTGCCGCTGAAACGCCATGAGGTGAATGGGATTTAACAACCGTGCAGCCATGCTTTCTGGCAATATCAATCGAGTTGTCAGAGCTTAAATCATCAACGACAATAATCTCATAATCCTGAAAAGTGCCGGCTCTGACTGCGAGGATGCATTCCTCAAGAGTTTTTCCGGAATTCTTAACTGGAATGACAACCGAAATTTTAACCATGAATCCCGTCTACCATGCTATAAGGTAAATAAGCTTCTGGAAATTATTTGTCATTATCAGCAGACCAACTACCACAAGGAAAACCCCCGCAACGATTTCAATGGTCCGGAAATGTTTTTTTACTTTGCCGAAGAATCTGAAAAACTGATTGATGCCGAGAGATGTGAGCAGGAACGGTATGCCAAGCCCGGCTGAATAAAAGGAAAGAAGCACCATCCCCTCTTTTACAGAGTCCTGCGCAGAAGCAAGGGCAAGGATTGCGCCGAGCACCGGGCCAATGCAGGGTGTCCATCCAAAGGCAAAAGCAAATCCTACAAGCAGTGAGCCTAAAACGCCGACCCTTTTCTTCCCGATGTTGAATCTTTTTTCAATGTCAAGCGCCTTTATCCTGAAAACACCCATCGTGTGGAGGCCGAATATCACTATAATGGCGCCGGCTATCTGGCTTACCAGTGTAACCTTGCTGCCGAGAAAGCTTCCTAAAAAAGTTGCAGAGGCACCGAGGATTACAAATACAATGGAAAAACCCGCTACAAAGGCAAGGGAATTTATGAATGTAATCCATGTTGTTCCTCTCCTTTTCTCTGGCTCATCTCCGTTTCCTGCAATCATTCCTGACACAAAGGAAATATAAGCCGGTACAAGAGGAAGAACGCATGGAGAGACAAAGGATAGAATCCCAGCCACAAAGGCGGTGGTATTCGATACATTACTCATTACTGAGTTTCGTTAATGTTGACAATGCACTGCTGTCAGCAAGAACTATCAGCACTGTCCCCGGGGAAAGTTTCATGTCAGCAGGAGGATTATATATATATTCCTTTTTCCCTTTTTCTCTTACAGCAAGGACAGGGATATTAGCTTCAGTGTATACGCCTGAAGAAAGGATTGACTTACCGGAAAGCTTCGAACCATCCGGTATCTGAAATTCTTCTATACGGAAATTCTTCTCTCTTCCCCTTAGCATCTCATCAAGAAAGCTTACAACACTGGGGCGTATGAGTTCTGAGACCATCCTCAGACTTCCGATCGTACTGGGGGAAACAATAGAATTCGCGCCTGCCTTTAAAAGCTTTTGACCTGAGCTATAGTCAATCACCTTTGATATTATCCGTATATCAGGATTCAACTCCCGCGCTGTCATGGTTACAAAGAGGTTATCCTTGTCTTCCGGAAGGCAGGCTATAAGACCGGCAGCCTCAAGTATATTAGCGTCTAGCAATACTTCGTCAACCGAGGCATCACCGGCTATATACAGGAACTCACCCTCTTTTCTGGCTTTCTCGATTTTTTCGATGTTGCTGTCAATCACCACAAAATCTCTTTTTGTATCGAGAAGCTCTCTTATTACGCCGGAGCCAGTGACCCCTGCACCGCAGACTATATAATGTCCTTTCTTCTCCTGTATCTTTTTTTTCATTTTATTTCTCGCAAGAATTTTTGTGAGATCACCTTCAACGATAAATGCCGTGATCGTACTTACTCCATAAAGCAATATACCCATCCCGCAAAGGATGAGGAAAACTGTGAACCCTCTTCCGTACAAGCTGTTGCCGATGTCAAGAATTTCACCAAAACCTACAGTTGAAAGGGTTATCACCGTCATGTAGGCGCATTCCGCAAGCCTCCATCCCTTCCCTTCTGCAATCCCAATCAGATAATAACCGCCTGTTCCAAAAAGAAAGATAGCCAGAACAAGAAAAACTGACTTGAATATCCTCCTCAGTGAAAAATAAAGTTCCTCTTCAGCGATCATGCGTTAAAATGCTCACTTTGTCCACACAGCCTCGGGAAGACCTCTTGCATAACATATAAAATTCACATTCACCGGACTTATTCTTATTAGTTTCATAACATCAGGGCGCGGAGTTACACCTTTTACCTCTTTTTTGAAGTTCTCTATCACATGACTGAAGAGCGGCAGGACTTTCATAAAAATATCTTTGTGTTCCTGGAACGTGAAGACTTCCGCTGTCCCCTGATAATTCAGTCCCATGACTCCCCGCATGGTCTTGTGAGGTGCGTATATGCCGAGCGAGACATTGGGATTGCCAAGGATGTTGTCAACCTTAACGCCACCCTCTGTCATTATATAGATTATCATTCCTTCATGTTCATAGTCAACGACAGTTGAACGCGGCTTTCCGTCGCTGCCTACCGTAGAAAGGACACAGACATTGTTCAGCGACAGGAATTTCACTATTTCCTGCTCTGTCTCCTCTTTACTGAGATGCCTTCGCTCAATGCCAAGACCGTTGACATAGGAAGTCAATAACTGCTGTCTTTCTTCTTCTGTAAGTTTGATCATTCAAAAATCCCTCCATTTTAAAAAGGGGACGCAACCCTTTTTCCTAAAGCTTACACTCCAACTTATTCCTCTATCAATACAGCCCTAACCGGTGCCCCGTCGCACCCCTTAAGGTTTAATGGAAACGCGCAGAGCGTGTAATTTCCCGGCTTCACTGTCAAAAGATTCAATCCCTCAAGAAGAATGACTTCAGCAGAAAGGAAAACCGAGTGTGCCGGATGCTTTTCATTTCCATATTCTTCAACAGAAAGATAGTCAATACCAACAAGCTTTACTCCGCATTTTACAAGATGCTCAGCCGATTTTTCAGTGAAGTAAACAAAGTCTTTTATGAATTTTTTGTTCTTCCATAAAGATGAATTACGGGTTTTAAAAAGAACCCTTTTCTTACCTTTAAGTTTCAAAGCCGAGAGATCCCTGATATTTATCTTGTCCTTAGAATCCAGTTCAACCACGACAGCATCTCCATAAAATGCTTCAAGCGGGAGGCGGTCAACAGTTTTTCCTTTTTTTATAAAATGAAAAGGTGCATCGATATGCGTCCCTGAATGGGCGCTCATAACTATCTTTGTGAGATTGCAGGGGGCTCCGGACTCTATTTTACTTTTCAATCTTAGTTTGACCTTCGGATCCATAGGCCAGCCGACCATCTTTTCATAGACAGGTAGAGAAATATCGTGAATCTTCATAATCACTCCATTTACTTTATCAATTACTTTATCAATCCTTTATCTTGTCAATCTTTTATTTTATCAATCCCTATGACTCCATATCACTTCTTTATATGGAGCTATGGAAAAACACTACTCATTTATCTTTAACTTCGATTGAAGAGGAATGTCAATTCAAAGCTGCAAACGTAGTTGTAATGTATTTATAGATGTAAAAAGATTAACCTATCGTAATGCCTGTTCTTTCAATTTCTTCAGAGAAGCCTGATCGATCTTCAGATTTTATAAAAAGATGCGGCTCTATTCTGACATCAATATCATCAGCTAATTCGTAAAGCCTTTCCATCAAATGAAAATAATCATCATCCGGATCTAAGCTGTCAATAAACAAACCAATATCTATATCACTAAAAGACTGCGGATTTCCATTGGCATACGACCCAAACAGAACAGCTTTTCTTAAAAAAAGAATCTCTCTGATTAGCTTTATATATTCTTCTGCTTTTCTAATAATTTCTGTTTGATCCATTTCTGCATCTCCTGTGTCTTGCTTAGAATTTCTTTGCAGTTTTCATAGGTTAAAGAGTCAAATATTCTTTCTTTATACTCAGGATATCGTGCATCTATGTTCATTGGCTCCAACATTCTAAAAAAAGATTTCTGGGTTTCTGACAATGATTCACTTAACCCAGTTTCTTTTGCAAGAAATCTTAGATTATGAGTCTTTGGAGGGATTTCATCTCTTATCAGCTGATAAAAAGCTTTTAGAATTTTCTCTATAGCCTGATGACACATGAAACCTACATACAAAAATCTTCTCGTTTCCAACATTGCACTTGCAGTTTCAATATCGTAGTCGGAAATTTCAATCCAGTATTGGACTTTGTCATTCACTATAATAGTTCTTAATTAGAAGGTACAATTAACATTGGAAATGTTACTATCAAAATTGATTTATTGTCAAAAGAATTCAACTTGCAGAGAGATTTTTAATCATGCCTATACATCAAATCTGTGCGATTATTGACAGAGGCTCACAAAAGGAGTATTAATCACGTTTTAAATATTTGGCAGTTCTGTAGTGCAGTAAAAGCATAATGGGAAAGGTATAATGCAGTTAAACATCAGGGACGCTGCAAAGCTTCTGCACGTCTCAGAAAAAAAAATATATGAATGGATCCGGGATCGGAAACTTCCGGCAAATCAGGTTAGCGGACGTACATGGTTCAATCGGGCCGAGCTTCTTGAATGGGCTACTTCGCAGGGCGTAAACATCTCAGAAGAAATTATTGAAACAACGGATGCCACCTCTGTTTCAGGTGTGGGTTCAGGTTCTGGCTCAGCTTTAAGTTTTTCCAGCGCTCTTGAACGGGGGGGAATTTTCTATAATGTCGAGGGTGATGACAAACCATCAGTACTTAAATCTGTTCTTGATCTCATGCCGCTTCCAAAGGAGGCTGACCGCAAGTCATTGCTGCGCGTTCTTCTTGCAAGAGAAGAATTATCATCAACCGGAATCGGCAAGGGGATAGCAATACCGCATTCCAGAAACCCTATAGTTTTTCATGTTTCACAACCTGTAATTTCTTTATGCTTTCTGAAAAAAGAGATAGATTTCTGCGCTATCGACGGAGAACCTGTTCATACTCTTTTCACGATTGTGACTCCCAATGCCCGTATTCATTTGCAACTCCTTTCAAGGCTCGCATTTGCGCTTCATAATCCTTCCTTCAACAAAGTCATCAAACAGAAACTCCCGAAGGAAGAGATTCTAAAGATGGCGCACCGGATCGATTCAAATATCAAATCACCTGGTTCAACCGGATAAATAAAGGGCAGGACATTTCCAATGTTCTATATTCTCATAGCAATCAGTGTTTTCATAATCAGCGGTTTCGGCGCACTTGCAACCCGCAGGTCTCCGATAACAGCCTCAGGTATTGGAGCCGCAGGCGCAATAGCAGGCTCTGTTGCCGGGCTATTCCCGGCAAGCCGGATCCTTACCGGAGGAAGCTCTGAATCATTCCATGCTTCATGGAATATACCATACGGCTCCTTTAACATCGGACTGGATGGTCTTTCCGCATGGTTTGCTGCAATTATCCTCGGATTGTCCATTATAGCCGCAATGTACGGCTACCGGTATCTCATGGCTTACAGGGAGAAAAAATCTCTCGGGACGCCGTGGTTCTTCTTTAACCTGCTCATTGCAAGCATGCTCATGGTCGTCATCGCAAGAAACGGGATATTATTCCTTGTTGCATGGGAGATCATGTCTCTCTCATCTTTTTTTCTGGTCACATTCGAAAATGAAAAAGAACATGTGCAAAAAGCCGGCTGGACTTATCTTGTTGCAACGCACACAGGCACAGCATTTTTATTCGTCATGTTTATTCTGCTTGGAGGCAGGAGCGGCTCTCTTGACTTTGAACGGTTGGGTCAGGTAAACAATCTTTCCCCCACAGTCATAACCATAATATTCTTATTTGCCATTGCCGGATTCGGCACAAAGGCCGGTTTTGTTCCGCTCCATGTGTGGCTTCCTGAAGCACATCCTGCCGCGCCAAGTCATGTATCTGCCCTGATGTCAGGAGTCATGATCAAAACAGGCATTTACGGCATTATGCGGATCTTAATGCTTCTTGGCACGCCGCAACCATGGTGGTGCTGGATGATGGTAGGGATTGGATTGAGTTCAGGTATCATTGGTATTCTCTTTGCGCTTACCCAGCGTGAGCTTAAACCTTTGCTTGCATATAGCAGTGTAGAAAACATCGGAATCATAATGACAGGGCTTGGTCTGGGATATCTCGGGCTGAGTTTCGGATCCTTTACAGTAGCGATACTTGGTTTTGGAGGTGCACTGCTTCATGTCATGAACCATGCAATTTTCAAGGGTTTGCTTTTTTTAGGCGCAGGCTCGGTGATACACAGTACAGGCACGGGAAACCTCGACCGTCTCGGAGGTCTTCAAAAAAGAATGCCGTGGACAGGGATGACATTTCTCACCGGCGCGGTTGCAATCTCGGGACTGCCTCCGCTTAATGGATTTATCAGTGAGTTCATGATCTATTCGGGCGCATTTTATTTAATCATTGCAAATCACGGGGAGACAGCAGGATTGATGCTCGCAATTATCGGAGGTCTAGCCCTGATAGGCGGACTTGCCGCCACCTGTTTTACAAAAGTTTTCGGAATATGTTTTCTTGGCGAACCAAGGACAAAACATGCCGCAGACGCTCATGAGCCGGGTCTTTTAATGCGGATACCGATGTTGATTCTTTCTGCTGCATGTCTCTTTATCGGGATATTCCCCTATGCTGTTGTAAAGCTCCTTATACCCGTTTTAAGAGATATAACCGGAGGAGGCGCAGGAGCTATTGAAGAAAGCATGAGAAAAGTCACAGACATGCTTTCATTTATCGCAGTTTGTGCATGCGGAGTCTTACTTCTCGCATGTGTGATAGCGATTATTCGCCATATACTCCTCAAGGGACGAAAGACAGAAGAAACTGTTACATGGGACTGCGGATATGCAAAGCCTTCACCGCGAATGCAATACACTTCATCTTCATATCCTGCGGTGCTGACAGGACTTTTCAGCAAATTCATCTGGTTAAAAGGAAGAGGTCTTCCGCCAAAAGGTTTTTTTCCTGCGCACGCATCATTTGCAAGCGAACCTGAAGATACTTTTCTTGAAGGCTTTTATCAACCTGTCTTCAATGTAATAAACCATGGCATATCCAAACTGAAGTGGCTTCAGCGCGGAAAAGTGCAGGTTTATGTTCTTTATATTGCCCTTACACTTTTAATCCTTTTAATCTGGGGGCTGATGTAACGGATGGAAACTCTTTCATTTATTCCTCTATTTATTCCTCTATTTATTCCGCCATTAATGGCCATAATTTTATCACCACTTATCCCCGGAGTGATAAACCGTACCAAGGCGTTATTTGGAGGAAGAAAAGGCCAGCCTATTTTTCAGCTTTATTACGACCTCTGGAAACTTGCTGGCAAAGGAGCTGTTTACAGCCGTACGACATCATGGATCTTCCGGGCAGGCCCCATAGCAGGACTGTCTTCTGTTTTGATAGCGCTAACTCTCATTCCTTTCGGCGGGATCAGGGCTCTTATTGCTTTTAACGGCGACATCATACTGTTTGCGTACATACTCGGTCTTGGCCGTGTTTTTACTATCCTCGCAGCGCTCGACACAGGGTCAAGCTTTGAAGGTATGGGGGCAAGCCGCGAAGCACAGTTTTCAACCCTTGCAGAAGTCACACTTTTTTTAGGGCTTTCAGCGGTTGTGATCAAGACCGGGACATTTTCTATCTCAGGAATCTCTAAGGCTTTATCACTTGATACATGGACAAGCTCTTTGGCAGTACTTGTTCTTGCAGGTATCTCCATTCTCGCCGTATTCCTTACCGAGAATTGCCGTATCCCGGTAGATGACCCTAACACACATCTTGAACTCACTATGATTCATGAAGTAATGGTGCTGGACCACGGAGGTCCTGATTTGGCATTGATTCTTTATGCAGGAGCATTGAAGCTCTGGGTGCTTGGTGCACTGATGGCCGGAATAATCCTTCCTGTACTTAGCAGCAATTACTGGATGAACATCCTGATGACATCAGCTTTTCTGTTCATACTTTCTGTCAGCGTCGGGATCATTGAATCAACAATGGCAAGGCTCAGGCTTCGCAGGATTCCGCAACTCCTCATCGGAGCAAGCGCAACCGCGGTCATTGCACTTGCCCTGGCGCTAAGGTGATATCTAAGGTGATATAATGATAAATTTCTTTGATGCCATAATGATCGTATTTATGATCACAAGCCTTCTTCTTCTCGGCTCAAGCAGGCTTGCAGGCTGCATACGGATCGTTGCATTGCAGGGGATACTCCTAAGTCTTCTGCCTCTCATGGTAAGCGGGGGCGGGTTAACTATCGACTCATTGATCCTTTCTATAGGGACAATCATTTTAAAGGGGATGGTCTTCCCGTGGTTATTGTCCCGTGCAATCCGTGAGGCCGAAGTACGTCGCGAAGTAGAGCCTTTTGTAGGCTACATAACATCGCTTGGCTTTGGAGGTGCGGCATTCGTAATCTCATTATGGATAGGCTCACGGCTTCCAGTCCCTCACGGGGAAGCTTCATCTCTTACATTGTCCGTTGCATTCTTCACTATTTTAACAGGATTTTTCCTTATAGTCACAAGGCGGAAAGCCATAAGTCAGGTGCTTGGGTATCTTACGCTTGAAAACGGAATCTATACTTTCGGGGTAGGACTCGCATACGATGAGCCTCTCCTTGTTGACCTTGGAATATTACTCGATATTTTCGTTGCCGTATTCGTCATGGGTATCACGCTTTTTCATATCAACCGTGAGTTTGACAGCATAAGCACCGACCAGCTCGTAGAATTGAAGGACGGAGAAAAATGATCTCAGCATTGATATTAGTCCCTCTCTTTGCAGGTATCGCGGCGCTGATCCTGCGAAATAATATTTGGCGCAGGGGATTGCTGTTGATCACTGCGATTTTCCACACAGGTATGACTTTGTCAGCATGGTCGGTGAAACCAGCACCTTCACTTGAAGGATGGCTTGCTTTTGATGCAATAGGTCTTCTGTTTCTCACGATAACAAGCCTTCTTTTTTTCTTCTGTAGTTTATATGCGATCAATTATCTGAAAAACGAACCGCCTGTAAACCATGAGGACTTTGAAGAAAGGGTTTTCTTTTCAAATGCACCTGAAGCAAGGTTCACCGGATGTCTTCTTTTTTTTCTTGCAACCATGACCCTTGTCCCGCTTTCCCAGCATTTCGGGATACTCTGGGTATCAATTGAAGCAACGACGCTTGCCAGTGCGCCGCTTATCTTTTTTCACAGACATCACAGGTCTCTGGAGGCGACATGGAAATATCTGCTTGTCTGCTCTGTCGGAATCGCAGTTGCATTGCTCGGCAATTTCTCCCTTGCCGTAGCTGCCTCCATGGAAAAAGGGAACCATATCTCCATGGTCCTTGGCGAGATGATAAAAGATGCACCACATCTTCATATCCCGTGGCTTAAAGCAGCTTTCATATGTTTTCTGGTAGGCTATGGGACAAAAATGGGGCTTGCTCCGATGCACACATGGCTTCCTGATGCTCACAGTGAATCACCTTCAGTAGTCTCCGCACTTCTCTCAGGAGCGCTTCTAAACTGCGCCTTTGTAGGGATATTAAGGGCATATCAGATTTGCTCTGCCGCGGGAATCGCACAGTTCAGTCAGAAATTACTTACTGTATTCGGTCTTTTTTCAATGCTTGTAGCCGCAGTTTTCATTATCGGCCAGACCGATTACAAGCGGCTTCTCGCATATTCAAGCATAGAACACATGGGTATCCTCTCTCTCGGTGTCGGTATCGGGGGAAGCGCAAGATTCGGCGCAATCCTTCATGCAATCAATCATTCGTTTACAAAGGGGATGCTTTTTCTTCTGGCAGGGAACATCCTTAGTTTTTATAAAACCAAGGACTGCGGCAGGGTCAAGGGGATATCACGCATCCTTCCTCAATCAGGAGCATTATGGATAGCCGGGCTCTTTGCGATTACCGGTTCTCCTCCATTTGGCTCATTTATAAGCGAGTTTCTCATATTGAAAGGCGCCATTGAAAGCGGACACTTCATCGCAGCATCAGCATATCTCCTGTTTCTGGCCCTGATTTTCATAGGGATGGCAACCGTCATGATGCCAATGGTACAGGGAACCCCGTCAGAAGAGATTAAAAACCTCAAACCGGGAAAAGAAACCCTGCTTTCAATAATACCCCCAGTGGCGCTCGGTATTATAATGGTAGTGCTTGGCATCTATATTCCCTCCTTTCTAAGCCGTGCGGTTGAGCAGGCATCTAATATGTTGGGAGGATTCTGATGGATAATTTTCCTTTTTTAAATATCTATAACTCCGTAGCCGTACCCTTTGAAAACATTCCATTACTTGATATTTCCCGGTTCAGAAAAGAAGTTATAGAGTATGTTGAAGCCGGGGCAAGGATTGTGTCATTGTTCGGTTTTAGAAGAAAAGATAATTCTGTCCTTCTCATAGCTGTTATTGCGCAGGATCAGACCGGAGTCCTGTCTCTTGCGGCCAGTGAATGCGGGAATACCTATAAATCATTGACACCCGACTGCCCGCAGGCGCACTGGTTTGAAAGGGAAATAGCAGAACAATTCGGCATCCATCCTGAAGGTCATCCATGGTTAAAGCCGGTCCGTTTTCACTTACCATTTGGCGCTGAAAAGAATAAGCAGAAACAACATCAGGGAGAGAAAGAAATGCTTCCGGGCGTTACTGATTTTTTTGAAGTCGAAGGTGAAGAGGTGCATGAAGTCGCAGTCGGCCCTGTTCACGCAGGGATAATCGAGCCGGGACATTTTCGTTTCCAGTGCCACGGAGAAAAAGTCCTGCACCTTGAGATATCACTTGGCTACCAGCACCGCGGTATAGAGCAGGTTATTCCCGGAGGACCTGACAAGCGCACAATCCACTACATGGAAACACTTGCCGGCGACACTTCGGTGGGACATGCTTCCGCATATTGCCATGCCGTTGAGGCATTGGCAGGATGCAATATTTCCGCAAGGGCGCAGACTCTTCGGGCAGTCGCCCTTGAGCTTGAACGCCTTGCAAATCACACAGGAGATCTGGGAGCGCTTTCCGGAGATATCGGCTATCTTCCGACAGCATCATATTGCGGAAGGCTGCGCGGCGATTTTCTCAACATGACGGCGCTCCTTTGCGGAAGCCGTTTCGGACGCGGGTTTATAAGACCGGGAGGAACAGCATTCGACACAGATGAAGCTCTCGTCTCAGAACTTTTAAAAAGGCTTGAACGTGCAACGGAAGAGACAGCAGGGGCTGTAAACCTGCTCTGGGAAACTGCAACCGTTGTGGGAAGGTTTGAAGAAACAGGAAAACTTGAACGGGAAACCTGTGAAGCTTTAGGAATCGTGGGCGTTCCTGCAAGAGCAAGCGGCATAGTGCGTGACGTAAGGTTCGATTTTCCATACGGCTACTTCAGGTTCTCTCAAATCCCTGTATCCACGTGGGGCTCAGGTGATGTATTTGCCAGAGCTTATGTTCGCTGGCTTGAGATACAGAGGTCTGCAGATTTCATCCGGCAGGAGCTTAAAACAATGCCCGATGAAAAGGTGAAAACCAGCATAGGTAAATTATCTTCCGATTCACTCGTAGTATCACTCGTTGAAGGCTGGCGCGGGGAGATCTGCCATGTAGGGATAACAGATGAGAACGGCCGCTTTTCCCGCTATAAGATAGTCGATCCTTCATTCCACAACTGGTTCGGGCTTGCAATGGCCATGCGCAATGAGGAGATATCAGATTTTCCTTTATGCAATAAAAGTTTCAACCTTTCATACTGCGGACATGATTTGTAAGGTAAAAATATGCTGAAGGTCTTAAAAGAGCGTTTTAAACAGGGTAAATGTACAATTGCCTATCCGGCAGGAGATGCACCTCCTCTGCCGAACCGCTTTAGGGGATATCCTGCGATCGACCGGTCTAAATGTCCCGACAACTGCCGCGCCTGTATAGACGCATGTCCTGTGGGCGCTGTTTCATTTGTTGTTTCATCTGCACTTTCATGTAATGACAAGACAATTCAGATTGATTTAGGTAAATGTCTTTTCTGCACCGAGTGCACAGATGCATGCACAGGGAAAGCAATAAGCTTCACGAAAAATCACGAGCTTTCAAAACATAAGAGGGAGAACCTGATTTTAAAAGCAGGCGAAACAATGAATGTTGAGACAGGGCTTGATAAAAAAATAAAAAAACTTTTTGGCAGGTCTCTAAAGCTCCGCCAGGTCAGCGCCGGAGGATGCAACGGCTGTGAGGCTGATATAAATGTGTTGAGCACCATAGTCTATGATCTTGGCCGCTTCGGCATTCAGTTTGTCGCATCGCCACGCCATGCAGATGGCCTGCTCATAACAGGCCCGGTCACTGAAAATATGAAACTTGCCCTTGAAAAAACTTATGCTGCCGTACCGTCTCCAAAGCTTGTCATTGCAGCAGGCGCTTGCGCTATCTCAGGAGGTCCATATATTGGCCACTGTCAGGCTAACAACGGAGCTGACAGCATAGTACCGGTTGATTTATATATCCCGGGCTGTCCGCCCCATCCGCTTACAACTCTTCACGGTCTGCTAATGCTAAAAAAGTAAGTAAAAAAGAGAGTAAAAAAGGGACGCAACCCTTATAAAAATTAAAAAGGGGACGCAACCCTTATTAAAGAAAAGTAAAAAAGAAAGAAAAAAAGGGTTGCGTCCCCTTTTTAATTCCCGCCGGCGACAGGTGGGAAAATCGCAACGCGGTCGTTTTCTTTTACAATGTAATCAAGCTCGGCATGGACGCCGTTCACGATTATGATCTTTGTTTCTTCTTTTGGTATGCCAAGCAGTTTAAGAAGACTTTCTATTGAAGTGTTGTCTTCAATATCTATCATCTTCCCCTTCGCAAGATCAAGGTCCGGCATATATTTCAAAAGGGTAGCATAAGCTCTGACTTCGATTTTCTGCATAAAAAATTACCTTGCCTCAAAAAAAAGCCTGCCGTCCGAGCGAGACGGCAGGCTTGAAATTAAACTTATAGTTTTGCCCAGACCTGATCCAGCTCAGCCGGGGTGATACCGAAATTGATGTTATGCGGAGGACATGTTTCAAGGTCAAAGAACTCCGGAAGCCTGTCGTCGTTCTTGTTGAAACCTGCTGCCTCGTTGAATTTGAGCTCTGTGCGGATAATGCTCTTGCCAAGCTCGATAATATCAGGAACCGTGAATGTGATTCCGTACTGAGCACTGATCATATCTGCAATAGCCTGCAATCCTTCTGGCATATCAAGGCATGCAATCGCAACAAATAGACAAAGCCCTGTTGCATCAACAGCCGCTGTTGCAACCTGCATATCCCTTGAGCAGTCAACCTGTCCCTCTTTCTTAAGAGGATTGATATCGCCGCCTACCTTGAGGATGTTCTGGCATACAGAATAACCTGCTGTATGGTCTGCGCCCATTGTGCTTGTGGCATAGGTTACGCCGATACCTTTTACTGTCCTCGGGTCATAAGCAGGAAGCGCCTGTCCTTTAACAACAGGAACGCGGGTAATCCCGTATATCTTGCCGAGAACTGCTGCGCCCTGTCCTACTATTCTGCCGAGAGGCGTTTTCTTTCCTACTTCTTCAAGGACTTTGATAAAGGAAGCTGCATCGCCAAACTTTGCAAGCCCTGCTTCTGCAGCAACTGCAAGGGTAACTCCTGCTTCTATCGTATCAATTCCCACGTCATTGCAAATCCTGTTCATTATCGCAACGCTGTCAATGTCGCCAACTTCAAGATTGCCGCCCAATGACCATGCTGTCTCATATTCAACTGGAGCACAAAGTGATTTACCATTCTTGTCAGGGAAAATATTGGAACACCTGATTACGCATCCTGGATGGCAAACATGTACTGCTTTTCCTTCACCGCCGCGGCTCTTACATTCTTCAGCTATCTTTTCTCCGCTGATTCCTGCTGCGCCTGCAAAACGGCCGTTCCTGAAATTCCTGGTCGGGAATCCGCCTGCTTCATTCAGGATGTTGACCAGAACTGCTGTCCCGTAGTTGGGAAGCGCTTCACCTGTAACCGGGTGCTTTAACAGGACCTGGCTGAAAATCTTTGCTGCTGCCTTGAATTTCTCTTCATCTTTGATGGCAACCTTACCTGCGCCTGCATCATCAACGACTATTGCCTTTAGTTTCTTTGAACCCATAACTGCGCCTAAGCCGCCTCTTCCTGCAAACCTTCCTGAGCCGCCTTCAGGGTCGCATACGGAGATTCCGGCATTCGCCATTCTCTCTTCACCTGCGGGTCCAATGCTGATTACGCCAACGCCTTTGCCGTGCTTGTTCCAGAGCTTCTCAACTGTCGCATAGGTTCCAAGACCTGCAATGTCATCTGCTGAAACGAGTTCCGCGCCATCTTTTGTAACTTTCAGAAGATGCCACTTGTTGTCTTTAGGTTCACCTTCAATGATGATAGCCTTGACATTGTTCTTTGCGAGCTTCTGGCTTGCGATACCTCCGACGTTCGATTCTTTGATCGTGCCGGTAAGAGGACTCTTTCCGCCAAAAGACATCCTGCCTGAGCATGCTGCAGATGTGCCGCTTAAAACTCCGGGCGCTGCGATAAGCTTGTTAAGCGGTCCCAGAGGATTGCATGTCGCCTGAATTTCGTCTGCAACTATCTGCGAAGTCAGACTGCGTCCGCCTAGCAGTGCATACTTAGCCGGGCACTTCTCCTCTTTCACTTTCAGTGTGGTCATATCCACTCTGATGATTCTGTCCATAAATTTCCCCCTTCGAGTTTAAATTTGCTTCTTTACTGAACTTGCAATATTAGTCCGGTAAGCCGGTATTTTTCGAATGCTCACTCGATACTAAATAATAGAAATAAAGCACGTCGTCAAGCTAATTCTCTGACCGTCTGCATCTTCCCGATTAATCATAAAAACCCTATTTATCCGATTCCATTATTTCCCTGAGCCTCTTTGCATTTTTAACCGCATTACCCCGGTAATGGTTGTTCATATAGACCAAAGTACTCTTGCTCTTTTCATCAAGGGCTTTTATCTTCGGCACCCACCCGGCAAGCTCAGCATCTGTGTAGGAATAATCATATCTCTCAAATGCTTCCTTATGATCCCACCACTTTTCACTGTTTCTCCCATGGAACCTCACATATGCAACATCCGACGTAGAGACACCAACAGGAGGCATAAGCCCTTTTAACTGAGGCTCGTCAACACATACATATCCGATATTTTTCTCTTTAAGGAATGAGAAGGTGTTTTCAGAAATCCATACACGGTTTCTGAATTCAACGACCATAGGCAAGGGATTAAACTCTTCATTAAGCACAGTTATATATTTCATCCCCGCCGAGACATCCTTAAATGAATAGGGAAACTGGAAAAGGAGTGCCGCAAGCTTCCCTTCATCAACAAGGGGCGACAACGAATCTTTAAATTGCCTGATTATCTCAGGAGGGCATTGAGGTTTATGAGTTATATCCTGAAATGCCTTTACGGAAAAGCTGACTTTCCCCCCGCTCTTTTCAAGCATTCTTTCAAAGATATTACTGTCAGGCATCCGGTAGTAAGAGAAATTGAGTTCGCAGGTATCAAAATATTTCGAGTAATAAGCGAGAAACTCCCCCTGCGGCATCTTATCCGGGTAGAAAGCTCCGCGCCAGTCATCATAGCTGAAACCTGAGGTGCCAATGGATATCATGAAACATCTGCTTTAAGGCATAAATTGCCAGCTTAATCTTATTTCGGTTTTCCGGCTCTGTAAAAACGGATCTGGACTTTTTCAAGAGTTGCAAGCCCTTCCGGAATGGCATCGTCGATTACCGGAAGGAAGTTTTCTATCTTGTCTTTCGTATCAACTATTTCAACTACGATTGGCAGGTCAGTTGAAAGGCGGAGTATCTTTGCAGTGTGTACGCGGCTATGAGCCCCGAACCCTTCAAGCCCGCGCAGAACCGTAGCTCCTGCAAGCCCGAACTCCCGCGCCTTTTTCACTATCCATTCATAGAGCGGGATACCGTCATGTTTGTCGCTTTCTCCAATGAAAATACGAAGTAAATGTCCTTCTTCCGGCAAAACCATATATCACCTCACATAAAACGTGAAACAACATTACCAAGCCATACGGCAGAAAGCCCAAGAACAACCTGAAGCGCAACATTTGCTAAAGCTGCCAGTGTCTCACCATCCTGCGCAAGAGCGAATGTCTCATATCCGAAGGATGAGAATGTGGTGAAACCACCAAGAACTCCTATGAATAAAAAAAGTCGGCTTTCGCCTGTAAATAGCTGCCGGGATTCTGAAAGCCCGCCAAGAAGACCTATAAGAAAACAACCGCAGATATTAACCGCAAGCGTCCCGAATGGAAACGATGAGTTATTAAGTATCCTGTGCACCCAGCCTCCAGCGAGATATCGCGACACAGAGCCGAGAAATCCGCCAATACCAACTATAAGAATATTCCTCATTTTTTTATCTATAACATAAACTATTGCAGACAATAAATTGAATTTTTGGTCGCTAAAAACTTCAGCACACATCTAATGCGAAGATTATTTACATAATAATTTTATTTTTGTAAGATAAAATTGTTTATTCAATTGCGGGAAAATTTCAAATGACTAAAAAAATTGCATCATTTATTCAGGATTATCTTGTCCTCAATGTAATGATCTTTTCTGCGCTCGCATATTTAGTGCCCTTCTGGGCTCTTTCAGCGGCTCCATACCTGAATTATTTTTTTGCCATTACTATGTTTTGCGTTGGAATGCTTATGCCTAAAAAACAGGTAGAGATGTTGAGGCAGAAACCAACGCGTGCGATCTCAGGTACGGCAATGCAGTTTTTCTTTATGCCGCTGCTTTCATTTCTTGTGGTATGGATTTTCAGGATAGACGGAGATGCACGCACAGGCATATTAATTGCAGGAGCAGTGCCGGGAGCAATGGCAAGCAATCTCATGTCACTTCTTGCAGGGGCTGACGTGGCTCTTTCCGTATCCATAACATCGCTATCAACTATTGTCTCTCCTATACTTACCCCAATGATGCTTATGTTTTACGGGGGAGGGAAACTCGAACTTCAGTTCTTCTCAATGGTATTGAGTATTCTCTGGATGGTAGTAATTCCTGTTATCGCAGGATACATTACCAAAACCCGTTTTGAAAAGACTATCGAGGGAGTAACGGTTTATCTTGGAGCAATAGCATCAATAACAATAATATTGATTGTCTCAATCGTTGTCGCATCGAACCGTGAACATATTCTTTTTTCTTCACTATATGTCCTTGCAGCTCTCATAGTTCTGAATTTCGGAGGGTATCTCTGCGGTTACGGCGGGGGAGCCATTTTAAGATGGAATGTGGAGGCAAGAAAAACTGTAGCCATTGAGGTAGGGATGCAGAATGCAGGGCTTGGAACGGTTCTTGCTCTCAAGCATTTTTCAAAGGATGCAGCCATAGCGCCTGCTATTTATACAGTTCTTTGTCTTGTTACTTCCTCTATCCTGGTAAATTTCTGGGAATGGAGGATGAAGAAAAAGTCAACCAGGTAAGAGGAGAAATAAATGGGAAAAGTAATAAATATAGATTTTAACCAGAAGTTAATAGCAAAGGAAGAGCTTCCTTTGTTTGGAAAACATATTCTTATAACATCTCCGAGAAATTATGCCGGGATCCTTGTAAAGTATCTTGTAGAGCGCGGCGCAAAGCCGGTATGGATGCCAACAATCGAGATAGAACCTGTGAAGGATTACCATGCTCTCGACAATGCCATAAACGGACTTTCTGGCTATGACTGGGTCGGCTTTTCAAGCCGTAATGGAATAGAGGCATTCTTTAAAAGGCTTAACGTGCTTAAAATAAATCCACAAGAGGCTTTCAGAAAAACAAAGACCTGCGCCATAGGAGCAGACAGCGAGGCATTGGAATCAAGAGGGATAACACCTGACCTTATCCCCGAGGAGGCTAGTACAGAGGGAATAGTTGAAGAAATGAAAAGAAGAAACATCAAAAGCGGCAGGATCCTCCTTCCAGTACCTGAAGTAATCGGGATGAAGGAGCCGCGCATTGTACCGGAATTCGTTGCAAGGCTTAAACGTTTAGGGATGGATGTGGAACGGATACCTGCATATACAACGGCTCCCGTAAAAAACGGTTATGATTTAGAGAAAAAAATGCTGATTAATTGTGAAATAGATGTTGTTACTTTTACAAGCTCTGCGGAAGTTGACAGCATGCTGTCAATCTTAGGCAATAGAAAAGAAGCACTCAACAGCACGACAATAGCCTGCGTCGGACCTTATACCGGAGCAACAGCAAAGAATATGGGGCTTGATGTCAAGATCATGCCTGAAAACAACTTCTCATCTTTTCATTGCCTGATTGAAGAAATGGAAAGGTATTTCGGGAAATAATACCCTGTAGCCTATGGCTTGCCAGTCCCGCGCAGGCTTAGAACTACATGCGCCTTCTGCGGGACATGCCAAGCCATAGGCTAAGCACTGCAGCTCATACTTTATAGAAGTTTCGTATTTTAATCTGAAGCTCCCCCAGCAGGAGTTGAAGGAATCATTATATGTAAGGTTTTGTCATTTCATCAGACTCGCCCGCTGATCATATTCATTTCATGGCTGGCTTAGCGTTTAAACTTCTTGTTAACTATATCCAAGCAAGGATTTAGCTGAGGCAGTCTGCATGGAGCGCATGAATTTTTAAGCGAAACGCAGACTGCCTCAGCTTATGCTTTACAGGAAACTTGTGCTTTGATTTAAATATGAGAACTAAAATTTAGTCTCGATACCGGCTATGTATCTTGCAACTGCGGATGGGAATCCTCCATCTTCGTAGTAGAATTTACTGAAGATATTTTCTATCGCAAAGGTGAGCTTCATCTTCCCGTCAAACAAAGGCTGTGCCATCTTTAAATCCCATATCCAATGCTCAGGCTGGCGTAGTGAACCGCCGGGATATACGGCAGTCACAAAATGAGTGGTGCTCTTAAAACGCCCTTCAACATCAAACCATAGACCGAATGGAAAAGTATAATTGGAGCCAATCTTCAATATATGGGTAGGAGTGAACTCCATTCTACTCCCATCCTTAAACTTAGGCCCTATGGCTGTTCCGTTAACGGCAATAAAAAGTCTTTGAGGAGCTCCCTGACTGAAGTCAAAGGGATTGGGGTTTCCTGCAACATGTCTCTGGAAAGTATATGCAACATTGATATCCCATTTTCCCAATGGAGTAAATTGAAGTGCTGTATCGAAACCCTGAGCCACTGCATCAGGGCCATTGATAAATGTATACGCCGTGTAGTTAGCGAAATTCTTGCCTGATCTGTACTGCTGCTCTGGCGAAATTCCGAGAACTTCTTCGCTGTAAGTCGAACCATTGTATCGGACACCATTTCTATCCCTGCCAACGAAACCTAATGGCACAGGGATTTCAATATCAGAATAATCATCATAAAAATAAGCGATGTCACCGCTTACGTATTTAGTTGAGAACTTAAAACCCATCTCATATGTCCAGTTCACTTCAGGTTTCAAATCAGGGTTGCCAAAAAGAATGCCATTTGACTGGGCAAAGGCGAATTTATCTGTAAACCCCGGGAACCTTCTTGCTCTTCCAACTGAAAAACGAAGGCTTGTTCCGGGACTGAACTCGTAATTTAAGCCCGCTCTCGGGGAGAATTCATCATCAAGATCATCTATAAATGTTGTTGCCTGATCCCATCTTCCGCCAAGGGACAATGTAAAGTTTTTAACATAAAGTAGATCATTAAAAAACAGGGAATGAATATTCCTTTTTTCACTTGGGTTTAAATATCCCAAAGATTTTGATGTGCTCTTAGTCCATCTGTATTCCTGACCGACAGTCAATATATTCCCGTCAAAGATATCAGACCTGTAACTTAAATCATTTGCAATGCTAAAACTCCTGTTAATGAGTTCGTCATGAATAATGGAAAAAGGATTTTCAGGGTCGCCATTTGCAAACATGTCTCTTAGACCATTTATAGTTTCTTCTTCCGGGCTATAGTCAATATAATCATTTACTAGAATAGCGTCTGCCATGTCAGTGCTCTTCATAAGACCAGCCCTGAAATTGTATGTAAGCCCTGGCGTTATCTCCCATCTGTCTGAAATATTAAGTGTGTCCTTCCTGTTTTTAATCCTTATTAAATACTGCGAGAATATCGCACTAGGTCTTTCAAGCGGCATATTACCCGGAGAAACAACATTGTAAAAATCAACATAAGAATACCCCGGCATTATTCTCAGGGTATTTCCTTTAAAGAGATTGAAGCCAAGATTAAGGTTAACAGAATATCTCTCAGACTTATCATGGTCTCCAACATCTATAAGTTCATTGAGATCCTCTCCTAATTTGAATGGGATTTCTCTTCTGCCGCCGGGGAGAACCTTTGTTCCATCAGGAAACCTGCCCATTCCGGGATTGTTCTTTGCAAAAAGGGTGTATGCACTTCCTACCCTATTTTTATCAGCAGTGGTAAACCCGCTTGAATGAACATAATCAGCGCTTATTGCATAGTCAAAATACTTGTTGCCCCAGCCATGAAACATTGAATAGTTCTCATATAACTCTCTTTCAGCACTTCTTCGCCGCTGGTAAGTCCCATAGCTAACCTTGGCATCTGTAATAGGTTTCAATGTTCCTTTCCTGGTGATGATATTTACAACACCTGCTGAAGCCTCTGTGCCGTAGCGTGCCGATAATGCTCCTTTTAAAATCTCGATTTTTTCGATATTGACAGATGGAATCTGGTAGATGTCTGCATAACCGGTTGCAGGGTCATTGTATGGAATACCATCTATAAGAAGCTTTATCCCGCTCGATGCGATTCTTGGCGGAACAGCAGTCCTTCCCCTGATCTTTATCGTTTTCATCATTATCGATGAACTCGATTCAGTTTCTACCCCAGGAACATAAGTAAGGAAATCTGCTGCATCAACCGGAGAAGGGATTTTTTCAAAATCCTTTTCTGAGATTCTTTCAGAAGAGACAGTATTATCACTCAGCTCTTCTTCTGCTGAATAAGCTGCACCTGTCTGGAAAAAAAACATGGTAAATATTAGGAGTGTTGTAGTTCTCAAGCAGATGCAAGATTTTCGCGTAAGACGCGAAAGTTGCCAGTGAGAAAAGCGGAGCATACTTTTTCCGTATGTGAGCATTTTCGATCCGGCAACTGACAAAGTATTATGCAAAATATTGCATCTGTTTAAAATTTGGTCTCCAACCCCCAAACATACCTCGCCACATTGGACGGTATTCCGCCATTTTCAAAATAGAGCTTGCTGAAAACGTTCTCTATGGAAAAGGTAAGTTTCGCCTTGCCATTAAATAAAGGCTGCGCCATCTTGAAATCCCATATCCAGTGCTCGGGTTGCGGAAGTGTTCCGCCGGGATACACAGCAGTCACAAAATGAGTGGTGCTCTTAAAGCGCCCCTCTACATCAACTCTCAGGTCGAATGGAAAAGTATAACCGGAACCTACTTTGAATATATGGGTAGGATACCACTCGAGTCTGTTGCCTTGCTCAAGAAGTGGTCCTATTGGTATCCCGTCAGCAGCAATGAAAAGTCTCTGAGGAGTTCCCTGACTGAAGTCAAAAGGATTGGGATTTCCTACAATAGCCCTCTGGAACAGGTACGAAAGTGAAATCTGCCAGTCTTTTGTTGGATTTATTTCAACAGATGTATCAAATCCCTGGAAAACAACATTAGGTCCGTTTATATAAGTATTGCTCCTTTGTTGTTCAAAATTCTTGCCAGTGGCTGCCTGTGCTGCTCTTGAAATACCAAGAACCTGTTCCGAATAAGCCGCACCGTCTGCAAATCCCAATGACTGCAGGGTCACGGGAAGTTCAAAATCCGAGTAATCATCATAGAAGTATGCGATATCGCCATTTACATATTTAGTCGAGAACTTGAATCCGAGTTCGTATGTCCAGTTAATTTCCGGATCTAAGGCAGGATTCCCGAAAGAACGTCCATTTGACTGAGCAAGTCCGAATTTTCTTGCAAACTCAGGAAACCTTCTTGCCCTTCCAATTGAAAAACGGAAACTCGTGCCCGGAGAAATCTCATAATTAAATCCAACACGAGGTGAAAACTCATCATCAAAATCATCGATAAACGTTGTAGCCTGGTCCCATCTGCCGCCAACTGAAAATGTCAGGTCCTTTATAACAAGCATATTCTGAAAAAACAGGGAATGAATATTCCTTTTAACGCTCGGCTGTACATAACTTAAGGTGGGCGATGAGCTTTTTGTCCATTGATATTCCTGGCCTATTGTAAGCGTGTCGCCATCTAAAATGTCAAATTTGTAGCTTAAGTCATTTGCAAATGTGAAGCTCCTGTTTAACATAAAGTCAGGGGCAGGTGAAAATGGGCCACCTCCTCCTACGAAACCGTCTTTCAAACCAGATACCGCTTCCGTCTCCTTATCATAGTCAATAAAATCATTCACAAATAGGAAATCAGCGATATCAGTGCTTTTTATTAGTCCCATCCTGAAATTGTAAGTAAGATTCGGGGTGATATCCCATTTGTCAATTATGTTAAGAGCATCCCTTCTGTTAAGTATCCTTAAGCCTGACTGGAGAAATGTTTCACTTGGTATTGATATAGGTATGTTTCCGGGAGAGAATATGCTGTAGGAGTTAAGAAAGGAATAACTCGGGTTGATTCTCAGCTTATTCCCTTTGAACAGATTAATGCCAAGGCTAGCACTTGCTGAATATCTCTCAGCCTTGTCATGGTCACCAACATCAAAAAGCTCGTTGACATTTTTCCCCAGCATAAAAGGGATTTCCCTTCTGTTGAGAAGAACCTTCGTACCATCAGGAAGACGCCCTTGCCCGGGATGGCTTTTGGCAAACAGGCTGTAAGCGCTTCCAACCTTATTGGTATCTGCGCTCGTAATACCGCTTGTATGGGCATACGCCACGCTTAATGCATAATCAAAATACTTATTTCCCCAGCCGTGACTGAAGGTATAACTTTCATATAACTCTCTTTCAGCCCTGCTTCTGCGCTGGAATGTCCCGAAACTTGCTCCTGCAGATGTATAAGGTTTAGTCTGCCCTTTCCTCGTTATGATATTTATGACACCCGCTGCTGCCTGACCACCGTACTGTGCTGATGAAGCACCTTTTACAACCTCGATCCTCTCGATGTTCTCGGAAGGTATCTGGTAAATGTTCGCATATCCTGACGCAGGGTCATTTGAAGGTATGCCGTCAACAAGGAGAAGTATCCCGCTTGATGCGGTACGCGGAGGGGTTGCAGTCCTTCCTCTTATCTTTATCGTCTTGGTAAAAGGAGATGAGCCGCTTTCCATCTGTACACCCGGGGTATAAGCAAGAAGATCAGCAGCATTTGTTGCAACCGGGACTTTCTCAATATCCCTGGAAGACACTACAGCAACCGAAGCTGTTGTCTTTGAAAGGGGAATATTAAGCCTTTCTCCCGTGACTACGACTTCCTCACCTTTGATGGCAAGGGCTTCCTCCATTTTTAAATTGACTTTGGTTGTTTCCCCTTCAAGTACTGTTACATTCAATGCCTCAGAGGGTTTATATCCTAAAAGTTCAGCCCTTAGCTTATATGTGCCGGGTTTAAGACTTATCTCATATTCTCCCTTTTCATTCGTATAAACGATAATGTCCGTTCCTTCTACGGTTACAGCTATACCGGGAAGAGGCGTTTTGCTTGCCTCATCTGTGACAGTGCCTGAGATATTTCCTTTTTCTGCCGCAAAGGAAGCTAAAGTGCCGGAAAAAGATAAAATCAAAAATAAAGCAAAAAGCACGGCAAACCAGTATCTCCCCCCTAAAAACCTGAAAGTCATGCGGTGTCCTCCATTATTTTAAAACTGCTTCTGCGGCCCCAAGATTTTCAGCATTTGCTGTCAATGTGAGTTCTGCCTCACATTTTTTCCTTACAACCAGTAACCAGACGATGAAAAGTACGTTAAGAATAGCTTTGAACATGAACGCGAACTGGGTCGAGAATATATCGCGGATAACTCCTGCCGCCTGCAAAAGTAATATTAACCCTACTGACTGGACTGTATTCAGCCCGCCCATAACAGTGCCGACCAGATACCTCGGTGCTGCATCTGCCGCAAGTGTATTTGCGCCGATCACCACTCCAGACATCCCGAATCCTATAAGACCTATTGGCAATGCTACAGCATATGAAAAGGGATTATCAACAAAATACAGCAGACCAAATCCTATGGATGCGCTTGCCATGGAAAGGATTATTGTTGCTACGCGGCCTATCTTATCCACAAGAGGACCTGCTACAACATTACTAAGCATTGCCATTACTGCAAAACCCATCATTATAAGTCCACCGATACCGGTTGCTTTGACAGGGGTTAATCCATGTTTTTCTGCTGCCGTGACGAGCCAGACCATCATGAGAAGCCGGATTATGGGCGTATCCGCACGGCCTATGAAAGTAGCGGCATAACTCACTTTCAACGGTGTTGATTTTTTTACAAGTGCCATGAGCTCTTTGAATCTGCCGGGCTGTTTTTTCTTCTCCTCTGACATCCTGTCAACCAGCCCTGCCCAGATAACAATGGATGCAAGGAAGGCAACTCCCGCCGCAACAAGGAAGCTGTTGTATATCCCGAATACCCTGGGCATCTGACCTATTGCACCGAAGGAAAGGATAGTGCCAAGTCCCATCGCTATTCCATACATAGCCATAGCTTTTCCGCGGCTTGATGGATTGGTATAATCAGCAATGAGAGGACTGAAATGTGGCCAGGTAAATATAAGGGCAACTCCCAGAATGAATCTTGTCACATAGACAGCATACTCTGGTGACAATCCGACTATCATGCCCAATTCTTTTGAATAGCCAAAACTGATTATGAAAAGCCCTGTGATGGCTGCACCTGACATGAGCATAATCCTTCTTCCAAGTCTGTCGGAAAGAAATCCAACATAGCCTGCAAGGAAAAGCGAAGCCACCTGGCTTAAATTCTGTAAAAGCGAATTTATTGAGCCTGCCTTGCTGTCTGGAATACCTATTATCTCTTTCAGGAATACAGGCTGTATGACAGCCGGGAAAACCATCAATACATTTACAAGAAAAGCAGCAGTATAAAGGAAATAGAAATTCCTTCTGGTTACCCCAGAAGGAATTTCTATACCAACGAATTTTGAATTAGTTTTACTTTGCTCTGTCATTTATTTATTCCAATCCCTCATTTTTCCCAAAGCTGATAAGGTGAAAACCCTTCTTTCATAAGTGAGGAATCAAAATAAATTATCCTTTCAACATCTATCCTTGTCATAATCATTCTTTTCAAAGCGCGGTCAGGAGTTACTCTGTAAAAGACATATTTTTTTGCAAGATCACTAAATTCCGCGGTACCAGGCTCATAAGGAGTTGCCTTGCCAAAAACCTGAACACTCTTCCACCAGCGGACCGAAGGAGGTGTTGGTCCTTCGATGGAACCTTCATAATGTACCATGCTTACAAGTGAGTTCTTCGTAAGCTCTGTCATCTTTTCAGTTCCCTTTTCATTGGAGCAGATGAAGATATGCTCATCAGGAACAAGGGTAAAGTCAGCAGTAGTTGCCGTAGGATAATATTTGCCGTCTTTTTCTCCAACTGTTGCCATCACGAAACGCTGCCTGTTGGGAAGAAAATCAGAGATCTTTTTCCAGAGAGCATCTTTTGGCATCTGAGCATAGTTGTTAATCCATGTTTTAGTTGCTGTTGACTCTGCATCGTACTGAACTTCATGGCATTCAGAGCAGGTCATTGATATTTCAACATTCGGGTGGTTCGGGATTTTTTTATCCGTTGCTTTTATTGCAGCAGGCTTTACTTTTGTTTCAGCAGGTGCACTTGCCGCTGAAGCAGCTCCCGGTTTTTCGTCAGCAGCAAAAAGACCAGCAGAATAAAAACCTAGAGAACCGCAAAGCACAATCACCAACAGCCATCTGAGTCTCGTCATACAACATTCCTCCAAAATTAAAAGTTAGAGTGGGTGCTCGAAAATCAAATTTATCTTAAACCAATTGTAAAAAATGTGCAAATTTTTTTTACACTATATTTACACCAAAAAAATCAATTAGTTCCTACTCGATTTGAACACCTGAAAATCTTTTTCGAACCCATTTATTGAAAACCACGCGTCCATCATTCTCAATTATTATTACACCTGTGCCGCCAATCTTATCAGCAAAATCCTTCCCTTCCTCAGGGCCCATTACAAAAACAGACGATGAAAGACCATCTGCATCTTTTATTGTTTTTGCGATGACAGTAACACCGTGGCATCCTGTCGCAGGCATACCGGTTCTTGGATCAAAGATATGATGAAAAGTTTTCCCTTCATTTGAAAACTTCCGTTCATAGTCGCCTGATGAAAACACTGCCATATCTGTAAGAGGCAGGATTGCAAGAGGTGTTTCAGGGTTTCCCGGATTCCTCACAGCTACATTCCAGAGGTTTCCGTCAGGCTTTTCCCCCCAGACATAAACATCTCCGGAACCATTGATTAGTCCTGCCTGTATTCCATTATCTTCGAGGACCTCATACCCTTTTTCCAGGATGTATCCTTTCGCGATACCTCCGAGATCAATCTCAATGCCAGGTTTAATGAAACGGAGCATTTTTTTTACGCGATCCAGTTCGATAAACTTATAGCTCACATACCCCATGGCATTGCGCTGTTCTTTTTCCGAAGGTTCCAGAGGATTACGCGAATAAAAATTCCAGAGATGCAGAAGCTTTCCCACAGTAATGTCAAATGCCCCGTTTGTCTCTTTAGAAAGACTCTGCGCTCTTGATAGCACTTCAAACATTTCATCAGAGACTTTAATCCATTCCGTAGAGCTGTTCCTGTTTATCTCCGATACTTCACTGTCATCTTTCCAGTTGCTCAGCATCCTGTCGAGGCGTTTCATTTCTTCAAATGCTTCCATTGCGGCGTTTTGGGCGGTATTCTCGTCACTGCTTCTAAGCGTAAGCTCGACCTGCACACCCATTACGAAATCACGGTAAACATAAAGGGAATCATTGCTCCCTTCATGGAACTTTAAAGACGAGCACGAAGAAAGAATAATGGCAAACAACAAAAAAATAATATTTGCTCTGCGCATACAAAATTAGAATTCAGATTTTCCTGGAATTGTCAACAGGCAGATTTGAATTGACGGCTAAGTGGTGGCAGGCTGCATATGAGCGCCTGAAGTTTGAAGCGAAATGCAGACTGCCACCCCTTAATACGTGCTGAATACCTCATTCATTCCGTCTCTAAGCTCTTTCCAGTAGCGGCGGGCAGTATTGCGCTTATCATTTCTAAATCCGTCGCACCATTTTTTAAGCTCTTCATTGGACGGACTCTCCTGAAGATGCTTCTCAAGGTATTTTCCGACAATATCAATAATCCTGCTGCTTTCCCAAAAGTGGGAGTGGTTTGACTCATTCATCGCAGAGACAAGCTTTAAGTGATGAGCAAAAAAATCTACTTTCATAGCAAAATAATCATTGAATATTTCTTCTATAATGTCCTCAGCCCACCCCCGATGGAAACGGCACATTCCTGCGTTATCTATGGAAATCTCCTTTACCATACGTTCTGCATTCAGCCTGCCAAGCTCGCGCGGCTCATGGTAATCATATCCGTAATACTCAAAATATTTTCCCATTATGGACATAGGAGAGAACATACCTGGTGTCCAATACTGGTTAGGCACCATTGTGCCATACTCTCCGAAGGCATTAAAAACAGCATAATCTATTGTGTTTATGCCAACACTTTCATCCAGCTCCTTTGCGGCCTGTCTCATACCAAGCCTGAAGTTCTTCCCCCATTCCTTAAAAAGTATCATGTCAATTATTTCTCTGGAAAGCCGCGCATTATTCTGCGAATCTTCTATAATCCTGAAGTTCTTGTAATCGAAAACCGGTTCACAACTTAACCTGAGGAGATCTTTTTTTATTATTCCTTTAGAGAGAAGTTCCATGACCCATGAAACCATGCCCCCTATCTCTATGGCATCAAATCCCATGGAATCAGCATAATACACGATTTCTTCAGCGGCTCTCTGGTCAAATATCCCGCAGTTGGGTCCTAATGCCTCGTATGGCTCATAATCTTTTTTGTATTCCCCCCGTACCTTCTTACAAACTGCGACACAGGGTTCTCCGCAGGTAAAAAAACTCTTTTCCGCTATTATCTCGCTGTTGAACTGTTTTAGATAATGAGCTTTTATAAACCTCTCATGTATTTCAAGACGTTCTGCGTCTGTAAGATAAATGGAACTGTAATTGAAGCTGAAAAGAAGTTCTTTCAGGGAGGTAAAGTTAACACCAAATGTCCCTCCGGTATCAAACTTTGGGTCAAAGCGGTATTTTTTAGTGACCTCGAAATCCTTGAGTTTCATCTTCATCTGGTATTTATCCAGGAAGTAACGGTCAACAAGGGTCTTGTCCATCAGGTCATCGTCGATATAAGTGCCGCCGAATATTATGGCAGCAATATTATGTTCCCTCAAAAGCTTAGACCCGAATCCGCCTCTTCCTGCCCAGCATTCAGCATTGGAAATCCCGTCACTCGTAATCTGAGAAGAGCAGATTGCACCGAAATTTGTATGAAGTGCTGCCGGACCTGTTACAAGAATGCGCGGTGATTTTGAAAAGTGCGATAGATACCTGTCGTAAAGATAGGACTGAAGGGCTAAAGTGCCTTTAAGATTTTTATAGGACTTCCATATCTCCTGAAGTGCGGGCAAAGGCTCAATGTCTATATCTATCATCTCAGACCTGTCACGCTTGAGCTTCAGGATGCTCGCCTGCGGACACTTCCCTTCGATGACAATAAAGTTTATTCCCAGGTCATCAAATACAAGGGCAGCTCCCCCCATTGTGGATACATAAAATCCTTCCCAGTGGGGGGAGCGTCCGCTGAATATAAGCCTGTTGGAGCCGGGGATAATGGAGCCGGCAAGCAAACCTCCTCCGATACAAAGCCCGTTCCGCTCCTGATAGACTTTGAAACCATAGTCAACCGGGCCTATTACTTCGCCGCTCTCAAATTTTACAAGTCTGTAATAACCAGTTGCTGCATCTATATGCAGCGCTCTCAGAAGATGTGCCATTAATCCTTCTCCTGCAGACGAAGTTGGGCATAAGATTTCTGCAAATTACAGATCTATTTTTTTAAATGTACTCCCCTTAACAGCGCAAATAGGACAAGCCTCAGGAGCTTCCTTCTCGGAAGTATAACCACACACAGGGCAGACAAAATACGCATACTCATCTTTCGATGAATCAATTCCATCGAGTAGCTTCTGATAAAGTTCAGCGTGTCCTTTCTCAACCTGAAGCGCATAGCTGAAGGACCTTTCCGCTTCCTTGTTCCCTTCAGCCCTTGCCTGCTCAAGCATCCCGGGATACATATTCTTGAATTCATGGGTTTCTCCTGAAACTGCCTCTTTCAGGTTATCTTTGGTACTGCCAATCCCTTTAAGGGCACGCAAATGATTGTGGGCATGAATGGTCTCAGCCTCGGCAGCAGCAAGGAACATCCGTGCAGCTTGTTTGAACCCTTCCTTTTTTGCCTTATCGGCGAATGCGAGATATTTGCGGTTAGCCTGTGATTCTCCTGCAAATGCAGCTTTTAGATTTTCTTCGGACTTTGACATGATTGCCATCCTCCACGGTTAAAATAATTTTTTCAGTTTACAAAAAAAACATGAATAAAAACATATAATAATTATATTAATAGAATATGCTTTGGTCAATCAAAGCGTAAATATGAGGAGGATTTGAAATGATAAAATTTAACGGTGTAAATCATCTTGCTATGGCAACGGGGGACATGGACAAAACTATCCGGTTCTGGCGAGACCTTCTCGGAATGAGGCTTGTTTCAGGACTTGGCCGGCAGGGGTACAGACATTATTTTTTCCAAATATCTGAATATGACCTGATAGCATTCTTTGAATGGGAAGCAGTTAAACCGGTAAAAGAAAAAGACCACGGCGAGCCTGTCAAAGGACCTTTTATTTTTGACCATGTATCCTTCGGAGTGGAAACAGAAGAAGCACTTTGGGAATTGAAAGACAAAATTTTCGCCGCAGGTTTTGAGGTTTCAGATGTAATAGACCACGGCTTCATACATTCAATCTATGCCTTTGATCCAAACGGCATCCCAATAGAATTCAGCCATAATGTGGAAGGAATTGACGTGAGAAAGAATCCCAATATGGGAGATAATTCGTGTTCAACTGTTGCGAAAGAAGGGGCTGAACCTCAAGCAGGGAAATGGCCGGCCGTAACAAATCCAACACCTTTGAAGGAACGAAAAATTTATCCCGGCGCAGGAAGCGAACTCTTCCATGGGAAGAAGTAAAAAGAGAAAAAAATTCTAAGGGGCAGGTGTGCCCGCCCATTCAACGGCGTTTACAAAGAGAGTTGAATAATCAGAGTTTGAAAGCTCAACATCAGAAAGAAGTGTGGAAAAGCTAATGACACGTCCGCTTCCATAATCCCAGCCTACCACACCAGCGGCACCGGAATTACTGCTGTAGTAATATTCTGTTGCTCCGGATTTGGCAGCAAGATTTGATTCTGAACCGCTAATACTGTTCATTGAAAAAGTGAAAGATGAAGGAAGCCCATTGTTAAGTATTGGGTCAGATATATCATATTGCGAATAACTTGTAGATGATGCACTGTTCCATGAGACCATATCAGCCGGAATAATAGGATCAAGCCCTGTATGCCTGCCACCTGAATCAATATTCCAGATGAGCCATTCTCCTGTGACAAGCCCGCCGCCGCTGTCTACAAAATCAATAAGGGCATTTTCACCGGAAACCGGCATGCTGCCGCTTGAACTCCAGTTATAGCTATTCTGAAGCACTACAACATTATATCCGTAAATATCTGTCTGTGTGCCATCCCATTCTCCCACTTGTGGTCCAAGAACAGGGATATGCTTGCGGGCAACAAGTGCATTAATCACTGCCTGGTCGGTATCAGCATCGCCGCTGCTCATTACATAAACGACAAGCGACCCAATAAGAGGTGCAGAACATTGTGTTGCAGATGCGAGAGAGCTTGTGCCGCTGGTAATAGATGTGGAAGAAACTGCTAAAGTGACTGTTACAGGTGATACAATTGTATCAACCGGAGATAAAGTAGTGACGCCAGAAACAAAATCCTGCGGGAAAACATAGGAACAATCGATTCCGATATCTCCATTCGAATCAATACGCAATATCCAGAAATCTTCGCTTCCTGCTCCAGTTGAATCTGTCTGTCCTGCAACAATATAACCGCCTTCTAAAGTCTGCCATACAGATGAAGACAGTTCATTGTATGGACCAACATAGGTATTCCCCCATTCAACAGTTCCGGCTGAATCAAGTTTCAACACAAAGGCATTAATATCAGAACTTGTTAAGAAGGTGTAGCCTGTTATTATATACCCTCCGTCCTTTGCCTGCTCAATTGAACGAGGGTATTCGGTTAACGAGCTGTCATAGATATTCTGCCATGCAACCGAGCCGTCAGAATTCAGTTTTAATATCCAAACATCTCCATCAGAATGAATTGACGTCGAATAAGCCGCTACTATATAAGCGCCGTCAGAAGTTTCTCTAACGGACGTGGCTAAATCATAATTGGTCCCGCCAAAAGTTTTCTGCCATGCAACTGTGCCGTCTGAATTAAGCTTCAATATCCATGCTTCAGTGCCTGAACCAAAAGAACCTTCACCTGCAACAATAAACCCGCCATCAGATGTTTCATCTATTGAATAACCCCACTCTGAATTGCTTCCTCCATATTTTTTCTGCCATAAAACAGTTCCCGATGAATCAAGCCTTGCTACCCATAAATCATTGTTCCCGGAAGAAACAACAATACCTCCGGTAACGATATAACCACCGTCAGATGTCTGATGCACTGACTGGGCAATTTCAGTATTGCTATCTCCCGAGCCTCCGCCAAACTTCTTCTGCCATTCAATATTGCCGGCTGCGTCAACCTTAAATAGCCAGATATCCGCAACCTCGGAACTGGCAGTTCCTGTAAAACCAGTTGTCCCTGCAACTATATATCCGCCGTCTGATGTCTGCTCGCAGGAATAGACAAGGTCATCATGCGTCCCGCCAAAAGTTTTCTGCCACTCAATTGAACCGTCAATCTTCAGTTTCATTAATAAAATATCCCACCAACCTCCCGATTCAGTATTGCCTGCGACAATATACCCGCCGTCTGATGTCTGCCTGACAACTTTGGCATTATCCCTCTCAGGACCGCCGTATGTCTTTGCCCAGAGCACATCAACAGGAGTAAGGGTTCCTCCGTAAATACACTGACTTATGGGCGTAAGGGAATAGCCTACCTCGTCAACAACAGACGTTGATGCAATACTTACTGATGTATCAGAGGGAATTACAGTTGTAGCAACCGCTAAAGCAGTAGTAGAAAGAGGAATTACATCCGTATCAGCAACCACAATATTGCAAACTCCGGGTAAATTTCCTTCTGAATTGAGTTTCATTACCCAGGGATCATGATAGTCCGCATCAAATGTGTCAGCATATCCAGCCACAATAATGCCACCATCCGGGGAGAGAGCAACAGAATTAAATCTTTCTCCCAATGTAGATGCCGGCAGGGAATATGTCTTCTGCCAGATTATATCACCTGACGAACCTACCTTTATTAACCAGCCGGCGCTGTCTCCGTCATGGATAAATGAATAAGTCCAGCCAGCTACAATAAAATTGCCATCTGAAGTTTCCCGGACATCCTCTGCAATGTCAGTGGACGTACCTCCATATGTTTTCTGCCATAATATATTGCCCGATAAATCGAGCTTGATAAGCCAGAAATCAGTGGGACCTCCTCCATAGGAACTCTTATAGCCAGCAATCAGATATTCTCCGCCTGATGTTTCTATTACAGATTGAGCTCTGTCATTAGCCCCTTCGCCGATCTTTTCCTGCCAAGAAATTGAGCCATCAGAGTCGAGCTTAAGCGCCCACACATCATAACCCGAGCTTATTTCGGAAGATGAAACAGTGTGTCCCACAACAAAATAGCCTCCGTCAGATGTTTCAATTATTTTCGTAGCTTCTTCAGTAATGCCCTCTTCACCGTATTTTGCTTTCCAGGCAACACTCCCGTCAGAATTAAGCTTTAATATCCATATATCATCACTGCTGGAACTGAATGAATAGGACCACCCTGCAACTATATAGCCACCGTCTGAGGTCTGCTGGATTGATTCAGCCTGCTCCATAGAAGAGCCTCCATAGGTCTTCTGCCACTCAGGGGTTCCATCGGAATTAATTTTAATAACACAGAAGTCATCAGTAGAACCTACAACAGAACTTGAAACTGTGTAACCGGCAAGCACATATCCGCTGTCAGTTGTCCGCTCAATAGCAAGTATTTCATCTCTATTTACATCCGGATTATACGTTTTCTGCCAGTTCACCGTGCCTTCGCTTCCAATATTCGCTATCCAGAAATAACCTTCAGAGGGATTTGTTTCTGGAACAGTATATCCTGCTGCAACACACCCTCCGTCTGGAGTAGCGGTAACAGAATTAGCTTGATCATCATCCAATCCGGTTGAAAATGTCCATGACCATGGAGAAGGCGCAGGCAGTGGAGACTGAGTTTTAAAAAACCAGACATAAGGAGATGCCATATTATTACCTGCAAGGTTTTCAACACCTGCTGTAATAGTAGCTGTGTAAACCATGTCATAGCTTAAAGGAGCAGAAGGAGTAAAAACAGCAGACATGGAATCAGTGAAATAGACAACTGTTCCTGTTATGCCGTTTACTATAAATGTAGATGTATTGATTGTAGATGAATTCATTGCTTCGCTGAATGTCACCTGAACGGTCGTGTCGATTGCGACCCCTGTCGAGCCGTTATCTGGATTAGAGAATAAAACCTCGGGCAGTGAAACAGGATTTACCGTAACCAATGCTATAGCATACTTTGAAGGGTCTGCATTACTCACAGCTTTCACAGTGACAGTAGTTGTTACAATAACTGACGGCGCTGTGTATAGCCCGGCAGAATCTATCGTTCCGTTACTGCTCCCCCCCTCAACTGACCATGCAACCGATGTGTCAGCACTGCCTGTAACAGTTGCATCAAACTGAACAGTGCCCTCTGATTCCACAGTCGCTGTTACAGGGCTGACACTTATTGAAACAATGTCCTCATCCTCAACTATGCTGAAACTAATCTCACTGAATTTGGAGCCGTCCTCTTTCCATGCAGCTTTAACAGTAGCAGTGACTGCTTCGTTAATTGTCGTCGGAGCAGTGTACAAACCGTTCTTGGTAATTGTCCCTAAATCCCCGTCACCGCTTACAGACCATTTAACCTCAGGATCAAATACCCCGGAAATCGTAACCGTAAACTGCTGCGTGCTCCCGGTATGAATCTCAGTTATCGCAGGCTCTATGGCGCTGACCTCAACTTCACCGTTAACTATCGTCAATATTATTGTAACTGGCTTTGTTGTATCTCCAGGCGCTGTTGCCTTTACATCCGAAACAGTTCCCTTGTAAATCTCCTTGCCGGAATCATCAATGCCATAGAGAGTTACCGTATAATTTCCTTCAAGAGGCACATCGGGGAACTCCAATACCCTGTCTTCAACATTTACAGGACCCGCTGTAAACTTTTCTCCGGTCAGGCTATTAACCGCAACTCCTTTTACTTTTTTTACCTCAGCAGGGATACCATTTGAAACCCTCGCAGACCTCCCTGATACCCACTTCGCCTTAAATGAAATCACACCCTTCTTCTTTGTTGAAACAACAGCAATTCTTGCTTTATTGGAATGAAGTTCATATTTCGAACTGTATGCGCTTATATAGACAGGATTTGAGGAAGGCACTTTCTTTGGAGCCCTGTAAACACCACGGCTATTTATCTTGCCAACATCCTTGTTGCCTCCTTGTATCTCATTGACCATCCAAATAATATCTTTCTCTATGTCTGTTGCTTTGGCTTTATAAGCAGAACTATTACCTTTAATCCCGGCAACATTGACGTTAAATTTCTGTTTTGCTCCCTTCTTAACAGATTTTTTGGATGGAGAGATCTTAATGCTTAATGATTGGGATGACTTGTTGGAATCTGAACTTTGAACTAAAAGTGGATTGGAAATGATAAAGAGGAAACACCATGAAACTACCAGTAAAAAGATAAATTTTTTATTTCGCATCTTTTTACCTGATTAAAGTTTTTTTCAAATATAGCAGGACAAATAAACTATGCACATCATTCCTAATTATACTTTACCACGGAGAAAAAATACATTTATTTGAATATATGTCAATAAAAATCATTTAATATTTAACAAAAACATAACCATCGACATCATAATAATCTTCAGACTCTGGCTTGGGAAGGCGCTTTTTCCAGCGTTTATAATTTCCCGCACTGGCCACAAGAACAACATTTCCACGATTCTTATTTATTAGCAGCGAAGCATCTGCCTTTTTAAGCGCCTTATGTTTTGCATCATTATATTCAAGTCCATAACCAAGCTCCCCCTCGTTTTCAATCAGATATACATTATCTCTTTTGTAATACCAGCAAACAGCAGTAACAGGACTTTCATCAGACAAGATAAGAGTCCCTGGTAAAACATCATCTTTGTGTGATTCAAGGAATGATCCCAATGCCTGTTCTTTAATAACCATGTCCGGAATAATAAAAGGATAACTGAAAAGCAACAAAAGAGGAGCAAGAGAGAATAAAAGGACCTTGTCCCCTGCTGATTTAAGTTTCCTTAAGCTCAAACTACAAAATAGTATCATGAATATAACGGCACTTTCCAAGAGAACCCATTCCCATGTTTTACTATATGGATAAAAGCCTTTATAGCCATAGAACTGCAGGTAGAAAAGTGCAATCAGGATTAAGCTGAAAATTATTGAAGATACCGCTGCGCCTGATTGAAAATTTTTGTTTTTCCCTTTCTTTAGAGTATTCAAAAGTCCAAGGGACATGAGAATGGCAAGGGGCGGAAAACAGGGGAGGATATAGGTCAGAAGCTTGGACTTTGATACTGAAAATAAAAGAAAAGGAAAAAGAAACCAGCAAAAGCAAAACCGCGTGAGATTACCAATTTGACTTTCTTCCCCAATCTTCTCTCTTATGGAAGAAGATGCTGCAGGAATCATAAACGTCCAGGGTAAAAACATGGCGGGCATAGTTAACAGGAAAAATCCAAAATTTCTTTTGTGTTGGGCATCGTGTCCAATAAAACGACGTACATGCTGTTCCCAGAAAAAAAAATTCCAGAAATCAGGCTCCTTAATATTAACCAAAATACTCCAGGGGAGTACGACAAGTATAGATACAACCAGAGGCAGCCATGAAAACCGGAGGATGTCTTTCCACCTACCCTGCCAGATAAGCCAGGGGACGATAACGAGAGCCGGCAGCGCAACAGCTAAAAATCCTTTGGTAAGAAAAGCGAGCCCGCAGAAAATCCCTGACGCCGCCAGTAAAGTTCTTTGCCTCCATAAGTCATTCTCTGAATCAGAGGCAAGATAAAAGGTCATCATCATTCCTGTGAGAAAGAATACAAACATATTATCGAGGATAGAAAACGTACCTATTCCGAACACAGCAAAACAAGTCAGGAAAATAATCGCGGCTGTATTTGCTTCTTCGATACTTTCTTTGACCGATTTCTTAAGCATCAGAAAAATTAACAGTGCAGAAAGCCCTGTAGCCATAGCAGATGGGAAACGCACTGCAAAATTGTTTTCACCAAAAAGCAATATGGAACCGGCATTAAGCCAGTAGCCTAAGACAGGTTTTTCAAAATAACGTAAACCATTCAGGTGAGGGACAATCCATTCATCTGTACTTATCATCTCACGGGGAATTTCTCCATAACGTGTTTCATCCTTGATAAACAAAGGACGCACCCCTAGCGGCATTATATAAAATATGATAAAAACTAATATAATCAGAAAAGAAAAACGTTTTTTTGATAGTGAGTTTATCATTATTAAACTGATTGCCTGAAGCTACTGTTATAATTAATCCTATTTCAACTCCGACAGGAATTTTCAAATAGTTTATTGAGCAATAACTATCGCTATCCAAAAATCATGTATAGAGGCTGACTGCTTTTTCTGATTTTTTATCATAAACAACTTCAAAATTAAAATATTTTTACTAATTGCAAAAACTGATTGAAGCTTATACAGGAATATTTATATCACAGAATAAAGGAAGAGAAAACAATACCTGAGGAAGGAATTTGCACACGCAGAGCTAAGCACGGCAGAATTATGACATTATCAAAACCTTTTTAACTATCTTCATATTTCACACTCACGTTCCCTCCTTTTCTTTTTGCTCTATACAATGCCTTGTCTGCTTCGCTAATCAATTTTTCAATATTGGTATAAGTAAATGTATGGGTAATCCCCATGCTTATTGTTCGTGAAGCAGTTACCTGCTCTTCTCCTTTGTTTGCAAGGAATGTTTTTTTCTCAAAATCCCTGCGTATCCGTTCAGCAACTATGTATGCCAGCATAGAATCTGATTCAGGGAGTAAAATCACAAACTCTTCTCCTCCATATCTGAAAGCACGGTCAAATTTTCTTATATCACTTCTCATAAGAGCACCCATAAAAGAAAGCATATTATCACCTTCAAGATGTCCATAAGTATCATTGTAACTCTTAAAACTGTCTATATCTCCCATGATAAGAGCAAGCGGGCGGTTATACCTGCTTGAACGGGATATTTCGTCCTCAAATACAATGTTAAGGTAATTCCGATTATAAAGTCCGGTCAGCTTGTCCGTTATCATTATTTCCTGAATTTCCCTGTTTTTCTTATCAAGTTGTTCTAAGGCAGACATCAGTTCATTGTTCAGACGTTCTACCCTTTCTTTATCCTCTAAAAGTTTCCCTTTTTGTTTTAATAAAAAAACCATGTTATTAAAATGTTCGCCGATTTCCTCAACAATTGTCGGGCACGAAGATTTGAACACTTTGCAGTTACTACATTTACTGTATTTTTCTACAAAACTTCCCTGTGGTTTTCCTCCACAATAGGTTCCGGCAATCTGCCAGCACCGGAATCCATTAGATGTATTACCGTACAAAGGACAATCATTTGTCTTGCAATCCAATGACTGCCAGCAATTGGTTATATTTTTATTTGGGAATGAAATATTGTCATTATTTATCATTTTTTCAAATATTGGAATAATATTGTCTCTTATGCTATTTATGATATTGTTCAATTCTTCATTTGACTCTAAAGTCATTTATTACCCTCCATTGTTATCCTGTAATTTAGTTATGTTCTTAAAGAGTTGCTGAAAAAACTAAATCCACAATGTGCAATTTTCATGCCGCCTTAACAGATGATTTCTTTAATGCAAAACGCTATTATTTATCTGCTTTTAAATAGAAATATTTTTCATAATAGAAATTGAAAACTTACTAATCCCGACAATTTATTTTCAGATTTGTCAATCAATTGACTGTAGAGAATAGTTTTATCTATATAATAATCACTGAAACATAACTCTAAAAAGTCATGTAAAGAGTTTACAAACACATCCGATAAAAAATGTGTTCAAACAAAAATCGAAAGGAGGTGTAACATTAACTTCATCAAGTTTTTTTATTTTTTTTAGGTCTAATTAATTAAGGATTAAAGTAAGGAAGCTTTAATCCTTGCTATTAACAAATAGCGAAACTTTCAAGGAGGAATTAGAATGTCATTACGTATTAACACGAACATAGAATCAATCAACGCTCAACGCAACCTTACTAAATCTACCTCAGCATTAAACAAATCTCTTGAAAAATTGTCATCTGGTTTAAGGATAAACCGTTCATCAGATGACCCTGCCGGTATGGCGGTGTCAGAAAAATTAAAAGCTCAGGTAAAAGGTTTTGACCAGGCAGTAAGAAATGCAAACGATGCTGTAAGCCTTACACAGACAGCTGAAGGTGCTTTAAGCGAAGTAAACAACATTCTGGTCAGAATGAAAGAGCTTGCAGCTCAGGCTGCAAACGGTACATTGAGCCAGTCAGACAGAAATAACGTTGATAAAGAATTCCAGGCGCTATCAAGTGAAATAACTAGAATATCAAGTGTTACAGAGTTCAACGGAACTAAATTGATTGATGGTTCCATATCTGGTACAGCCGTATCATTCCAGATAGGCATATCCAATACTACAAACGCACGCCTGTCTTTAACAATGAATGATCTTGATTCTTCAGCTCTCGGACTTGGAGCA